>NZ_JANHZS010000001.1:0-340007 GCF_041414765.1 Pseudoalteromonas sp. DY56-GL79 | reverse complement strand
CGTTTTTGAAGTGTTTCGCAGTAAGCGGTTATTGTCCGCTCTCGACCAACTGCACCGTGAAATACCCGTGAAAATTGTGTAGTGAGTTTTATCCAGTTTTCAGGTTCGATATTTAATCGAGAGAGTATGGGTTGTGACTCAAAGATATGACCTCGCTTGTCGGCGCGAATACATTGGCCTGTGAGTTCAACCAACTCAATATAGGATTTGAGCTCAAAAGGCAGTCCTTTCGGCATATGTTTTCTTGGGCTGCCAGCAAAGCGTAGTAGGCTTTTTGGCTGTTTACCTAATTTCGCATGGTCAATTCGCTTTTTGATGCTGGTGTAGTCTGAGGTTTCAGGTGTTGCGGCGATGTTGGCTCTAATGGGGTTTAGGTCTACGTATGCGAGACAAGCTACCAGTGCAGCTTCATCCAGTAATGCTTGGGATTTAAATCGTCCTTCCCAAAATCTGCCTGTACAATTATCTTCTTTATTTGCTCGGCGGGCGATGTCTTCGTTAAGCACTCGCATAAACCAGCTAATATCTGCGAGCCTTTCTCTGTACTCATCAACCAGCTCGTCGAATATCAATTGCTCCGATTCATTGAGAGCCTCACCTTCAATAAACTTTTGGCTTATCCAATTACCTTTAAACAGTTTGTGCCATCGTATGACAATCGCTTCATCCGACAGGCGCTCAGCCTTTCTATCATCAACATATAAAACAATGTGAGTGTGATTACTCATCACGGCATAAGCACAGATATCAATACAAAACACAGAGCCCAACATCAAGAGCTTTTCTTCAACCCAATCACGGCGGTGTTCGTATGATTTGCCAGTAAATTTATCTTCACCACACAGAAAAGCACGCCTTACGCAACGGGAGATACAGTGGTAGTATTTGGTGTCGGTTAAACTAATTTGTCTTTTACGGGCAATAGCCATAGTTTGGTTTCCTCAATCCTTTGAGTGCAGAATTAAAGCGTAGGCGGTATCTTAGGAAGGTGCAAATTAGTGGTGGGTGTCAGCGATTTACCCCAGTAAATTTATCTTCACCACACAGAAAAGCACGCCTTACGCAACGGGAGATACAGTGGTAGTATTTGGTGTCGGTTAAACTAATTTGTCTTTTACGGGCAATAGCCATAGTTTGGTTTCCTCAATCCTTTGAGTGCAGAATTAAAGCTTAGGCGGTATCTTAGGAAGGTGCAAATTAGTGGTGGGTGTCAGCGATTTACCGAGCGATTTACCGCTCCACTGATGAACGTGATGTGTCAGTTCATTATCTAGTCGTTCAAGTCGGCTTATTCGCTCGGTAATTGTTTGCAGAAATTCTTGTAAGACAATGTGCTGTGCGGGATGTGGAAGCACCAGCTCAGTGAGCCAACGTAAATGTTTCTGCGACCAATTTGCGGTGCCTTTGTAGTTAATATTATTGCGAAGCAGCAACGCTTTTAATTGATATTTAGCATCTTTTAAGTCTTTCATGGCGACTTCTCGAGCACGAGATAAATCTCTGATGGCTTCATCTTCCGGCTCAGGGACATAAATGGGTGTTAGGTCTTCAGATTTGAGGAGTTTTACGAGCTTAAGTGCATCGCGTTTATCAGTTTTGATACGCTCGCCAGGCTTTTTAGGAATAAGCGAAGGAGCGACCACGTAACAGAAGTGGCCAAGACTGGTAATTAATCGGTAAATCCAATAACCACATGGTCCCGCTTCATAAACAAAGTGAAGGGTTGCGCCAGGGTATTTAGATTCGAATTGGCGAACGAGCTTTTGAACGGCCAGTTTGGAAGAGGAGAATCGGCCAAGGTGAACAGCGTTTGCGCCTCTATGTTCTTCAATATAGGCGACTTCGTTGAATTCTTTATGTGTATCAAGAGCGATAAAAAGTGTGCTATGTTTATTCATGTTAGCCTCTGCTGTTTAGTTATTTGACAAACTAATTATGGCTCTGGCTTTGAATTAAGCTAACCCACGAAAAGCGGAGGCTAACACCGTGTGGGAGTCATTATGTCTATATGCGTCTCCAAATCGGAGTTACTTTTAAATTAAAGGAATAATATGAAACTATACCCATACTCAAAAATCCAAACTGAGAACCTTAAGGGATTACTTATTGCATCCCGCGTACTTGGAGTTCTTAGTTATATTTTATTAATAATTACTGTTTGTATCGGTATTTATGGTGCTTTTAGTGGCTTTGGTGGTACTAAAGATCTTGGAAACGGAATTACTATGACAGTATCAAATAGTAGCGGACCTGCGATTATGGTTTCAATTTGGGGAATGGTTTCTTCAGTATGTGTTTTAGCATTTAGTGGGCTATGCGCAGCGGTTGTTTCTTGTGAATATAAATTTACTAAAACTTCTGAGTAAACGCATATAACAAAGCAAATTAAAAAGGGCGGACAAAAATCAGTTGGCTTTGTTCGTGCCTCACAAGTTTAGCCAACTAATTTTTGCCGTTTATTTGCGGCGTTAGGCCTAGGGAGTCGTCGCATGGAAAGTTTTTTATTCTTCGTTAAAGAAAATCCAATGGAATGCTTAACAGCTATTTTGGTTTTCTTAACTGCAATTTACGCATTTTTAACTCATCGTATGGTTAAATTGAGTGAAGAATCTATCAGAGAAAGTCAGCTTCAAACTGAAGCATTAACTCGACCTTATATCACTATTCAACCCTTACTTAAGAAACATACTCCTGTTATATATTTAAGCATAAAAAATACAGGGTTGGTTGGCGCTAAAAATTTAAGGTTGGAATTAGATCGTGATTTCTACCAATTTAATGAGGCGGCAAAACCAAATAAGAATTTACGTACTTTAAAAGCATTTACTTTACCCATTCAGCAATTTTCGCCAAATAGTGAGCTAGTTTTTCCATTAGCTCAAAGTTTCCTGATTCTAGGTGATGAGGCATCGTCTAGTTGTCCTGCGGAATTTAGTGTTACCGCAACTTATGAATACGCAAATAAGACTGTAACGGAAATAAGCTACATTGATATAGAGGCTTATTCTGGTGGGGAAGTCGATAGAGATCCATTAGTAAATGAAGTCGAAAAAATCCGAAAAATTTATGAAAAAAAGGCCTAATCGGGTAGCCGAGGGTATCTAGCCCTCAGCCCCCACAACACCCTGCATGCGGGTCCGCACAGGGCGTTTCATCTAACAGATTACCCGTTTGGGTAATGTACTTTTATCCATCCGTCTCTGAGTGAATATAGTCCCTCGTTTTTCAGATAATTTAAGCTTAAAGCCTGTTGAATACCGGGTGTTTTGGAGCTGCGCCAAGGCCCTTTACTTGTGATGCCACAGGCAACGGCTGCTTGCACATGAACTCCACGCTTCATCAGGTTTCTCATTTTAGTTCTCGGTTTTCGCCATGTGATTCAAAAAAGCTGCAATTTGAGGGTAGTAAGATCGTTTAGATCTTCAAGTAATTCAATAAATTAAATTGGTTTCAGGAGCGACTAGTTATTGGCGTTTACGTATTTCTCGACGCCAAAATCAGCTTATCGCGCACGGTATGAGGGAGGCTACGGTTAACGCAGCTTGAGGAGTTATTGCTAAAGCCTCTATTTGGTCCAGCCAGCAAACGTTCACAATTTGCTAGGTTTGTGCGCTGTCGTTTTTTGAGTTTTTTACAATAAGTGGTCAGTACTCGCTCTCGGCCATTCTTCAATGAATTTCTAAGTTACCCAGTTGCTTTTAAACAGCTTGTGCCAGCGTATCACAATGGCTTTATCAGATATGCGCTTAGCCTTTTTATCATCAACATGCAAAAAAAGCTTGATAGATAAACAGGCTCTTGTGCTAACTAGCCTAAAGCTAAGTAAATTTTACGCAAATTATACGGCAACGGAATTTCGACAAGGATAGAATAAAGACATAGCGCAAGTTGGAGTCACTATGTTTTCCGAGAATGGATTTATTGCCAAGAACGAGTACCTCGTTAGCTTTCTGATTTTGCTGTTAACCAGCGCCTTTGCCGTTGCCTTAGACTCGCTGTTACATTCGGCGATCAGTGTACTGCTGGTATTACAGTTGGGGGTTGTTGTTGTTTCTCTTATCGCGAAACGTTGGATGGCGCTGGGGGTGGCGATTGTTAGCAGTCTAGTGTTCAACTTCTTCATTACAGACCCCAGATACACGCTTCATATGAATAACACAGAAGACGTGGTCAATTTAGTGGTATTTATCGCTGTGGCATTAGCTACCAGCTACTTATCTAGTTATATCAAAGAGCAAAAACAGCAGCTTTTAGTTGCGAATGTACGCTCCAATATCTTGTTGTCGGTTTCTCATGATTTACGCACACCGCTCGCTGCGGTGATGGGAGCACTCGAAACACTAGAAACCTATCGTGATAAGTTAGACCAAGATGAGCAAAATGAGCTGTTGGGGTCGGCACGATCAGAAAGCCTCCGTTTGTTTCGCTATATCGAAAATATCTTGCAAGCCACCAAGTTACAGCATCAGGGAGATGAGCTTTCGCTTTTGAAGCAACCTACGTCTATTGATGTCTTGATTGATAACGTGATTTTGCGGTTAGGCGCGCCATGCGTCTCGAGAATGCCACAGAATATGAGTCCAATTCTCACGATACAAGCTGCACTCATTGAGCAAGCCCTGTTTAACTTAATCGAAAATGCAGTCACCTTTAGTCCCGATGGAGAGCGGGTTGAGATTTCCTTAGGAGAAACGCAGCAAGCGTTGTTGATATTTATTCAGGATAACGGCCCTGGGATCCCCGTTGCTCGGCAAAAGGAAGTCTTTACCGCCTTTAGCTCGTTTCGACAAAGCGCCAGCAAAGACGGTGGTAGTGGTTTAGGGCTGAGTGTGGCGAGGGGTATTATTCGTGCGCATGGCGGTGATATTCGCATTTTGCCGACGACGCAAGGCTGCACAATGGAAGTTAGTTTGCCAAAAGAGGAGGCGCATTGATGACTCACACCATTTTATTGATTGACGATGAAGAAGAGATCCGTCGTTTTATCCGCTTAGCATTAAAAGCTGAAGGGCTGAATTATGTGGAAGCCAGCACAGGAAGGGAAGCCATGTCGGTGTTAAAGGGTGAGCTGCCAGACTTAGTAATCTTAGATCTCGGGCTTCCAGATTTTGATGGATATAGCATTTTGAAGAAGATCCGAGAAACCAGCAAGCTACCTGTATTGATCTTAACTGCACGAGATCAAGAGGCTGAGAAGATTAAACTGCTGGAGGGCGGCGCAAACGACTACCTGACGAAGCCTTTTAGCATCAAAGAGCTGGTGGTACGCGTCAAAGTGTTATTACGAGATTTAGTACCAAACAAACGCTTGCTTGCCATCGATTATGGCAAGTTGATGATAGATCTACAAAAGCATCAAGTCATTATGGATAACGCACCATTAGCGCTATCGAAAAAGGAATTTGCACTACTCAGTATGCTTGCACAAAGAGCACAAGAATTAGTCAGTCAGCAAACCTTATTAAAGCAAATTTGGGGCGAAAGCCATGTGGAAGATAGTCACTATTTACGGATTGTGGTCAGCCAATTACGTAAGAAACTCAGTGACGATGCTGCTACACCAAAAATCATAGAAACTGAGCCCGGGGTTGGTTATCGGTTTTTACTTTTACCGCTCAATAAGCATTTCTCATAACGGAGTATATAGAGGTTGTTATGGCACAATTTGTAGTTATTGGTTTAGGTCGATTTGGTTTTGCGGCTTGTTTGGAATTAAAGCGGCTTGGAAACAAAGTGATAGGAGTAGATAGTCGCGAACGTGTGGTGAACCAAGTTGTTGAGCATATTGATTATGCCACCTCTTTGGATGCGACCGATGAAACGGCATTACGCCAACTAGATATTACGAGAAGCAAAGCAGTGCTGGTCGCCATTGGTGAAAACCTAGAAGCGAGCATTTTATGTGTACTTTCGCTAAAGAACTTAGGCGTTGAGCAAATTTGGGTAAAGGCCAGCTCAGAAGCGCATCACACAATTTTATCCCGTTTAGGCGTAACACGTGTGATCCACCCTGAAGAAGAAATGGGGATCAAGGTTGCACAAACACTGAATTACCCTATGGTCAATCAATATATGCAGTTGGGGCACGGCTTTTACATGGTGGAAGTCATCGTGAATAAATTAAGCTGCGGGCAATCTTTGGCAACGCTATTAAAGCGTGCAAAGGGCGAAATCAAGGCTGTGTTAGTGCAGCGCGGCAAAGCGTGTTATAGCAATCCGGCAGAGTCATTTTTGATCAACGAAGATGATAAAGTGATCCTCAACGGTCAGTTAAAAGCGTTAAATTCTATCGCGCAAAAACTGGGGGCGTAATGAAAACATGGAGTCCCCACTATTACCCCTATCCAAATAGCAAGCCCAAAGCCCACAAAAAGCCGCTGAGGTTAAGCCCCCCAGCAGTTCTGTTTATTGGATTTTGTGGGCTGATAGCTTTAGGTACTATTTTACTGTTGCTACCGATAGCACACACCCAAGACATCAAAGTAATGCAAGCATTATTTACTGCAACTTCCGCGGTAACGGTGACAGGACTTGCCGTTTTGAGTACGCCAAATGATTTTACGACCTTTGGCCATCTCGTTATTGCCAGTCTTATTCAAATCGGTGGACTTGGCTTTATGACCATTACGGTTGTGGTGCTGCGGGGGATGGGGCAGCAAATGGACATTAGTAAACAACTAATCGTAAAAGAAAGCTTTGGTATTGCTCGATTTGATCAGTTGGTTGATACAGCCAAATGCGTGTTAGTTTATGCGCTGATCATCGAATCTATAGGGTTTACCATTTTGCTTGCCCATTGGTATCAAACGCTACCGCTTGGTGATGCGATAATGCAAAGCTTCTTCTACACTATTTCGGCTTTTAACAATGCCGGATTTGCATTGCATGATGACAGCCTAACCAGTTTTCGTGGTGATTGGGTCGTTAATCTTGTGATATCAGGGTTATTTGTGATTGGCGGACTTGGATTTGTGGTGTTGATGGATATAGTGAAAAGACGCCGTTGGAGCCGCTTTGGATCTGCCACTAAGTTAGTGTTGATAGCAACCACGGTGTTAAATGTGCTGGCATTTAGCTTATTTTGGCTTTTTGAAGCACATAACCCAGAGACCCTTGGAACCTTGCCGTTGTCCGAGCAAGTTATCACTGCCTGGATGCAAGCGGTGACGCCACGTACAGCGGGCTTTAACAGTATCGACTTTGCGCTGGTGAATGACGAAAGTACCGTGATGACCATTTGGTTAATGATAATAGGGGGCGGCTCTATGAGTACCGCCAGTGGTCTTAAAATAACCACAGTAGTGGTGCTATTAATGGCAACTTACGCTTATCTGAGACGCAGAGATCAAGTCGCTATCGGACACAGACAGATCTCGCCTGAAACGGTATTTAAGGCGCTTAGTCTCACCGTGGTGTACTTTTTTACCGTGATGCTCGCAACCCTTATTTTAACGATCACCGAGCAGGCAAATTTAACGGATATCACGTTTGAGGCGGTGTCGGCATTAGGCACGGTTGGCTTATCTCGAGGGATCACCGGCTCATTGTCCGAACCCGGTGAAGCGGTAATCATCTTTTTAATGCTGATTGGACGCTTGGGGCCGTTAACCTTTCTATACTTGATCGCTCGCCCGAAACGGGAGAATTTAAAGTATGCAAAAGCGGAAATTCAGGTAGGATAAGCAAAAAAATAACGGAAATCATGATGAAGTATCCTAAACCGTTGAAAGCGGGCAGTAAAATTGCGATCACGGCATTCTCAGCGGGCGTACCTGCTGCTATGCACGAGAGATTAGACAACGCTTTGGGTTATCTCGCGCAACAAGGTTTTGAACTCGTGGTTGGTGAATGCCTGCGAGATAACCACAACTACGTTAGCGCGGATGTCAAAACCCGTGCGAATGAGCTTATGGGATACTTACTCGATGACACAATAGACGCGATTATGCCGCCATGGGGCGGTGCAATTGCAATGGATTTACTGACATTGCTTGATTGGGAGAAGTTGGCGCATGCTCCGCCAAAATGGCTCATCGGTTTCTCTGATGTCAGCACTTTGCTGAGCGCAGTGACTTGCAAACTAGGCTGGGCAAGCGTGCATGCGACTAACCTTATGCAATTAAATGTCCATCAACAAGACGCATTAACGGTTGGACTTTTTAACCATTTGAGGCGCGCGCCTAATGACTCTTTTACGCAATTTCCCTCGACACATTTTGAAGCTGAGCCACTCAGTTTTGTTGACTTTCCCGATGCTGGATTTAACTTATCCGCTAGCACTCAATGGCGTATTTTGGCCATTGGCAATCACCGGCAGCAGTTTGCTGGTCGATTATTAGGCGGCTGTTTGGATATTCACATGTTATTGGCTGGTACGGAATATTTTGATCTGGACGCTTTTTCACAGGCGCACCCTGATGAGTCGATTATCTTATATTTTGAAAATGGTGAAATGCCGCCAGCGGCATACTATCGTGCGCTGCAAAGTATTAAATTACGAGGTTGGTTTTCGAAAGTCGCTGGAGTTTTGATTGGTCGAAATCCAGAGCCGCTGGCAAAAGATAGTGACTGGACGCACCTAGATGCATTGCAAAAAGTCTTTACTGGTTGCGATTTCCCCGTGCTATACGATGTGGATATAGGCCATCAAGCGCCGAATTTAACGCTGATTAACGGCGCTTATGCCGAAGTGACTGTTGGCGATACCTTTTCAATTACACAGACATTAATATGAATCTAGAATATAAAGTCGGCTCGATAGATGACCTCCTTGCGATAGAAAACCAAATTCCTGAATTTGCCACGCCAAGAAAGGGTGAGGAAGTCGTAGACAAACTGCGAGATAAACAGCACTTGTTGCTGGTGGCGTACGTTCAAGGTATGCCTGTTGGATATAAGTTGGGCCACGAACTGCCAAATAACGAGTTTTATAGCTGGTTAGGCGCGGTAGTGCCAGAATATCGCGGTAAGGGTATTGCCAAGCAGCTGTTGATGATGCAAGAAACGTGGTGCCAAACGCAAGGCTATAGCGCTATCAGAGTAAAGTCGAGAAATCTATTTAAAAACATGCTATTAATGCTAATAAGCCGCGATTACCAGATTGTAAAATGTGAACAAATCCACGGCTCATCAGATTGCAAAATTCACTTTTATAAGCAATTACCAAAAGCCTAACATTTGATGTTAGGCTTTATTGTTATCAGATGAGCTGGTGGCGCTTCGTCGCCATATTCCTGCTAATATTGAGCCGCTGACATTATGCCAAATAGAAAATAGGGTACCTGCTACGGCCGCCGCAGGAGTAAAAAACTTCATGGCAAGCGCAACAGCAAGCCCCGAGTTTTGCATGCCCACCTCAAAGGCCATGGTGCGACATACTTTTTCGTCAAAACCGAGCCGTTTTGGAATGAAATAGCCTAAAAGTAGCCCTGCGGTATTGTGCAGGATCACTGCAACCAGCATAACGAGCCCGATGCTTTCAAGTTTAGGTTGATTAAGAGCAACGATCACCGCAATGATAAAAACGATTGAAAGCATTGAAAGTAAAGGTAGTATCGGAGTTGTTTTGATAACAGAATGCGCCAGTGGTTTGGCAAGCAAGGTATTGAAAGCAACGCCCACAGCCACAGGAAGTAGCACAATCTTTAGCAGACTCATCAACATATCAGAAAACTGAATATCAACCACCTGGCCTATCATCAATGTGGTTAGTAGTGGCGTTAAGAACACGCCGAGTAAAGTACTAATCGCGGTCATAGAAATCGATAACGCGACATCTCCTTTGGCGAGATAACACAAAACGTTACTTGCCGTGCCGCCAGCAACCGTGCCCACTAAAATCATACCAATTAGTAGGTCAGTTTCTAAGCTCATTGTGGTTGCAATCAAGTAGGCAACACTTGGCATCACTGTAAATTGAAGCAGCACGCTAATGCACATGGCTTTTTTGTTGTCGAGCACGCGTAAAAAATCTTTTGTAGTCAGGGTTAAACCCATTGTCAGCATGATCAACATTAATAACGGAATAATACTGCCTTTAAACGCGCTAAATAGAGTCGGAAAAAGATAAGCGGTTACTGAGCAAATAATGGCCCAAAGAGGGAATAGTTGTACGATTCTTGTCATCATATTTTTACTTTATTTTTCTCTAGATATTAACGAAATTTTCGTCAAATACCTAACTCGGTAGATCTGGCTCATGGGCGTTAATGGTTATCTTAAGCAAAACAGCTTGTTACATTTTACTAATTTTATAGTTGGGCCCGTTTGGGGGAATTAGGTATAGTCGTTATTACGAAAATGATAAGTAGAAAATAGGAATAAAAAATGAAGGAAGCTATGCTCAGTACCAAAATGGTTAAAGGTTGGAGGAGTTAATCTTATTCCATGGAAACAAAACTGCTAAAGATAAAATTAAACTTGAATGCTCGTCCTCAAGTGGATGAATTACTTGCTTATATGCAGGATAATATTGCGTTTCCGAGAGAAGAGATGCGACAGAAAGGCTACTTTTGGGATTCCGTATTTTTTGCTGAAGAAGGCGGAAGTGAGTATCTCTATATCATAGTAAAGTCTGAAGACTTTAGCTGTATTATGATGGATGAATCTGAGCTAATTTGTACACCTTTTCGTGAAGTGTATGAGCGCTTTAGAAAAACATGTTGGTCAACAGAGCCATATCAAGATATTGAAGCCTTGGCGTGTTTCAATTCACAAATGGAGTTTGACTCTGTCGAATCCGGTAAATAAGTCAAAGCGGCTATACTTTTACACCGCTTTTACTATAGAGCAATGCCGCAAAAATAATGGTACTGCCAATTCCAAGACGAATGAGGTCAGCTTCCCGGTTCCAAATCAGCAAATTGACAATGATCCCAGCTGGGATCAGCACATTGTTCATTACCGCGAGCTCACCCACCGAGACGCGGGTCAGTCCTAAGTTCCAGACGTAATATCCTACACCTGAAGCAATCAAGCCTAAATAAATCAGTATTCCCCATTGTAGATTAGTACTTGGGAGTTGCTGGGGATTGCCGAATAACATAAACCCAATGGCGAGCACGAGGGACGCACCAATAAAGAAAAAACCGAAGCTTTGGTGATGTACCAGCTGGTAATGGTTACTTAAGCGTTTGTAACTTACTTGGCCTATTGCAAAGCAAAGGTTTGCGCCTTGCACTAGAAGCAAGCCAAAAAGGTAGTCGCTTGTAAGCTCTGTAAATCTAATGGTGATTGCACCAATGATAGCTATGAGCGCAGACAGCAAGAAGGTGGCATTGAACGACCGGTTTAGTAAGTCATTGAGTGCAGTAATATAGATGGGTGTCATCACAGTGAATAGCAACACTTCAGGTACGCTTAGGTATAAAAAAGAATGATAGTAAAAGCCATACATCAGACCAATCTGCACTGCACCGATTGCCATCAGCTTGATTATCAACTCTTTATTTACCGAGTTCAATTTCAAAAATGGAATAAACACAATTGCTGCAAGCAAGGTTCTAGACAAAGCGCTAAACCAAGCATCGACTTGGCCTGCCAAATAAACACCAATCAAAGAGAATGAGAACGCCCAAAGTAAAGTAACAATCCAAAGTAATGGCATAGACAATTTGTTGTAGTTTTTAATTTCGCGATTGTATCACGAGCGTAGCAGAAATAGACCATTCGAAAAAAGCGATGATAACAATCTTTATAATGTGATTTTAATTTATGATAATTCACATAGAATGACTCGTGTATTCACACTTACATCCCTTCATTGTTTTACCCATGATGTGTTTGGCCGCCGCTGCGGCCTTTTTTATTTAGTCTATTATTTCGATACTCTATAGCTTGTCTCTTCACCGTTTATATCACTTCTCATGAACTTACTCGATTTAATGCCTTTTGAATTGTTTGTAATTTTAAGGTTTATTATAGGTTAAAATAATTGAGTTTCTTACTATTGTTGTGTTAGGTTGTTTTTTGACCAATACAGTTGGTTGTAAACTAATACATAAATAAAGGACATATTAATGAAAACAGTATTAATTGCTTCAGCATTGGTAGTAATGGGTACCCTGTCGTTTAGTTCTCAAGCTGCTGACTTAAGATGCTCTCTCAATGTTAAGTCGGGTGGTAATGT
The DNA here is from genome assembly GCF_041414765.1 of Pseudoalteromonas sp. DY56-GL79. NCBI lineage: Bacteria > Pseudomonadati > Pseudomonadota > Gammaproteobacteria > Alteromonadales > Pseudoalteromonadaceae > Pseudoalteromonas > Pseudoalteromonas sp. DY56-GL79. Next base: position 327,880 of record NZ_JANHZS010000001.1, on the reverse strand, counting down.
ATCGGGTAACGGCACTAGCTATTGTTCAGGAATTGATTTTTCTTTCGGTAATTCAACTTCTGGTAAATTCTATATCGCAAATGCCACTAAAGCGATTAGCAAAGTAATTTGGAATGGTGATGCGAGTTGCAGCGGTGGTACAACGTGTAACATGACCATTCGTGCTTATCGTCAGTACAATGCGACTGCAACTATTCTTTATACTGATGGTACATACGAGACGACAAACTCTGCTCATATTGACTATGAAACAGGTTTCTAAGCCTCGATTTTTATAATAAAACAGCGGGAAAACCTTTTCCCGCTTTAGGTATTAACCTAACAAAGCCTCAGGGTTGAAGGAAGAAAACCGTTCAGACACATCTATAAGCGTTGGCATAAAGGGCATGACACCTTTGTGTTCACAAGTAAACGCACCGCATTTCACAGCAAAGCTAAGTGCCTTTTTTACGGTTGGGAAGTTTTGCACGAGTGTATCTTTTGAGATCCCGTGTTGGCTGAGTTGAAATAGAAACCCTGCCATTAAGCTATCCCCAGCGCCGGTTGTATCAACCGCATCAATAGTAGGAGAGGCGACGGAATAAAAGTCTTTAGCTGTTAATACACTGCAAGGATTTGGCCCATCGCTTGAGATCACCGCTTGTACGCCGATACTAAGTAACCAATCTAAATAGCTAGCTTCTCTCATGTTCTTTTCTTCAGCAAGATATCTCAGCTCATCTTTACTCACTTTTAATATGTCGACGTAGGGGTAGCAAGCTTCTATACGTTCGGATAAGCAAGATAAGTCCTGCCATAGATTCAAGCGCAGGTTAACATCAAATGAAATTAATTGATTATGAGCCGCAGCAGACTTTAATAACGCCATGGTGGTACTTGTAACTTCTGCATCGGTAAGCGTGTTTGAGCAAAAATGAAATATCCCGTGATCTGGCCATTGCAAATGCTCAAAGTCTTTTGGGCGGATTGCAATATCTGCGGTATTGTCGCGGTAAAACGAAAAGCTTCGTTCTCCTTGGGCGTCGAGGTGGACGATGGCCAAGGCGGTTTGCGCTCCACTTATGGATACACAATATTCAGTTCCAACAGCATATAGCGCCAAGGTTGATTTTAATTGCAGCGAAAAGGGATCTTCAGCGAAGCCTCCCACAAACCGAGCACTGCCACCAAGTTTAGCAAAGCCTACCGCCACATTCGCTGGAGCGCCGCCAGCAATAGGTTTAAAGCTACCGTCGCCGGTAGGTAACAAATCGATAAGCATCTCGCCAAAACATGTTAATTGCATAACTACTACCCCTAATTAGAAACGGTATTTTAAAGTGACAGACGTAGTTCTGCCGTTAATACTGCGAGCGCGAATAATATTGTTAGTTGGAATTACGCCTTCCTCGGCTTCTGTTAATCCAGTGGTATCAAAGAGATTGTTTACGTTTAACGCGATATTGAAGCGTTCAGTCAGATCATAACTTGCAAACGCGTTGACCTGAGTGTAACCGTCAAATTTTAACTCGTTGTTGTCTTGTGCGTACGCGTCAGTGGTGCCGATGAGGCTTAAACCGATAGCACCTTGATCGAAGTTATATTTACCCAATAAGGAATAAACAAAGTCAGCTTGCCGCCTTGGCGTGTTACCCTCGACTACGGGAGTGAGTGCATCTTTTGCGATTTCAGCATCAGTCCAAGTTAAGCTACCTCGTAAGTCGAAGGAGCCAATAAAATAGACACTTTCAAGTTCAATACCTTGTGCTTCGTATTGCCTGTCAAAGAACTTTTGGCTGGTTGCCTCAAAGTTTTGCTCTTCTGTTTCGGCGTAAAATAAAGTTGCAAATAGACGACCTTGTTCAAACTTTTGTTTGATACCAAATTCATATTGTGTCACTTCATCCACAGCATCTTCATCAGCAACACTGCCATCAATATTCACTTTACCGAACAATAGTCTGTCTGCATTTGCACGACCGCCCTCACTGAATCTGCCGAATATGGCGCTGCTAGAGGTCATTTGGTAGTTTGCGCCGACAGAGTAGCTTGTGTAGCTCCAATCGTAATTAACTACATTGGGGTTAGCGAGATCGATGGCCGCAACTTGCTCCTCTGGCTTTGAAATAGTGCCATCACGGTTGATATCTACACGAGATGTTACAGCACCTGCAAATGTACCTGTCGCTTTACCTGAATCATGACGCACACTCGCATCAACTGAAATATCGCCGAGCTTTGTTGAAAAGGCGATATATGGGGCACGAGTATCGTATTCAGTGTCGTAGTTGCGCTGACAGCAATTTCCCCAATAGGGCGTACCGTAGGCATATAATCCGTTTTCAGAATATACTGTGCCATCCGCAGCGGCCACGTTGACAAGCGCTGCGTTATCTCCTTTAACCTCGAGCAAGTATGAATTCCATAACCAAGACATATTGATATTTTGCGATGACATGAAATAGCCGAAGGTGAGTGACGTGTCAGTACCAAATGATTTGGTGAGCTTTAGGTCATTCATGATGTTGTCGAAATCATTCATTTCCACTTCGAAGGTATGAACGCGCATTAGTAGTGCTTGATTGAACGCTTGATCCGCTTTTGGTCCGTTGGCAAAGGTGAGTGTTGCACCGGTACCGGCTATGCTCTCGGCAATTGCTTGGCTATTAGCGACCTCAGCAGGGAAAGGCGACATAAATGTGCCTGAGATACTCGACTTTCTGGACCTGTTTTCGATTTGCCAGTCATTACCTAGTTTGAAATTTGCTTCAAAGCCGATACTATCAACAACAGGGTGCATTCCGTCTCGCATATCCCCTTGACGAATTTGATTGTTACCACCTAAGCCTTGCGTGGCGGTGAAATAAACAGAGTGAGGGGTATCTGACAGTACATCAAAGCCGCTGATGGAGTTGCCATTAGAATACATAGGCATAGGAAGGTAGCCTGCTGTTTTATCATCAAGGTGTTTTATATACAAACGAACGTAGCCACTTTCAAATTCCTTGGTGATGTTGGCTTTGAGTTGGCCGCCTTTATTTGCGGTATAGCCGGTGTCACGTGGGCCTTCACCTTGGCGCACAAAGCCACCAATATGAAATTTTATGTCGTCACTTAAATAACTCCCATACTCAAAATCAGTTCTAAACTCGTCATAATCTAAACCAAACGTGGTGGCAACACTGCCTGACTCATTTTCACCCGTTTTTGAAATCAAGTTAATAATACCTCCGGGAGCGTCGCTGGCGGCAGTCGAAGCCGAGCCGCCACGAATAGACTCGATTGACTCCACGGTATTATCAAGGCGCATAAAAATATCGGCGTTACCAAAAGCAATGTCACCAAATTGCAGAATCGGCAAGCCATCTTCTTGTAGCTGCAAAAATTTAGCGCCACCGGATGCGACAGGAAGACCACGTACAGCGATATTTGCATTACCTTCACCACCGGTTGATTCTGACCTTACACCAGGAATTAGTTTGAATGCTTCAGCGGTAGTTCTGGGGGTTGCAACAGAGATTTGCTCCAGCCCTATGCTGCTAACAGAAACACTCGATTCCATAATGGTTGTTCGCTTTGGAACACCCGTTACGACTATTTTCTCGAAGCCATCGGCAGGCTTTGTGTGTGCTTTTTCTTCAGCGGCCGCCGAGTGAGAGATTGCAAGCGTGAGTGCGCTGAGTGTAAATAGGGTGGTTTTGATTGTTGTCATCATTTGCCTCTTGTTATCGTTGTCAAACTCGTGCGGTCTATTAAAAATAAACTTAATCGATTAAGTTTATTTTTAGCACAATTTAATTTGGTTGCAATTAAAAATTAATCAATAATTCAAACAAAATTTTAATGCTTTGGTTTTTATGAATTTTAACCCGCGAAATATTTGTGGTTGGAGGGGTTACACTCGCTGCAACTTAGCGTTTTTGCTCAATGGTAAGCGGGCAGGGTCCTTTAACCAGTTGTACAACATGGCCGCAAAGAGTAAAAATGCAAACCCAGTCGCAAGTACAAAGCCATAGCTAACATGGCCAAAGTAATCGCTCACCATGCCCATCAGAAGTGGTGCTAGCGCAGCAGAAAGCGCGGTGAAGAATAGCATCACACCAGCAACAGAGCCATGCTGAGCTTTGTCAAAACAAGAGATCCCTTTTGAGTTTAATGTTGGGTAAATCATAGACATAAATAAACCACTTAGCGGGAGCGTATAGATAGCGGCATTAACACCATAAAGATAAGTTAAAAAATAGCATACAAATATAGCAAAGCTCAGCGTTAGCATTACGCTTTGCCAACGATACTTAGCGAGTAACCATACAGCCATAAAGCGACCTATTGCACGTAAAATAAAAAAGATGGTGAGCGCATAAGTTGCAAGCCAAGTTAAATCACCTTGGTAATCCTGTAATAAAGTGGGCATCCAGACATAAATTGCGACTTCAGTTGCAACGTAGAGTGCTATGGCGAGGGAAAAGCCAAGTGCATATTTGTTCTTGAGCATGGCTGCTGTATGAGATAGGCCTGCATTGTTTTGTGCATGAGCGGTATTAAACTTGGGAAACTCAGTGCTTAAAGTCACGATACTGAGTATTAAGCACAGCCCACCAGCAAGCACATAAAGATAGGTCCAACTCACCCCCTGTATCAATAGATAACTGACAATTGCAGGGCCAATTATCGCGCCGATGGCAAAGAAGCCTTCGACTTTATTCATGGTTTGAGTATGTTCTTGTGCGCCGTTAGAAATGTCACCTAGAAGAGCGAGGGCACCTGTTTTAAATAGGCCAATGGCTAACCCAATGACACATAAAAGCATTAAAAACATGGTGAAAGTTTCACCCAGTGCGAACAGAAAACATGCAGATGAAAATAGTATAAGGCCAATTAACACCGTGAGCTTACGGCCTATTTTATCTGCCAAAAATCCTAAGCATAAGCCGCTAAAGGCAATTAAAATCATTGGGGCATAGTGGAAGGCGCTAGCTTGGGTCATGCTAAGTTGATATTCGCTGATCAGTGTTGGAATGATCACGCCAACGGCGTCTGATGTCATCGCAAACATCAAAAACATCATATAAGTTAACCAGCGCAATGTGTTGAGCTGAGTGTGATTCGACTTGCTGCTCATTGTTCACCTCTTGAAGGGCTTTGTTATGTAGCTGGTCTACTTCTTTACATAAGACTGAGTGTAATACTAATCTGCATTAAGCGAATTATTTTTAGTAGAACGCTACGATAAAACTTGATTATTGTTTGTTCATGATTAAAGATATAACTTAATCGATTAAGTCTCAACTTTTTTAATGAGTAAATTATGAAAAACCAAGTTCAGTTGATCACGTATGCTGATCGCCTGTCTGGCGGCGGCCTTGCACAATTAAATACGTTACTAACGGGCCCGTTAGCTGGACTATTTGGTGGTGTCCACATTTTGCCTTTTTACTACCCAATTGATGGCAGTGACGCAGGTTTCGACCCGATTGATCATGCCAAAGTTGATGAACGATTGGGCGATTGGCAACATATTAAGTTGATTGCCAAGCACTGTGAGGTAATGGCGGATCTTATCGTTAATCATGTGTCAGGAGAGTCAGCGGAATTTGCAGATGTGTTGGCTCATGGCCAAAAGTCACCGTTTTGGTCGATGTTTTTAAAAGAGAAAGATGTCTTTCCTGATGGGATTACGCAAGCACAAGCGCAAGTAATTTATCGTCCGAGGCCGGGAAGTTGCTTTTCTAAAAAGGCGTTAGCGAGTGGCGAAGTTGTGGATTTTTGGACCACTTTTACTGATAACCAAATTGATATTAATGTTGAATCAGAAGCGGGGCGCGCTTATTTAGAAAAAGTCTTAACATTGTTTGCAGACAGTGGAGTGAAAATTATTCGACTAGATGCCGCAGGGTATGCAATCAAACGCGCAAATACCAGCTGTTTTATGACTGATGAGGCCTTTGCTTTTATTAATCAATTATCTAAGCGCGCCAATGAGCTTGGCATGGAAACCATTGCCGAAATTCACAGTTATTACAAAACTCAAGTGGAGGTTGCCAGCAAAGTCGACCGTGTTTATGACTTTGCGCTCCCTCCGCTTATTTTACACAGTTTATTCAATAAAGATTTCTCGGCTTTAGCCAAGTGGTTGGATATTGCGCCGCGTAACTGTCTAACCGTGCTGGATACTCATGACGGAATTGGCATTATTGATGCCGGGCCTGAAGGGGATAAACCAGGGTTACTCGATGCTAATCAAATTGATGCTTTGGTTGAGCAAATCCATAGCAACAGTAAAGGCCAAAGTCGCAAGGCAACCGGCGCTGCAGCGAGCAATGTTGACTTGTATCAAGTCAATTGCAGTTATTATGAAGCCTTAGGGAAGCATGATTTTTATTATTTGGTAGCAAGAGCAATTCAGTTCTTTTGCCCTGGAGTACCACAAGTTTATTACGGTGGTCTATTGGCTATGGAAAATGACATGGTGCTCCTAGAAAAAAGTAATGTTGGACGCGATATCAACCGACCTTATTTGGATGTAGCGATGGTGGAAGCCGCACTCGATAAACCTGTCGTGAAAGGTCTGCAAACACTAATTAAACTGCGTAATACTAGTTGTGCATTTGATGGCAATTTTGCATTAACATGCCAAGGCTCAGATCTGGTTATAACTTGGGAGGGCAATAATGCCAAAGCGGAGTTGCGAGTTGATCTCGCAAAAGATGAAGCCGTGATTAAGATTTCTGAAAACGCCATAGAACAGGACTATAACATTCAATCGCTGCTTTCCTAACCATATCTAGGAACCAAAGTTGCGCGTAGAAAGCTGGCTTTAAATACCTCAACATCGATTAAGTCAATTATTCTCGGTGGCAGCTCGCAATCTTAGGTGAGCTGCTATGTATAGATAAATATCAATAAAGCGTTATTGACATAGCGAATTAGCTATATAACAATAAAGTTATATAATTAATTTGTTATGCGATGATGAAGCTACTTTTTCTTTGTTCTGGGAACTCAACGCGGTCAATTTTAGCACAGGCGCTAGCTAACTTTCATGGTGGTTCGGATGTTCATGCCTATAGTGCAGGTACTAAGCCAAGCAGTGTGAATGCGACTACGCTTTCAATGCTACACCATTTAGGGGTTAATACGGACAATCTGTACAGCAAACACCTCAATGAGTATAAGGACGAACACTTTGATGTGGTGGTAACTTTATGCTCTGAAGTGCAATCTGAATGCGAAGGTAAGCTGCAAGGGGAGCATGTCCTTGCGTGGGATATTGCGAGTCCAGCTGAGCGAAGCTGCAGTAATGCTTATGAGCAAACCTTGTTCGACATCAATGAACAAGTTATTTCCCTACTACGCGAAGGTAAGCCACAACATACGCTACTTACACCCTTGCAATTTTATAAATCCCTAGCGGATGAGATCCGCTTAAAAACGCTTGCCATGTTGATGGTGGAAGGTGAGCTATGTGTTTGCGAGCTAATGGCTGCGCTTGAACAAGATAGCCAACCCAAGGTTTCGCGGCATTTAGCGCAGCTGAAGAAGGCTGGAATTCTATGTGATCGCAAGCAAAAACAATGGGTATTTTATTCTATAAACCCAACGCTACCGCTATGGATGAAGGCGGTGATAAACGCCACGGTTATGCATCAACCAGATTATATAAAAGCTGAGTTAGTGAGGCTAAATGCGATGGGCGAACGGCCAACACGCATGGCAACTTGCTGTAACTAATAATTAGATTTTGGAGTTCTTATGACGATTAAAGTAGGGATCAATGGTTTTGGTCGAATGGGGCGTTTGGCGCTTCGCGCTAGCTTTGACTGGCCTGAAATCGAGTTTGTACAAATTAACGATCCAGCGGGCAATGCAGAAACCCTAGCACACTTGCTAGAGTTTGATTCTGTCCATGGTAAATGGCATCACAGTGTGTCTTTTCAAGATGAACAGATCCAAATAGGTGAAACTGTGTTGTCGGTGACTCAAAACAAAGAGATTGCGCAAACCGACTGGTCTCAATGTGACGTCGTGATCGAAGCATCCGGAAAAATGAAAACCAAAGCTTTGCTGCAACAGTATTTAGATCAAGGCGTTAAGCGTGTTGTTGTTACGGCACCGGTAAAAGAAGAAGGCGTATTGAATATCGTGATGGGAGTGAATGACCATCTATACGACGACATGCCCCACCAAATTGTTACGGCCGCTTCTTGTACCACGAATTGCTTAGCGCCCGTGGTAAAAGTATTGCAACAAAATATCGGCATAAAACACGGTTCGATGACAACTATTCATGACATCACCAACACGCAAACCATTTTGGATGCGCCACATAAGGATTTACGCCGCGCGCGGGCCTGTGGCATGAGTTTAATTCCGACAACAACGGGTTCAGCGACTGCTATTACCCATATCTTTCCTGAATTAAAAGGTAAGCTAAATGGTCACGCCGTTCGTGTTCCATTGGCGAATGCTTCATTAACAGACTGCGTGTTCGAGGTCGAACGGCCAACCACAGTGGAAGAGATTAACCACTGGATGGCGCAAGCTGCTGCTAATGAGCTTAACGGAATTTTAGGTTATGAATCAAGACCATTAGTTTCTATTGACTATAAAACGGATCCTCGCTCTAGCATCGTCGATGCGTTATCTACAATGGTAGTTAATGGTACTCAGGTTAAGCTGTACGTGTGGTATGACAACGAGTGGGGTTATGCAAATCGTACCGCGGAATTAGTACGTAAAGTCGGATTGTCGTTAGGCGAATAAGACATTATGCAGCTGCGCAATATACCTCAAGATATCAAGCAGTACCTCATTGTGACAGGCAACTATTGGGCGTTTACCTTAACGGATGGTGCGCTCAGAATGTTGGTGGTGCTTTATTTTCATCAATTGGGTTATAACCCGCTTGAAATTGCCATGCTATTTCTCTTTTATGAAATTTTTGGTGTTGTCACCAATTTAATTGGAGGATGGCTTGGCGCACGCATTGGCTTAAACCGCACCATGAATATTGGGTTAGGCATACAAATAGTGGCATTATTGATGTTGGTAGCACCAACGCACTGGCTCACCGTGCCTTATGTTATGGCAGCGCAGGCGCTCTCAGGTATTGCCAAAGATCTCAATAAAATGAGTGCCAAAAGTGCGATAAAGGCCATCGTAAAATCGGGTGAAGAAGGGACCTTGTTTAAGTGGGTAGCAATACTTACCGGCTCTAAAAATGCGCTAAAAGGCGTCGGATTTTTCCTTGGCGGGTTGTTGCTTACCTTACTTGGCTTTACCGGCGCGATGTGGTTGATGGCAATCATGTTGCTATTAGTGTGGCTGTTTAGCCTTATCAGCTTAAAAAGCGATTTAGGCAAGGCTAAAAGCAAACCCAAATTTAGTGATGTATTTTCAAAAAGCCGAGCAATTAATATGCTATCTGCCGCGCGATTGTTTTTGTTTGCCGCACGGGATGTTTGGTTTGTGGTTGCGCTTCCAGTCTTTTTGTCGCAGCAGTTCGGTTGGGATCATTGGTGGGTTGGTGGCTTTATGGCTACTTGGGTTATCGGTTATGGCATCGTGCAATCAACAACTCCTAGATTTATTAGTCGTGATACGTTTGCATCAACACCAAGTAAAGTCAGCGGATGGGCGTTGTATTTAGCGGCTATTCCGCTGTTGATTGCTATCTCACTTCAAGCGCAGCTCTGGACAAGCTTAGCCGTAGTAGGTGGACTTTTTCTCTTTGGTATTGTGTTTGCTATCAATTCATCTCTTCACAGCTATCTTATTGTGAGTTTGGCTGATAGTGATGGAGTGTCACTTGATGTGGGCTTCTATTATATGGCGAACGCTATCGGGCGATTACTCGGTACAGTACTGTCAGGTTGGATCTTTTTGGAGTATGGCTTAGCGGCTTGTTTAGTAATATCTTGTATATTCTTAATCACAGCAGGACTGATTTCAAACAAAATTGTTAGGTAAATGTGTTTGCTTGTGAATATTCTTGTTCCTTATATGGTTTCATGCTTTACTAATCTGGATTTATTCAGCTGACTATATATTAAGGAGAATATAAGTGAATAAATACCTGTCAGTTTCAAGTTTGGTGCTAGCGGCTATATTAACTTTAACTAAGGTTGCTACAGCTGAAGCTTCAGCCAGAGAAATGTATGATTCGGAATTATATTATACTTGTGATGCAAGTAACGCTGAAAACTTTGCTAAAAAGTATCTGCCAGTACTGACGTGTTATGAAAATGAAGGAGTAATTGGTAGAGAGCACATCCAAGAATGTTGCTCTGATACTAAAGAAGTCTCAATTATCAATGCAAACTCGAAGCTGAAGTGGCTTTATAAGTTATGGCATGCTAATCAAGGAGGGGTTAGTGCGGAAATGGAGCTTCTAAGTCAAATTTTACCTGTACCAAATCATGCAAATGCATTAGCGGACGAGTTAATCAAGTCTTATGATGCTTGGGGCCGAGCAACAACGATAGTTTCCCAAGAGTATAATTCATCAAGTATGCAATCTACGCTGGCTATCGATACTAGCACTAGCCGCCAGCAAACGTTATCTGAAAATAACTGTGAAAATGAAGCTATTACCCGAGCTGCAAAACTCGCTTTCGACGATAGGACAAGAACGACTCTACGAAGACGTGCGGAAAATGAATTAATTGAAGAATATGGTAGCTTAGGGGCGGCATTTGAGACTACTCGTGTTACTCAGTTTGGCTTCAAGATAGGTTTGGGAAGTGTTGGATTTAAAGATCAAGTAGAGTATGTACCGCGAAGAAGAATGATAGATATAGAGTTTCATGATGCACTGAATGGCAACCATAGAGTGGTATATAATTTAGAGTTTAGTAATGGTATTCGCATGGATTTAAACAAAGACATGACGAAATTTGCAGGAATAACCGTGCGCCATTTAAGGGAGAGTCCTGCAAGCCAAAACGTAATGAGGAATTGCATTATCGAAACGCTTAATATATATAGAAAAGCGAGTGTGAAAAGTAGTGATACTTCAGATGGTGCTATTGATTTACCGCCAGCTACTGGGCGATATCCAAGTCGCAATTCTGGTGGAGGTGTAGGTGGAGAGTTTTGTACATGGACTTTCTATGATCCTTGGGGAGAGGTGCTTTTCGAAATGGAAGGCGGTTGTCCGTAAGGAGCTTCTCATATTTAAGTATTTAGCTTGGGGCAATTAACAGCTTTGCCCCATTTTTAAGGTATAGCCAAGCATTACTTTAGCATCGCTTTTATCCAAGAAGAGTTTGGCTGCTTCTCGGCCTTTTTCTTCACTATTTTGATGAATGGTAGTTAGGCTGGGGCTAAAGCGTAGCGCTTCATCAACGCCATCAAAACCAACGACTTTAAGCTCCTGCGGTATCTTTACACCAAGTTTTTTGGCTTCTCTTAACAGCGGTAGTGCAATTAAGTCACTCATACACAGTACGGTATTAGGCCTTGGTGAGAGGTTAAGTAGTTCTTTTGCGGCTATATTTGCAAACCTTTCGCTGCTTTCAGGAATATTCCACACTCTGTCTTCGCCAAGTGTTAACCCACGCTCTTCAATGGCTTTGAGATATCCGCTATAACGCTGATGCGCAATAGAGGTCTCTATGTCTGTTAGGTTCTGCTCGTATACGCGGCATAGCAAATCAGTGTCTAATAATCTCAAACCAAAAATAGCAACATCACTATTGTCGTTTAGTGCTTTACTCGCTACATCAAAGGCGGCTTGTTGGTTGTCGATATTAATACTGGCACGCGCGGGCAAATCAAAGTCAACTGTCACAACCTGTTTGCTAACATTCGCAAGATGCTCAATTAACTTGGGATTACGCGGGCGGCCATAACAAATTAAGCCGTCGACGAAATCGACAATGTCTCCGACATTATCTGCGGTGCCTGAGAACAGTAGTAGGTTAATATGCTGAGCTTCTAAAACGCTTGCAACTCCTCGCATAAAGCTACTTGCAACGGGATCTGATACCATATATTCAACGCTATCGGGTAGTACCAGCGCGACAATGTTAAACGAGCCCTTACGCAGCGATTGGGCTGCCTTGTTAGGTCCAAAATAACCCAATTCTTTACAGGCTTTTAAAATTTCTTCTCGTTTGGATTTAGAAAGTTGATCTGGTCTGTTAAAAGCATTCGATACAGTTGCATTTGACACGCCTAATTCCGCCGCAATGCTTTTGAGCGTCCATTTTTTTTTGTCGTTACTCATTGGCAGGACCCCTTAATACAGTCAGGCATATGGCAATGGTTTAGTTCATCTTAACTAGTAAACACCTTAAATAACAAGCAATAATAGATTATTGTCGCAATCTAGTTTAAAGAAAATAGTCAATGAGGTATGATGCGCCCATACTTTTATTGCAAATTGTTCTCATAATCAATGACATTAGATAAACTTTCCAAAAATAGCGCAGCGACCATCACTTCTCTTACCCATCCAGATACTGCGTTACTGAGTCGAATAATGGCACTTGGAATTATTCCTGGTGAGCAAATAGAAGTCATTAACGTCGCCCCACTTGGATGCCCGATGCAAGTGAAAATTGGCGACACCTTTGTGAGCGTGCGTAAGGCCGATGCACAGTTCGTTGAAATTGAAGTTTTATAAGTTATTAAGGGCTCACGTATGAAAATTGCGTTAGTGGGCAACCCGAACTGCGGGAAAACCACATTATTTAACCGCCTGACCGGCTCTAAACAAAAAGTAGGGAACTGGCCAGGGGTAACTGTCGAGAAAAAATTCGGCTATTTTGCTTTAGAAAACACAAACGTAGAATTGGTAGATTTGCCCGGGCTCTATAGCATGGAACAAATTGAACCAAGCCAAGATGAGCAAATCGCGTGTGACTTCCTAAAGCAAAATGAAGCTGACGTCATCATTAACATCGTGGATGCCGCAAACTTACAGCGAAATCTAGTATTAACTTCCCAGCTGAAAGAATTAGGCAAACCTATTCTCGTTGTTGCAAATATGGTTGATGTCGCAACACAGCGTGGGAGAAAGTTAGATTTAAAAAGACTCTCTGAACAGTTAGGGTTACCTGTAGTGCCATTCCACGGTGCTAAAGGTACAGGGCAAGAAGCGTTGTTGGAACAACTCGCACAGATCACTCGGTTTCCAAAAGCACCTGTGATGGAAAACACCGAAAGCACTAGCAGCGATCCACTCGAAAAAGCGGTTGCTCGTCACCGAGCAGTGAAAAAGTTGGCTGATGGCGTAAGTATCATTACGCCAAAACGTGCAGATACGACAGAAACGCTTGATAAAATTGTGCTCAACCGCTGGCTTGGCGTGCCTATTTTCTTAGCCATGATGTATTTAATGTTTACTATTGCGGTTAATGTTGGTGCTGTATTTATCGACTTTTTTGACATCGCCGTGGGCGCCTTACTCATCGATGGTGTAAAAATCTTGCTGGCAGATATTGGCGCACCTCAATGGCTAAGTGTGTTATTGGCTGATGGTTTTGGTGCGGGTATTCAATTAGTGGCGACCTTCATCCCTGTTATTGCGGTGCTGTATCTGTGCTTATCCATTTTGGAAGACAGTGGTTATCTTTCTCGGGCCGCGTTTGTTATTGACCGTTTGATGTCATCCATTGGTCTACCAGGCAATGCTTTTGTACCTTTGATTGTTGGATTCGGCTGTAATGTGCCTGCGGTTATGGCGTCAAGAACGATGGGCCGAGAGTCAGATAGGTTACTGACGATTATTATGGCGCCATTTATGTCCTGCGGCGCACGTTTGACGGTATATGCGTTATTTGCAGCGGCTTTCTTTCCAACGAACGGAGCCAATGTCGTTTTTGGTCTGTATTTGCTTGGCATAGTGGTTGCGGTAGGTTCTGGCTTTTTATTTAGAAAGCAAGTATTCAAAACGCAAAAATTACCCTCGTTTACTGAGATGCCAGCATATCATATGCCAATTTGGCGCAATATATTCATTACTACTTGGCAGCGCCTGAGCGGCTTTATCAAACGTGCTGGTAAAACAATTGTCATGGTGGTTATTTTACTCAGTGCATTAAACTCGATTGGTACCGACGGCTCGTTTGGCAATGAGAATACAGATAAGTCACTTTTGGCGAAGGCTGCACAAGTGGTCACGCCAATCTTCGAGCCAATTGGGTTAAAAGAGGAAAACTGGCCTGCTACGGTTGGTGTTGTGACTGGTATGTTTGCCAAAGAAGCTATTGTCGGTACTTTAGATGCGCTTTATACCGGTGTCGAAGAAGAAGGTGGAGAGTTTTCATTGTTGGCTTCGTTAAAAGAAGCGTTGATGACCATAGTAGACAATAGTAAAGATCTTATCGCAAACCTTGGTGATCCATTAGGACTTAACGAATTAGAGTCAGGCGCTGAAAGTGGCACTGCGCTACTTACTGCAATGGCTGCGAAATTTAATGGTCAAATCGGTGCATTTAGTTATCTTGTCTTTATCTTACTTTATACCCCTTGTGTAGCGGTATTAGGTGCAATTAAACGTGAATCTGGCGGTAAATGGATGTGGCTTGTTATTGGCTGGACGACCTCAATTGCTTATATCATGGCGACTTTAGTTTACCAAGCTAGTCAGTTAAGCACCTCGCCAACGAGTGCTTCGCTCTGGATTATAGCGATGTTGTTGTTTGGGTTTGCATGGTGGAAAGGATTATCCCGACTGGGTAATAAACTTAACCAACCACCAACCTATCAAATAAACTTAGGTTAGTTATTCAAAAGCTTGGTTAATTGAGCGGCGCTTAGAGCGCCGTTTTTTATGTCTGGTATTGAGCAAAAAAAAAGCAGTGCTAACTGAGTCAGCACTGCCAACAACTCTAAATCAATCAAGGGGAGTCTTCAAAAAGGAGATTACGCCGCTTTATTGACGGAAGGGTGACGCAATAATGAAAGATTTATGACTGTGAAAATTTCACTTTGCTTCTTGCTAAAAATCGCTTAATTTTTAGCTCTATTCTTGCCGTTAACCGGGACAATAATGATAACCACTGATACTCCTCTAATTTTACGCCATCTTGATACTATCCATGCGCTGATCTCTAATTCTTATTGGGCAAAACAAATGCCTAAAGTATTGCTAGAAAAAGCCATTCAAAATAGTCTGAGCTTCATGTATTTGGATGATAAAGGCGAGTTTCAGGGTTTTTGTCGCGTGATAACTGACTATGCCACCTTTGCCTATCTTGCCGACGTGATAGTTGAGGAAAGTGCCAGAGGTAAAGGGGTAGGCAAAGCAATTGTTCAATCCGTGGTTGAACATCCAGAGCTGCAAGGCTTAAGGCGCTTTATGCTGGCAACTTTTGATGCGCATACTCTATATGAAAAATTCGGCTTTGTAGCGGTGCCAGATCCACGTATTTTGATGCAGATCTGTCATCCTACAATATATTCGGATTTACAAAATTAATTGCTGGATTTTAATCATTTATATTTTGTTTTTTAGAACGAAGACTGGATAAATACACTTACCCTGAACATAATAAAGACGATAACAACAACAGGTGTCTTTACTATGTTACTGCTCGCGACTATCTATTTGGCTGCTGCGATATTGGCGGTGCCAATCGCTAAACGGCTAGGGCTCTTCTTGTGACAACGCTGCATTCGAATAAAAAATTTAACAGTAGTAATGAACCATTTCTTACGCTTATACGTATAAATATTTATATAAAATCCCTTTCAAAAATCGAGTTAGTCATATGAAAAAACTCATATTTTTAGCTGTTTTACTGCTCATACAAACTACCTTTAATAACGCAGTAATAGCACAAGAAAACAATCCTGTTTTAGTTCCTCTTCCGTCTGTTGATGATTTCACCGAGAGTGAAGATGGCTGGGCACTTGGCTTAGGGCTGGGGATTGAATATGAATCCGCTTACGAAGGTTCTGATGAATTTGGATTTGAAGCACAACCTGCTGGTGCTGTGCAATGGCGCAGTGGTGATAATATTTATTACTTTGCAGGAGAAGCAATTGGCTGGCGAGGACTACTTAGTGACAATTGGCTGGTAGGTGCTTTGATCGGATTTGAAGAAGGCCGAGAAGAAAGCGACTCTGACGATGGCAGATTAGATGGCCTTGGTAATCAAGAAGAAGGATTTGAACTGGTTTTACAAGCTCGCCGCTCATTTACCCCTGACTGGCGCTATTGGTTAGTTAGTCGTGTAGTTGCCAGCGATGAAGGAAATTTAGCGTTATTTGGTGTTGGTCGTCGATTCGGTGAGCAAACTGACGGTACAGGCTCTGAAGTTAATTTAGTTTTCGTAGTACACGACAGTGACTACGCAAACAAAGGGTTTGGTATTAATGAAATGCAATCGCTATCATCAGGCTTAGAAGAAACCAAACTAAGTGGTGGATTACGTTCATTTGGTATTGACTACAACTACCGAAAAAACATAAACAGTGATTGGCAAATATATGGTGAAGCACTATTTGAATATTTCAGTAGTGAAGTTAGAGATAGCCCTATTGCACGCAGTGATTTTGAAGCTGAGGTAGTAATGGGGTTATTTATAAGTTTTAGTAAAGCCTAATTCCTTTTGGATGAGTCAGAACAATTTTAAATTTTACCATGACAAACTAGCGACCATATAGCCAGCCTCAGAACGCAATGAAAATGACCATTCATTGCGTTCACATAATCTTTGTACAATACCTAAACCTAATCCGTAACCCTGAGCCGAAGTTGCCTCGATGGAGGTATTACTCTCATCATGTCTAATGTTGAGCTGATTAGTGATTAAAAGCTCATTTTCCTTAATCAAAATAGAGATCTTAGCCTGTTCTAATAGTGTATGCTCGAACGCATTTCGAATGATATTATTGACCGTTATAAAAAATGCCGGGGGATGACCATAAATTTTAGGATTAGCCAATTGCTCAATGTTTAATTCTATGCTTTTGCCATTTAACAAGTGATGCTGTTGTTCAATTGCTTTATTTAGCAGCGGCATAACAAAAAACTGCTTATCATATAAACCATCATCTGTTTCACGAGCTAGACACAAAAACATTTCAATGGTGGTTTTCATATCGAGATTTGCACGCTTAAGGCGAGCTAATGTTTTTTTATCCGTATCTGAAAGAGTACTCAATTCAAGCAACTCTAACGCACCAGTTATCACAGTAATAGGCGTTCGCAATTCATGACTGGCAGCTCCTGTAAAATAGCGTTCTCTTTCGATAAATGCTCCGATCCGCTCTAATGTTTGCTCTAAAGTTCTAGCAAGAACGCCGACTTCATCATCACCGAACTTACTAGCCTCAATACGTTTATGGTCTTCATCTGTAAGCTGTTCTGGATTTATCTTCGACACAACTTTTGCAAGTTGTGTTACTGGAGCCAAGGCTCTGCGCATCACAATCACTCCAAGCCCAAACCCGAGCAATCCAAGTGCTCCCACTACACCAGTAATACCAAGTAGCCACCACCAGTCTTCAGATGACTCAGCCTCAATACCAGCAACATCGAAAACAATAAACACACTTTGAGAAGAATTGGCTGGCTGAATAACAGCAACATGTAATTCAGCGCTTTCAAACTCGTATACGCCGGTTTCAGGGCGAGCTTGCGCCCACATTTTCAGAGGTTCAGGTAAGTTATCGATATGTTCATAGGTTCGAAGATTCGCTGGCATAGTAGGATAGCTTTCAACCGCATGCTCAAGTTGACGCGTTAGTACTCGATCTTCACTGAGCTTAATTGCGGCAAAAAATGCAAAGCCCCAAACCAGACTGAGCACTGCAACACACACAGCAAAGGCAATAGCAACTCGCTTTCTTAAACTGTACCTATACATCATTATTCTTCATCGGCAAGTCGATAACCAACTCTGTGTATGGTATGAATAAGTGGTTTATTAAAGGGTTTGTCAATGGCTTGCCTAAGTTTGTACATATGAGAACGAAGCGCATCACAGTCAGGGTGTTCATCTGCCCACAATAAAGTTTCAAGTGTATCGCGAGTTACGACAGACGGTGATTCTTCCATTAACCGTTGCAAGAGTTTCATACTGATAGGGCTTAGCTCAATACGTTTTCCTGCACGGTATACCGTTAATCTTGAGCGATTTAGGGTTAAATCGTCAACCACTAAAAGCTTGTCTTTCTTACCAAGGCTACGTTTGTGTAGTGCTTGAAGTCGAGCATGCAGCTCTTGTAACGCAAAGGGCTTAACCAAGTAGTCATCAGCCCCTGCTTCAAATCCTTTTAGTTTATCATCGAGCGTGTCTCTGGCGGTTAACATGAGCACAGGCGTTTCAACATCAGCCTCAGTGCGTAACTTTTGGCAAAAGCGCAGACCATCCATGCCCGGAAGCATTAGGTCTAAAACTATCACATCAAACGTATTCGTGTTTGCTAGGTGCATAGCGCTGATGCCATCATAAGCAAAATCTAGGATGAAGCGATGCTTTTCAAGGTAGGAGGCAATGTTTTCACAAATGTCACGATTGTCTTCTACAATCAATGCACGAATTGCTGCATCATCAAGCGCTTGTGCCATGCTCAACTCTCCTTTAATTTTCGCTCCTACCAAGCGTAATCTAACCGCAAGCCAATTAGCGGCTCAGCTTCGCTATCATCTTTAACAACAACACCACGACGGTAGTCAAACTCACTTTCATCATTTGAAGAAGCCGCCGTGACATTAATGACATCAAGAAAGGCTGTCATGTCTATAGGGCCGAAAGCCCTGCGATAATCAACGCGGACGTTTAATATTCCAGCACCACTTTTACGACCAATATTACGTTCAATGATTTCTTTGGAATAGCGTAACGGTTGTCCATCACTCAATACATTTTCGTGAATTATAAACTCATCATCAGGTAAACCAGAAAGGTACTTGTAACGACCAGCAACTTTCCAACGGTCATTAATTTCCCATGTCAAACCTAGTGTAGCGACATGCTCTCGGCTAAAGTCAGCAGCAAGCTCGCCGCGGCCATCTTTACGGTCTACAACAGCATCATTGTAAGAGTAGGTTGCACTAGCGTAAAGTCCTTCAAAAATAGTGGCATTAACAACAATGTCTACACCGTATGACGTTCCATCCCCAACATTGGCAAACGTACCACTAGCTCTGTCAAGGTCAACTACAAGATCATCAAGGCTTTGGTAATAAGCCTCTGTTAATACTGACCAATTACTTGTCGAAAAATACTGAAAGCCAATGCTGCTATGGGTGATTTTTTCGTTCTTTAAATCGTTAGTTTCATTAGCGGCAATCTCTAAATAGCGTGGTGACTGATGAAAAATTCCTGCCGTGGCAAAATATTTAACGGAGTCATTTGGCATCCAGTCAATACTAAATCGAGGTGAAACCAAGCTTTCGTCAGCAAAACCGTCTTGCTCAAAGCGCAACCCCGTTGCAAAGTTCAAGCTATCAAATTCAATTACTTGATTAACATAGCCAGCATAGTTAGTTTTCTTTTGACGTATTGATGAATTCATATTCTCTGGTGTTAATACAATATAACGCTGTGTTGGGTCGGGTCTAAAATCATCGTCATCATAAACAAACCGAGTCCAGTCACTATCTAAAACCGTGCTGTAATCTAGTTCAATTTGACTAACTCTAATACCTGTGGAGAACATACCCCACTGATTTTCTGTTTCAAAATCACTTCTCCAGCCAAGCTCTTTTTCACCTTCACTAATGGTAATAATATTTTCACGTATTGGAAGACCCGAGGCAGGTGTTCCCTCTGGGACAAGATCTGGAAAGGCTTCGCCTTCTGAGCTAACTTTATCACTTTTACGGTAGTACAGCTTATTAGTCCAAACAGATGTTTCGCCAACAAATGAACGCAAGGTTAAACCATATAAATCACTATCTTGTTCAGCATCTTGCAGAGCAACATCTTCAAAGTTAGGGGATGCAAAAACATGGGTTATATCGCGGGAATAATCTTCTTGGGTATCGATTAATAAAATCTCAACGCTGTGGTTCTGATTTATTGGTACAACCGACTTTAAGATAACATCTCTTAAAACCGGATTGCCTATATCTAATTCATCTATTGTTTCAAATAATTGGCCGAAATCTAATCGGCGAGCAGAAAACAACATGGTTGCGTCTTCTGTAATTCCCATAGGACCATCGTAGCCCACTTCATAGCCCGCGAGATCGTAACGAAAGCTTGCTGATGGACTAGGGTTGCCATCGGCAACTTCGAGTTTCAGTAGTGAAGCTGCACGTCCGCCATATGCTGGTCCCCAACCACCGGGAGAAAACTCAGCACCACTAATGACATTCGGCGCAAATATCGAGAATCGACCACCACCCCCGACATCTTCCTCCTCTCCTAATGTTGCATCAAAATGGACAGCCTTATCGAAAGGGAGATCATCCACAAACACTAAATTATCTCTAGGTCCTCGCCCTCGAACACTGAAGCTTGCGAATTCACTTGAAGATGCTAACCCCGGCAAGCCATCTAATGAAAGTAAAGGATCAGCACCACCACCAACAGCACCTCGTAATGCTTCTCTATCCAGATAAGCGTTTGAACCTGAGCCCGCTTTATCCGCTTGTTGTGCTCGAACCTCAATCACCTCAATATTTTGTTCGTTTAGCTCGAACTCGACTTTCTTATTCTTGCGAGTAACCACACGAAGACTCGGCTCATAAAGTGGAACAAAGCCATCTTTGTTTAATGTTAACGCATACAAACCTGGATTAAGTAAATCAACAACAATGCGCCCTTGTTTATCGGTAGTTAATGTTTGTATTGAGGCGGTCTCTCGCTTTTTAAGCGTAACTTGTACCTTGGAAAGTGGTCGTTCTGTTTTTTGTGAAGTCACAATAATAGTTAGTGCTCCGGGAGCCTCTGCTGCGTAGGAAAACAGTGGCACGCTAAAAAGTACTACCCACAAAGCCAACCTCGAAAGCTTATTATCTTGCCAACTCATAATAACCTCCCTCTACTTATTGGCCACAATGCCTGATTCATTTGCTTGCTCATATCGTCTTCCTCCAATATTTAAGCAAATTAAATTGATGAGATGATGGGATATTAGCAAACCTAATGTGACTAAAATGTCACCAAAATATGGGAAGCACTAGACTGATAAATAGTAGGACATTGATGGAGGAGATATTAGTTAAATACTTCGGTTTGGTTAACAATTAAGTGTCATTCTCAAGCTATCATGGTTTGGACATTTTTATGATCATCAATGTCCGTTCCTCGCTCTTAGCTGCCTGCCAGATCCAAGTATTTTGATGCAGATCTGCCATCCTACAATATATTCGGATTTACAAAATTAATTGCTGGATTTTAGTCACTTATATTTTGTTTTTTAGAACGAAGACTGGATAAATGCACTTACCCTGAACATAATAAAGACGATAACAACAACAGGTGTCTTTATTATGTTACTGCTCGCGACTATCTATTTGGCTGCTGCGATATTGGCGGTTCCAATCGCTAAACGGCTAGGGCTTGGCTCTGTGCTTGGATATTTATTAGCAGGGATCCTAATTGGTCCTCATCTTCTTCATCTTGTGGGAGAGCAAACTGACGTCATGCACTTTGCTGAGTTTGGCGTGGTGATGATGCTATTCTTAGTCGGGCTTGAGTTACAACCCAAAAGGCTCTGGACGATGCGCCGCTCTATAGTTGGTCTCGGTGGCTTACAAGTGGTTATAACAACGGCTGTACTCTATTTCGCGATTGATTTAGCGCTTGGCTTTTTGTGGCAGCAATCATTAGCCATCGCGTTAATGTTGGCACTGTCTTCTACCGCCATTGCACTGCAAACCTTAAATGAAAAAGGCTTGATTAAACAATCTGGCGGTCAAAATGCGTTTTCGGTGTTGTTATTTCAAGATATAGCCGTGATCCCCATTCTCGCGATTATGCCGTTGTTAGCATTTAGTGATTTGGCTGTGAGTGATAGCCACGGCAATTTGTTACACGCTTTTCCGACTTATCTCCAAGTGATTATCTCTGTTTTTGTCATTTTGGCTATCATCGCCGCTGGGCATTATGTCGCCGCGCCGTTATTTAGATATATTGCCAGCACTCGAATGCGCGAGCTATTTACCGTAGTGGCGCTATTTATCGTTATCGCCACCGCGTTATTGATGCAAAGCATTGGTTTATCCCCAGCGCTTGGAACATTTCTCGCGGGTGTTGTTCTCGCGGAAAGTGAATTTCGCCACGAATTAGAAGCCGATATTGAACCGTTTAAAGGGTTACTACTTGGCCTCTTTTTCATGACAGTAGGCGCATCAATCGACTTTTCCTTATTGGCACAAAAATGGTTATTTATTTTAGCGTCAGTGGTGCTATTAATGGGGTTAAAGGCGGTTATTTTATATATGTTGGCAACGGCGTTTTCACTGCATAAGCGAGCGACATGGTTATTTACCGCAGCCCTGTGTCAAGGCGGAGAGTTCGCGTTTGTACTACTTTCTGTTACTGGTAGTTTAGCAATCTTAACTCCAGATCAAGTCGCATTAGTTACACTGGTTGTTGCGGTATCTATGCTCGGATCGCCCCTTATTTTTATTCTTTACGACAAAATAGTTGAACGCCAAGCCAATACTACTCAAGAACAAGATAGCTTAGAGACGATGGAAGCGACACAAAACGTGATTGTGGTCGGCTACGGGCGTTTTGGCCAAGTGATAGGGCGCTTGCTCCATGCGCAGGGTTATCATTTATCGATTTTGGATCACAGCCCAAGTCAAATTGAATTACTCCGTCGCTTTGGCAATCAAGTATTTTATGGCGATGGTGCACGATTAGATTTGCTCGAAGCCGCAGGGGCTCACGAAGCGCAAATGCTGGTCGTAGCGATTGATGAACCAGATAAAACCCTCGAAATCGTCAGGTTAGCGCAACAACACTTTCCGGATCTAAAACTTGTAGTTCGTGCGACCGACCGTCGTCATGCCTACCAACTAATAAAATTGGGTGTCACTGTCTTTGAGCGAGAAACTTTTGTCTCTGCTGTGAAGCTAGGTGAGCAGGCGCTTAAGTTATTGGGCCATAGTGAAGAAGATGTCGCACGAGCGGGTTACCTCTTTACCAAACACGATGTTGAATCTATGCACATGCTCGCCGATGTGTGGGGAGACGATGAAAGCTATGGTGTTGCGATCCGTCAGCGTATGGCTGACCTCAAACAGGTACTTCAGGCGGACGAAAAAGCGCAAGAAGATCTTAATACCTGCCATGGTGAAAATTGTGAAGATAAACCACCAGCCATTGAACAATAACGTATAAATATAAGGTTAAATCAGTATGTTGAGAGTAACACTAGAGCAGTGGCGAATGTTTAGAGCCGTTGTTGAATATGGTGGTTTTAATCAAGCTGCTAAAGAAGTACATAAAAGCCAGTCAAGTATCCACACTGCGGTCCATAAAATTGAGGAAGGCCTTGGTGTTAAGCTTTTTAGAGTCGAAGGGCGAAGAACCCTGTTAACCGAAGCGGGTGAAATGATGCTGCGCCGTGCCAATTATCTCTTGGAAGAAGCGGCGAAAGTGGAAGCGGTAGGGCAGACGCTGGGCGAGGGAGTTGAGAGTCAACTGCGCATAGCGGTCGATGAAATTTTCCCACAGCAGGTACTCTATAAGGTGCTAGAAAATACATCTGCGCAATACCCTTTATTGCGTGTTGAGCTGGTTGAGTCAGTATTAACAGGCGCATCTGAACTTTTGCAAAATACTGACGTAGACATCGCTATCTCGCCGGTGACTTTACAAGACGGGTTCAGTGAAGAATTGTGCCAAATTGAGTTTGTTGCAGTGGCAAATTCCAATCACGCATTACATCAATTTGGTCGCGCGCTTACATTCGAAGACTTAAAATCCCATCGCCAAATCGTAGTGAGAGACTCTGCAATCTCACGTAAAAAAGATGAAGGTTGGTTGGGGGCGCATCAACGTTGGACGGTGAGCCATATGACAACCTCGATAGATATGATAGCGCAAGGCTTAGGATTTGCTTGGTTACCTATTCCGGCTATCAAAACGCAACTAGATTCTGGCGTCTTGAAACCACTACCACTATCGCAACATAGTCAGCGTAAAGCACAGCTTCATCTTATTTTTAAAGATGGTGACAGGCTTGGGCCCGCAGCGCGCGCATTTATTGGTGAGTTAAGATATCGGTGCATGCAGCTGGAAGATTCTGTTGAGTAGAATGATTGATGTTAAATTATCAAATTTTATTCGTTTCAAACAGGCAATAGACTAAGGTCATCAACATGCGTTTGGAGCGAAACATGCGATATATTCGAAAAGCACAAGATAGAGGTAAAGCTGATTTTGGTTGGTTGCAAAGCCAACATAGTTTCTCATTTGGTCGATATTATGATCCCGCCCACATGGGATTTGGTAATCTTAGGGTGATCAATGATGACACGGTGCTTGGTGGTCATGGCTTTGATACTCATGGTCACCGAGATATGGAAATTATTTCCTATGTCATTGGCGGTGAATTAGCACATCAAGATAGTATGGGTAATCAGTTTACTGTGGCGGCAGGTGAAGTTCAGAGAATGAGCGCAGGTAGTGGCATTCTTCATTCAGAATATAATGCTTCAAAGACAGCGCCTGCACACTTTTTACAAATTTGGATAGAGCCAAAGCTTAAAGGCATAATGCCAAGTTATGAACAAATTCAAATTAAACAAAGTAGCGCACTTACGCCCATTGTTACGCCTACAGGCGCACAGGGTACTCTGAGTATCAATGCTGAAGCTGAAATATACCGCTTGCAGCTACATCAAGGTCAACAGATTGAGCTGAATGCGCACGCGCAAAAAGCCTATTTGCACATTGTTGGCGGCGAAGCGACGCTTGATGGTGAGGGGTTTCAGCAAGGCGATGGCATCGGTCTGATTGCTGGTGACAACATGCAGGTTACCGCAGTAACAGATGTTGAAGCGCTGTGGTTTTTATTACTTAATTATTAAATTCAGCGCCTAAAATTAAAGGAATTGAAGAATGACAGAACCAATTCAACTTGCAGTAATTGCCCTTGTCGTTCTGCTAAGTGGTATTTCAAAGTCTGGCTTCGCAGGTGCGTTAGGGGCGTTTTCTGTTCCAATTTTGATGATGGTGTTGAACCCAAGGGATGCCATTGCGTTGATGCTTCCGCTACTTATCGTCGCGGATGTTTTTAGCCTGAAGAGCTATTGGCGCTTATGGAATGTGTCAGAATTAAAGCGGCTATTGCCAGGTACACTAGTCGGGATAGCCTTAGCAACGCTTTTTCTTCAAGGTGTCAGTGAGTTTTGGCTGACGGTTGTGATTGCAGCGATGAGTATAGTATTTGCGCTTAAAAGCTTACTGATTAAAAATACACCTGAAAGTGTTGGGCACTTAAGGTTACTGGCCGCGAGCACCTCTACCGCAGCTGGTATCTCCACGACCTTAATTCATGCAGGCGGCCCACCACTCATGGTGTATTTTAACGCTCGAAAATTAGAGCCAACGGCTTATATCGCGACGGTTGCGGTACTATTTGCGCTGATGAATGTGATTAAGTTGGGGACCTTCTCTGCAACTGGGTTGTTACAGTGGCAACATGTGCTGCTTGCTATCTGTTTTACACCTTTAGCGTTGCTTGGTAATAGGCTCGGTGTGCACCTTGCGAAACGCTTACCTAAAAAGCAATTTTTGCTGGTGATGAATGGACTACTGCTCATGCTTGGACTGGTATTAATTGGTAAATTGTTGTGATGGTATCGGCTTACCAACATTCAGCAAAATAAATGCCCACAACATGTTGTGAGCATAGAAAACTATAACTGCTCTTCCATCTCTTTTTGATACTCATCTGCAAGTTGCGACTTTTCACTTTTATCAAGTACCTTACCCGCACGCTGGAAAAACGCTTGCTCTTCGTCGGCCAAGTGATGCTCAACTTTGTCTTTGAGCTTTTTCAATTTAGTAAGCCAACTAGGGTCGGAAAACTCCGTATTATCCAGTGCCTCAATTAACTCATCAATTTCATGGTGCTCCGCGATACCGTGGCGAGAGTCTTCGATCGTCATATCGCTGTCCATGAGAGGGGCGTAAAAGTACCTTTCTTCTGCGATGGCATGCGCTTCTAGCGCGTCTTTCAACTCTTTATAGTATTTTTCGCGGACCTTTGAATCACCAGACGTGTCTGCCAACATATTCAATAGGGCGCGTTGATGATCGTGATCTTGCTTTATTGCATTAAAAATTTCCATGTAGGTTACCTCTTATTCTAGGGCCTGTTGACCTTTCAAGTTTGTTTTTGCAGCAGTTTGATTGGTATTTATACAAGGCAGAGCCTGCGTAGCATAGTTATTCTATGTAAGTTAGGCGATAACACAGTAGAAATTCCAATCAAGCGCTGCCCTTTGGGTTCCCCTGAGTGCGCTTTGTTCATTGTTGCTCAACTTTTGCCTAGATTACTAGGCGGCAAGTCGAGCGTCGCGATCAAAACACACTCAGGAGAACAAAAATCAAACAGCAAAGGTCAACAGGCCCTAGTTTAAAACGTCTGCGTTGGTGCTGTTTTTAAAAAACGACATGAGTTTGCTGCGATGCGCCTCATTATTCGTTTTAATGATAAGCAGCCACTTGCCCTCTGCGATTTTATTCATCACCGCCTGATTAAACGCATCTTTGTCCGGACGCAAAGAAATAAGGCCTGAAGCAAATAGCCCTAAAAATAAGCCGGGGCTTAATAAAGCGATAAACGTTAAGTAAGGATTAGCTTGTGTGAAAGCCGGTCCATAACTTACCAATAGCCCTGCGATGAGAAAGCCTAATATCACCCCCATGCTGCCAAGGTATAAATGCCAATTAAGCATGTTTCTGGCAAGACGGCTTTCGCTTTTAGGTTCAAGTCTTTTGTCGGCATCTTTGTCATACGGATTAACCAGTTGTAGATGCTCATGTTGAACAAGGTGGCTATTTAACAATTCATTTTGCAATTCTTCTGCGGCTGCTTTCCCTGTTAGAACGGCCCCAACTCTATGATCTGCGTAGGATAATATTTCAAAAGTATCCATTACTCCTCCTAATTTCGTTGCAGCTTGTAATTATTCAAACTGCAAGTGTTATACCGAGAGAGTAAGATTTCTAATTTATTGAATTTTATTAATAATTTTAAATTCTATATGTTGTTGGGTTGAACAAATGAAGCACAAACAAGAAAGAATTACCGAGTAGTTACTACATGTTTTGATACAACATAATGATTGTAAAGTTATTTTAGGGAAGAAATTGGCATATTTACTCATATCGTATCAAAAAATTTACAAAGATGTGTTTTGTTACTTAATTCAAGATATTAAGCCTGGGTCTATTTTTTAAACAAATGCATGAAAGCATTGCATAAATATTTAAAGTAAATTAAATATTATTAAAATGTTAACTTTGGGGTTTATTTATTTGATTTGCTGCCTAGTCTAATAAGGCGTGGCAAAAGCTAATGGCTTGCCATGTCTTCTGCAGTTGAAGGAGAAAACAGTCACATTTCATCCAAGACTTCTTGTGAAGCAATGATGAAAAGGACAATAAAACAACAATACTAGGAGTGTAATTCGTGAAATTATCTACAGTAACTATGGCTACGGCGTGTGCGATTGCGTTTACTTCGCTCAGTGCTCAAGCTGCTACAAAACAATACTTAAACCAGCAAGCTGACATTAATACTATGCTTAAATCAGCCTCTCAAACTGTGTTGAGTACACAGCCAGAAGTGCTGATTGGTTTAGAAAATGCTAGCCAACTAAAGGAGCTTAAAAGCTTCAATAGTAAAAAAGGTGAAGTAACTAAGCGTTTCCAACAAATGTACCAAGGATTACCAGTGATTGGTGATTCGGTCATTTTGACGTTTGACGATGCCGGTGCGCTTAAAAAAGCTCACGGTGCGGCGGTTTATAACATCGCGGCTGACATCGGTTCGGTAAAACCCAAGCTAAATGCCAAAATGGCGTTGAGTCAGTTTGAAAAACAGTCGCTTAGTGCAGACAAAAAGCTTAAAAAACATAACGAAAAATCTCGCCTTGCGATCTGGCTTGATGGCAATTCAACGGCACGTTTAGTGTACGAAGTCACTTTTGTTACTTATGGTGATGAGCCTAAGCGTCCATATTTGATCATTGATGCAAACACAGGCGAAGTGTTAGAAAGCTTCAACAACTTGCAGCATGCAAATGCGACAGGCCCTGGTGGTAACCAAAAAACGGGTCGTTACCAGTATGGTACTGATTACGGTCATCTAGACGTAGCGCAGTCGGGTAATACTTGTACCATGACGAATGCGAACGTTAAGACAATTAACTTAAATCACGGTAGCAGCGGTTCGACTGCACATAGCTTTACGTGCCCAGAAAACACAGTTAAAGAAATTAACGGTGCATACTCACCGCTGAACGACGCACATTATTTTGGTAATGTTGTGTTTAACATGTACAACGATTGGCTAGGTACTGCGCCATTGTCGTTCCAGCTTAAAATGCGTGTTCACTACAGCAGCAATTATGAAAATGCGTTCTGGGATGGCAGCGCGATGACTTTTGGCGATGGTGCGAATACATTCTACCCGTTGGTAAGTCTTGATGTATCTGCTCACGAAGTGAGCCATGGTTTCACTGAGCAAAACTCAGGTCTGGTATACCGTTATAAGTCAGGTGGCTTGAACGAAGCGTTTTCTGATATGGCAGGTGAAGCCGCCGAATTCTTTATGAAAGGCAGCAATGACTGGTTAGTTGGCCAAGACATCTTCAAAGGCAGTGGCGCATTGCGTTATATGAATGACCCAACGCAAGACGGTCGCTCAATCGATCATCAGTCTAACTATACGTCTAGCATGGACGTTCACCACACTTCAGGGGTGTTCAATAAAGCCTTCTACAATCTAGCAACTACGGCAGGTTGGGATACGAAAAAAGCCTTTATCGTAATGGCAAAAGCTAACCAAATGTATTGGACCGCTAATACTGACTGGGACTTAGCTGGTAATGGCGTAATGGATGCGGCATGTGACCTAGGTTATGAACCAGGTGACGTACAAGCTGCTTTAGCAGCGGTTGGCGTTAACTCAAACTTAAGCACAGGTAGTAGCTGTGATACTAACCCACCACCACCTCCTGGTGGCGACGAAGAGTTGACGAACGGTCAGCCTCGCACTGGGATCAGTGGCGCGGCAAAAGAGCAAATGTTTTTTACCCTTGATGTGCCAGCTGATGCGACTAGCCTAAACTTCACAACTTCTGGTGGTAGCGGTGATGCGGACCTTTATGTTAAGTATGGCTCTCGTCCGACACTAAACACCTATGACTGCAATAGCACAACGTCTACAAGCAACGAAAGCTGCGATATTAGTAACATTCAAGCTGGTAAGTACTACGTGATGGTCGAAGCGTGGAATCAGATTTCGGGCGTAACTTTGACTGGTACATACAGCTCAACAGGTGGAACTCAACCAATTGATCGCACTGAGTCAAATGTCAGTGTTGCATCTGGCAGCTGGACACGTTTCACGCAAGATCTAAATGCTAGCTACAGCAGCCTTGAAGTGAGCATTTCAGGTGGTTCAGGTGATGCGGATCTATACGTAAACTTTGGTTCTCAATCAACAACGTCGAGCTATCAGTGTCGCCCTTATAAAAACGGTAACAACGAGACCTGTACGATTGCAAACCCACAACAGGGTACTTGGTATATTGATTTACGTGGCTATAGCGCAGCAAGCGGTGTAACACTGAATATCAAAGCGAACTAAGTAACAATTATAGGGAGCGAAAGCTCCCTTTCTTTATTAATAAATAAAATCATAAATTTACCTCATTTGAATAATCCTTTTATTTTGCTCAGCGCTTAAATCATGTTGTTATTCAAATGAGTTGAGGATACAACAATGAAATTAACTACACCTATGCTACTGAGCATTGCCTGTTTGAGTGGCTTTTCTGAAGCGTCTGAAGAGGTTTGGGTGACGATGGATGCGAAGTCTAGTCAGCATTTCCAAGTCCATAATTCTATTCGCGGTACTCATTTCGAGCAGCTTTCTTTACCAAACAGTGAAGTCAAAGCGTTAAAAGTACCTGCAAACTTACACTCACACCTGAGTGCATTTATGCACGACGAATATCACCGCTGTGGTGGTTTTGTCGCCCATGACTCCTTAGAGCAGGCACAAAGCTATCTTGCACAGTTAGAAAGCGTAAACCCAAGTGCGACGCTGGTTAACTACAGCATTGATAACCCCACTCGGGTTAACAGCTTAATCTCAAAAGTCAGTACAGTGAACTTGGACAGCAGCGTCAACTCGCTAACCAGTTTTTATAACCGCTATTATACCTCGCAAACAGGCATTGATGCTGCTGCATGGGTCAAGCAAACATGGAGTGATATTGCAGCAAGTCGCTCAGATATTAGTGTTGAATATTTTAGCCATTCTTGGGCTCAATCTTCAGTGATTGTCACCATTCCAGGTAGTGAACTGAGTGATGAAATCGTTATTATCGGCGGGCATCTTGATTCAATTAACCAATCTAACTCGAGTGGGCTTGCGCCGGGTGCGGATGATAATGCCTCTGGGATAGCTGTGCTTACCGAAGCGCTAAGCGCTATTGTTGAAGATGGTTATCAGCCTCAGAGGACAATCCAAATCATGGGCTTTGCGGCAGAAGAAGTTGGGCTTCGAGGTTCTAAAGCTATCGCGCAGTCGTACAGCTCTCAGGGAAAAAACGTAGTCGGTATGACACAATTTGATATGACTGGCCGCAATGGCAGTAGTGCGGATATTGTGATGATGACAGACTATACAAACAGCGCACAGAATCAGTTCTTAGGCCAATTAATAGAAACTTATTTGCCAAACCTAAGCTATGCTTATGACCAATGCGGTTATGGTTGTTCTGACCATGCATCTTGGTATCAGCAAGGGTTCCCAGCTTCCATGCCATTTGAATCAAGAATGTCTGAGATCAACAGAAAAATTCATACCACCAACGATACCGAATTTGATTCAACACATGCACAAAAATTTGCAAAACTCGCGCTGGCGTTTGTTGCTGAGCTTGGCAAAAATGCGGGTGATACACCTCCGCCATCGCCAAACAATGAGCTTGAAAATGGCGTGGCTAAAACGGGGATTTCTGGCGCTTCTAAAAGCCAACAGTTTTTCACCATGGAAGTACCACAAGGTGCAACTAATTTAAGTTTTACCACGTCAGGTGGTACTGGTGATGCCGATCTCTACGTTCGCTATGGCTCCAAACCTACTTTGAACACTCATGACTGCAAAAGCACTAACTCGTCTAGTAACGAGCAATGCAATATTTCCGCTGTGCAAACTGGCACGTATTACGTGATGGTAGAAGCATGGAACGCGATTTCGGGGGTCAGTTTGGTAGGGCAATACGATACCTCAAGTGGCAATACGCCTATTGACGAAACTATCAATAATATTTCTGTCGCCAGCGGACAGTGGCAGTATTTTAGTCAAGCACTAACCGCGGGATACCAAACCCTGACAATTACGACGTCGGGAGGCACGGGAGACGCGGATCTTTATGTTAATTTTGGCACGCAACCAAATACCAGCACCTACCAATGTCGTCCGTACAAAAATGGCAATAATGAGGTATGTACAATCTCCAACCCTCAGGCAGGCACTTGGCATATCGGCCTGCAAGGCTACCAAGCAGCGAGCAATGTAACGCTAAATATTAGCGCGAATTAATACGCCAACTAATACGCGTTTAAAATCAAGACCGGGGATATAATCTTGCTTATCTCCGGTCTTAGCGCTTAGTGATACATTGATTTAAAGAGATTTGATTTAATTGATATTCTGCTTCTGATAGACTCAATGAGTTCAATTAGGAGTTGCGTGTGTCACATAAGTTCTCAGTTAAGATATTAATTTATCTTTTATTATTATTTTGTGGGCTGTGGGCAAGCTATTTGTTCAATGTGGCACAGGATGAGGAAAATGTCCTTGGTCAGACTAAAACCAACCTAGAGAAGCTCAATAGTTATATCCAGACTGAATTTACTCGTTATCAAGCTATCCAAACGCAATTGAGCTTAAGCAATTTGGTGCAATCAGGCTTACAGCAAGCAACCGCTATAAACTCCAATGAACTGGACAGATATCTACAGGACATTCAAATATCCAGTGGTGCGTCAGACGTTTACCTGCTAGACCTCAGTGGAACTGTGATTGCAAGTAGCAACTGGTATTTGCCGCATAGCTATAAAGGCAGCAATTTTGCCTTTCGCCCCTATTTTTACGAAACAATCAAGGGCAATGAACATGTCTCTTTTGCGCTCGGTTTACGTTCCAAAACCCGTGGCTTCTATTTTGCTAAGTCTGTCTACAAAGACGGCTCGCTTGTGGGCGTGGTGGTGATGAAGGTTAACGCCAGTAAATTTGAATCAGATAAAGCCCAGCTTGATACGGGAACTGATAGCCATTTCTTAATTGTGGACGACAATCATATTGTGCTGGCATCTGATGTTGAGCAGTGGCGGTTAGCCTCGTTAGGGCAATTGTCACCCGCCAAGCGAAAAGAAATTGAATCCTCAAGGCAGTTTGAAAACGAACCCCTATTACCGATTGATTGGCGCGTGCTTTCACCAACCAGAGTTAAAACTTCATCACATGGCAGCGATGCGCTGATGCAAAAGAGGCCGCTTAACAAGCAATACACACTTTATTTGCTGCATGAAGTTGCGCCGATAAAAGCGGCACAGTGGCCGCGGCTTGGGGTAACCGCACTGGTATTGATTTTACTCTTTGTTGTTGTTGAGTACACATTGAGTAAACTGACTGGATACAGACAACTGCTTTTCAGCCAGCGGAGTCTCGAGGCTGAGGTTGCGAGCCGCAAGCAAGCGCTCGAACAGGCGCAAGATGCACTTATTCGCGCTGCCAAGTTGGCAACCATAGGGCAGCTCAGCGCCAGTATTAACCATGAAATCAATCAACCACTTAGTGCCATGAGTGCGTATGTTGCCAGTGCTAAACGGTTGGCTCAAAAGGGAGAAGTGAGCAAAGTAGCCGAAAACATGGTCCTGATCCAATCTTTAATCACTCGGGTGCATAAAATCGTGGCGCAGCTAAAGTCATTTAGTCAGCATCATGATAATAAGATGCTGGTGGCCAACCTTAAACACTCAGTAGATAACGCCTTAGTTATAGTTGGGCCTGAACTAAAACGCTACGGTGTAGCAATTCAAAGTGAGGGGCTTGCGTGCAATATCTGGGTTGACCCATTTAAGTTTGAGCAAGTTCTGGTAAATATTATTAGCAATGCGTGCCAAGCGATTGTTGAGCAAGATAATAAATGTATTTATATTCGCGCCGTGGAGCATGAAGGCAAGATCCAGCTGTCTATTATTGATTCGGGCGAAGGGATAAAACAGCACGCTTTATCCAACATATTTGAACCGTTTTACACCACTAAATCAGGTAATGGTTTAGGCTTAGGGTTATCCATTTCAAAACAGATCATTGAATCGTTTCATGGCAAACTCAGTGCCCATAATCATCCGCAAGGTGGTGCCGAGTTTTTAATTAGTTTACACACAAAGAATCCGCAACATGACTGAAGAGAAAACACTATTAATCATTGATGATGAACAAAGTATACGAGATGCACTAAAGCAACTATTTGAAATAGAAGGGTACTCTGTGCAGTGTTTTTCCAGTGCGACGCCTGCATTAAAAAAGCTTTCTCGTCAGTTTAGCGGTGTTGTGCTTTGTGATATCAATATGCCCGAGGTCAATGGCATTCAATTTTTAGAGCAGGTAATGCAGTTTGATTCTGAGTTACCTGTGGTATTTCTAACCGGCTTTGCGGATGTTGAAGTGGCGGTAAAAGCCATCCAAAAAGGGGCTTACGACTTTTTTGAAAAGCCCGTGTCAGAGCCGCTACTTGACTGTATAGAAAGGGCGCTTGATAAACGCCGGTTGGTGATGGAAAACCGAGAGCTAAAAGCGCAAGTTAAGAAAAAGTCTGCGCCGGGCGTGCGGATCTTAGGTGAGACAAAACAGATGCAGCAAATGCTGCATTTGCTTGATGCTGTGATTGATACCCCAGCTGACGTATTGATTGAAGGTGAAACCGGTACAGGAAAGGAATTGGTGGCACGATACTTACACGACCATAGCGAGCGCTCAAACCATAACTTCGTCGCTATCAATTGCGGTGCAATTCCTGAAGAGCTGATTGAAAGTGAGTTATTTGGTGCCAAAAGTGGTGCATTTACGGGTGCTAAAGAGTCTCGCGAGGGAAAATTTTCTTTTGCCCAAGGCGGCACGGTTTTTTTGGATGAAATCGAAGCCATGTCTGCGGCTTTACAAGTGAAGCTGCTGCGCGTTTTAGAAGAAAGAAGTGTGACGCCTGTTGGCAGCAACACTGCAATAGCACTGGACATTAGGGTGGTTGCAGCGACCAAAGTGGATTTACAAACCTTAGTCGCGCAAGGTAAATTCCGCTCGGATTTATTTTATCGACTTAACCTCGTCAAAGTGATGATCCCATCACTTCGTTCCAGAAAAGCTGATATTCCGCTGCTATATAAACACTTTAGCTCCATTGCTGCTACTCGATTTCATAAACCTATGCAGCCAATTAGCCCTGAATTAGAGGCGCAGCTGTTGGCACAAGATTGGCCTGGGAACGTGCGAGAACTGAGAAACCACGCCGAGCGCCATATTTTGCTCGGTGGTGCGATGACTGCGAGTAACAACATCCAAAACAATTTGTCTGATGAAACGTTGAGTTTGGCTGAGAAGGTGAGCTACTACGAACAATCGTTAATTGAAGAAGCGCTGGCACAAAGCCAAGGCAGCATAAAAGATGCGATGAATTTGCTAAAAGTGCCGAGAAAAACCTTGTACGACAAGATGAGTAAGTATGGTTTAAATCGCACTATGTTCACCAATGATGATGGGTGAGTTTAGTGACACATTATAGATTTAAGTGTGCGGAAATCCGCACATTTTAGCCACCATTAACCTTTGATTTTGATTTATCCATTTGATTTATATTAAAAAATAAACTCTGGTCTCAGAATTGCGTTGTCTTAAGCGACAATAATCAAAAAATGAGACAAGTTATGACAGCAAGTAAATCTTTAGTGGCGTTGACAGTTGCCAGTGCAACGTTATCAGCCTCTGCGTTAGCCGCAGACTACAGCATTTATGGTAAAGCAGAAGTTCAAATTGCCAACACAGACAAAGGTGTAATGCGCTATACCAAAGAGGGCACACAAATTGACGCACCATTTTCGAGAATTGGTGTAAAAGGTGCCCACGGATTATCAAGCGATCTAAAACTCGTCTACAAATATGAAGTACAAGTTAAAGGTTTTGAACACGACAATACCACCGAGCCATTTTCAGCAAGGAACACCTATGTTGGCCTTGAAGGGAAATTTGGTACCGTTTTAGTGGGCAGAAACGACACACGTTTTAAGTTCAGTGAAGGTAAAATCGATCAATTTAACGAAACCCAAAGTGATATTGCTCAAGTGCTAGCAGGCCAAGACAGAGTTGGTGATTCAATTACCTATTCTTCACCTAAATGGAATGACTTTTCTTTTTCTCTGACCTACACACCTAAAGACGACGCTAGCAACGATGAAGCCGGGTTTGCAGCAACCGCAATTTATGGTGACCGAGCATTAAAAAATAAAGATTACTATGTTGCCCTAAGTCATACCGACAGTATTGGTAATTTGGTTGCTACGCGTATCGCGTTGGCTTACAAGTGGCAAAAGTTACAACTTGG
Source organism: Pseudoalteromonas sp. DY56-GL79 (assembly GCF_041414765.1). Classification (NCBI taxonomy): domain Bacteria; kingdom Pseudomonadati; phylum Pseudomonadota; class Gammaproteobacteria; order Alteromonadales; family Pseudoalteromonadaceae; genus Pseudoalteromonas; species Pseudoalteromonas sp. DY56-GL79. The sequence continues at coordinate 292,125 of NZ_JANHZS010000001.1, read as the reverse complement.
TGCCATCATCCAAGACAGTGAAAATCTAGCGAAAGACAAATCGGGTAATGGCTATGTGCTAAGCGCAAGTTACCAACTCGACGATAATTGGCGACCGAAGCTACAATTTGCCAAAGACTCAAGCGGATTACGCCACAGTGAAGATGCGACTCAGTGGACGCTAGGTACAGACTATATTTTTGATAAACAAACTAACTTGTATGTGATGGCAACGCAGCTCGACCTTGAAACACAAGACGATACTAGCATCGCTGTTGGCTTAAAATATAAGTTTTAAAGGTTCAAGATAATGACAGAAGAGAATAAAAAAACGATAAAAACGCAGCTGTTTCTGTGGCTTGGTCCCTTGGTAATGTTACTGATCTGTTTGGTTGAACCACCAACTGGCATGTCGGTTGAAGCATGGAGAACCGCAGGCTTAGCGTTTTGGCTAGCTTCTTGGTGGATAACCGAAGCTGTGCCTATTCCGGCGGCTTCGTTATTACCCTTGGTTATTTCGCCTCTAGTCGGGATTGCATCTATTAAAGCGGTTGCTGCACCGTTTGCGCATCCTTTGATTTATCTATTTCTGGGTGGATTTTTGCTCTCAATCGCCATGGAAAGGTGGGGGCTGCATAAACGCATCGCGCTGAATACCATGTTGTTCGCAGGCACTAAACCGAGTATACAGATCTTAGCGATGATGGGCGTGACAGCATTTTTATCTATGTGGATGTCAAACACGGCAACGGCGGTCATGATGTTACCGATTGCACTTTCGGTTATTCACTTGGTAAAAGAGCAGGGTGGAGATAGCCAAAGCTTTGCTAAAGCGCTATTACTTTCTATCGCTTATGGAGCCAGTATTGGAGGCATTGCAACTTTAATTGGTACGCCACCAAATGCGTTAATGGCTGCTTACTTATCCGACAGTTATCAAATTGAGATTGGCTTTGCCACTTGGATGATGATTGGTGTGCCTTTGTCTTTGGTGATGCTGGCATTTGCTTGGTTCTGGTTGACCAAAGTGACTTACAAGGTCGATAAAGAAGAAATTAATGTTGATACTAAGTCGTTATTTACTTCCCAATTAAAAGCACTCGGTGAAATGTCTCGTGCGGAGAAAGGGGTTTTTGCGGTATTTATTTTAGCGGCAGTGTGCTGGATCTTTAGACCGCTAATTGGTGATATTACGGGTCTTAAATTGTCAGATACTGGCATTGCAATTGCCGCTGCACTGTTACTATTTGTTCTTCCAGCCAAGTCGGGAAGTGACGAACGTATTTTAGATTGGGAAAGCGCAGCTAAGGTGCCTTGGGGTATTTTGCTATTATTTGGCGGTGGTTTATCACTAGCGGCACAGATCAAATCTTCAGGACTTGCCGATTACATTGCTAACTTACTTGCGGGCGCGGATGCCATGGGCTTAGTGCTTGGAGTACTAGTTGTTGCAGCACTTATTACGTTCTTAACGGAAATTACCAGCAATACCGCAACGGCTGCAGGCTTTTTACCTTTACTTGGCCCTGTCGCTGAATCAATCACGGGTTCTCCTTTAGCTTGGGTTATTCCTGCTGCAATCGCGGCCAGTTGCGCCTTTATGATGCCAGTTGCAACACCGCCAAATGCCATCGTATTTGGCTCGGGTGAGATCAAAATTAAAGACATGATCCGAGCAGGGTTTGTTTTGAACATAGTCGCGATAGGGTTAATTACAATTGTTACCTTGACTTTGGCAAGGAGCATACTAGGGTTTTAAAGTTGCCATTCTCCACAGGCTGTGTCCATCGAAAGGCAACTCGGTCATACGCAGCCTGCCTCCATAGTAATACCTAGTTTTTTGAAGATAGACCCGTTGTTTTTTCCTTGCTATATTCAAATTAGACATTAGCAGGACCTGATAATGATTGAAGATAATACCAGCACTTTAATAGCCACATTTACTCAGTTAAAAAGTCGCTTTAACCAAGATCCTTACCCCGCGCTTGAAAAGCGTTTACGTCTATTAACTGAAATAAAATCACGTATGTTGCAGCGGCAAGATCAATTAGTCGAGGCGGCAGATCGGGATTTTGGTACTCGGAGTCGATTCGATACCGTGATTGCAGACATCATGCCTTGCATCAATTCGATTGATTATATCGCGAAGCACCTGCGCAAATGGAGCAAAGTGCAGCATCGTTCACCCGGTGCGCAGTGGCTACCATCTAAGGCAAAAATTGAGATTGTGCCAAAAGGAGTCGTGGGCGTGATAGCCCCGTGGAATTATCCAATTCAGCTGGCGATTGTTCCCGTTATTACTGCCCTTGCCGCTGGAAACAAAGTTATGCTCAAATTGAGCGAGTTCACTCCTAAGGTGAATGCGGTGATAAGAGCCATTTTTAAAGGGTTGGACAATGAAGTGTGCGTCATTGAAGGTGGACCTGATATTGCCTCGACTTTTACTGAGCAGCCATTCGATCACTTGCTATTTACAGGTTCAACAGCAGTTGGCAAAAAGGTGATGGCGGCTGCGGCTAAAAATCTCACGCCAGTCACCTTAGAGTTAGGAGGAAAATCACCGGTTATTGTGCTTGATGACGCCGATATCAGCGCCGCTGCGATAAGTGTGTTAATGGGGAAGCTCTCTAATTCAGGTCAAATCTGTGTTGCACCAGATTATGTGTTAGTGCACGAAGAAAAATACGACGCATTTATTGCTGAGCTGAAACAGCACTACGAAAAAACATATAAAACAAAAGTAGGTGTAAAAAACCAAACTTCAATTATTAACGACAGACAGTTTCAGCGCTTAAACGACATTATTATTGATGCCAAAAGTAAAGGTGCGAGTGTATGGCAAGCTGAGCCAGCACGCGACAATCGTCAGCTACCTCTGCATATCATCACTCAGGTCAACAAAAGCATGAGGGTGATGCAAGAGGAGTTATTTGGAACGATTTTGCCCATCCTAAAAATAGCCAACGTAAATGATGCGATTAGCTATATTAGGGAGGACACCACACCACTTGCGAGTTATTTATTTACACAGTCTCAGGTTGCCATGAATAAAGTGTCAAAGGAGCTCGCAACGGGGACTCTAGCGATCAACGAAACCATAGTGCACGTGGTTGTTGAGTCTTTACCCTTTGGTGGCCTAGGTCACTCTGGCATGGGTCAATATCATGGCGAAGAAGGCTTTTATACCTTTAGCCATAAAAAGCCGATTCTCCAATCCAATAATACCAAATGGCGTAACAAGATGCTGCTTAGCCAATCGAAGCTGCTTACAAGGCCTTTAGAGTGGCTCTTTTTGAGGAAAAAGTAGCGTTAATGTGTTGAGCAAAGCGCCATTACATATAGAGATCCAATATACTTAAAGATAAGACTTAGCTTGAAATATCAGTGGTTATTTTAAGGGACTTCACTATATCAACAGGTAAAAAAGCTGATGCTAGAGAGAGTACTGGCTCAGCCCAATATTCAGGCTAACACGATACAGGATTACAGTTTCAGTCAGGAAGGAGTTCACATGAATACTAAGGTTAAGTTCACAGCTGGTCGTAATATCGCCATGAAGCTGCCGCCTCATCAGTACGAGGCAACTCTTCAGTTTTACCGAGATGTCATCGGCCTCAAAGAAATAACAGAGCATGCTCCATCAGTTGGCTTTGAGTTTGGCTCCAATAATCTCTGGCTCGACCGCGTACCAGGTATCAGCCAAGCCGAAACATGGCTCGAGATTGTTACCAATGATATTGCGGCAGCGTCAGAGCACCTCAAAGCTGCTGGCGTCGTACGCTGCGATGACATCGAGCCGTTACCTGAAGGATTTCAGGCATTCTGGGTATCAAGCCCTGCATCCATCATCCACCTTGTTTGCAAAGACTCGGAATCTTGGGAGTAATGACATCAAACAAGTGCGAATTTTCTCTGTTCAAACAAGCAACTCAATTTTAATTAATTTAGCTGCTTAACCGAGCTATGCCAGATAGCCGTAAAAATCTTTGATAGCAAACATATAGCAGTGAATTACGCAGTAATCCGTTATTCAGTTTAATCGCTGTGTAAAACAGTCGTACTGCTGTTAGTTTAGGTCTCTAGCATGCATTCGTTTAACGTTAATCTTTCGCTAATTAAGGCTAACGAGCACGTTACTGTGACGACATTTTAAGAGCAGAGATCCTCATCTAACGTTGGAAGATTGATTAAATTAAAACAGTTAATGACAAGCTGACATAAAACCTAGGCAATTAATGTTCATTGTTTTCGCTATTTAACTCCTCAATGTCTTGCTGGGCTGCGATTTTTTCACGCTCTGCTTTTGAAATATAACGGGGTTTGTTGCTTTTGTGGAGTTTAGCATTAGCACGCTTGTCTTTTTTCTTTAAGGTTTCGTAAATTTTCTTTTTGCGGTTCATTTTCACAGCTCATTATGAATGAAGTGCTAGTTTAGCTTAGTGTTAGCGGGTTCAACAATAATAAAAAGATTATCACAGTTAACAATGAGCATGACTGCTACCTAGGTGTGATGATACTGACCCAGTCTTAATAAGGAAAAATAATAAAGGCCTCGCAGGAGACCTTTATTATTTAACACTTTTATTAATCTAAGCTTAGATTATTTAGTACGTGTTTCTGCTACGTATTTACCGGCTTGAATTCGCTCGTAAATACTATTAGCGAGTTCTTTTGCTTGTTCGATTTGTGAAGGAGAAAGCTGTTTCTCGTCGAGCACTCGGCTCTTTGTGGCTTCAGCATAACCATTAAACTCCGCTAACGTATTCCATACGTACGAGCGTTCAATATTTTTCTCGACTCCTAAGCCCTGAAAATACATGAGTGCTAAATTAAACATGGCTAAGGTGTAGTTGTTTGCGGCGGCTTTTTCATACCAGTTAAGTGCGTGGCGGTAACTTTGTGGTACACCGTCACCGTTTGCATACATCAGCGCTACGTTAAATTGCGCAGCTGGCATGTTTTTGTTTGCCGCTCTGGTCATTAGCTCAACATATTTAGAGCGGTCCTTTTTAACGCCGCGACCTTCGTCATACATGACGGCTAGCGCAAACATTGCGTCGGCTTCACCCAGTTTAACGGCTTGTTGAAATAACTCTGCCGCTTTACGTGGATTTTTGACGACACCGTAGCCGCCTTCATACATTACACCGAGTTGATAAATGCCCGGAGCGTAGTTCATTTCAGCTAAATAATTGAATTCTTGTAGTGCTTCTTCGAACCTGCCTGCATTGAGTGCATCTATGCCTTCTTCCAATCCAGCTGTTGCCAAAGGTGCTTGGCTTAATAGTGCAATGGCGATACATGCTTTTGAAATCCTGCCTAACATCATAGACCTCCTTAAGGTAGCTATGCTAACTATGTTGTTAGTTATTCTAATGCCAGAAACACAGATTTACAAAATACAAATCTAAAATGGCAGATACTGCGTTAATATAAGGTAATAAAAACAAAAATTGAGGCAATGGGATGAAGAAATTAATAGCACTGGCGCTATGTTTACTGTGTTTGGCTGGATGTAGTCAAAGATTGGCTTACAACAACCTAGGATGGTTAGCGAGTTATTATATTTCCGATTATGTTGAGCTGACGGATGAGCAAGAGGAAAAGTTGGAGGCTGATGTAGAATCTTTGGTTGCGTGGCATCGGCAGTCAGAACTACCAAAATACAAATCTCATATCCAATCACTGTTGAAGCACTGGCAAACCATGACAGAGAGTGACATGGTGCATATGGTGTATACTACAAGAAACTATTGGTATTCCGTCGTTGAAGCCGTATATCCCAAGTTAGAAACACACCTAAATTCGCTCAACCGTGAACAGCGAGAAATGCTGATAGCCAACATAGAAAAAGAAATGTTGGACGATGACTGGGAGGAAGGAGATCAATTTAACCGCTATGAGCGTTGGCTTGGTGATTTGAGTGATAAACAAAAGGAGCTTATTAACGAATATTATGAGCAAGGCGAGTTTGCGCGTCAGGTTTGGCGTGCACATGAACAAAGGCGATTTAGCCAGTTTAAACAAGCTATGTTACTGAGCGGCACTGAGCAGGTTTCACCTGAGCTGTTGCAGCAAGCGATAGTTACTACACCCACAGCGCTGCCTGAGCGCATCCTAGATATTCAAGCAAGACGAATAAAAGAGTATGCAAGTCTCGCCTTTAAACTTAAAGACACCATGAGCGACAAACAAAGGAAACACTTTAAAGAAGAGCTCGAAGAGTTACTCGAGCTCTTGGAATCGTTGTAAAGATACCTAGCCAAGTAGCTTAATTCTGGTTGGCTTGTTTGGTTTTGCATACTCCAAACGATTAATACGTTTGGTACTGTGATAGCCGTCTAAACTGGAAATTGCAATACTATCTAGTGCCTCGATATCAATATAGCCGTCTTCGAGCAAAGCGCTTTCTTCAACGTGAAGCGTCTCAATTTCGCCTATTACCAGCTCGGTATCGTTGAGCTTGATGGTTTGGTGATCTTTGAGTGTAAGCCCGTATTTTAGTCTGCTTTCCTTGACGAAAGGAGCTGGAAAAGCATTTAAATACTCGGCGGTTAACCCCGTTTCCTCAAATTCAGATTGACTCTTTTCATATCTGGCTGAGGTTTGATGAGCTGCCATATAAATTTGAACATTGACTTGATTAATGGTGTATTTTTCAGTCGCTAAGATGTTTTCCAGTGTGTGCCTAGGTACGCTATGAGGCCTAAAAATCACACCTACGAGTGCCGGGTTGGCACCGAGGTGGAAAACGGAGCTGACGATAGACAAATTTTCTTGACCTGTTTCATCAACTGTTCCAATTAAGTTGGCGCTTTTGAAACCCGACAGCGAATTTATCATCAATGCGCGATAACGCTCGTCTAAGGTTTTAATATCGTCACTTGAGAAGTGTTTCATGATGTGTTCACCATTCAATTAATTTATTTTGCCAGTCAACATAGCTCACCGTACCATCGGGGTGGCTATTTGCGATGATCCCGCTAAGTTGATGTGCCACAAATTCCGGCGTGAAGAGTTTTTCGTCTGGGACATTGGCTTGAAAGGGTTTTGAAAGTGGCGTGTCAGTAGTGCCTGGATGGAACAAAATGAGCTTAATGTTTTTTGCTCGACGCGCAAGCTCGACTGCTGCAGTTTTAAACATCATATTAAGCGCAGACTTTGAACTGCGATAGCTGTACCAGCCGCCCATCCGGTTGTCACTGATGCTTCCAACACGGGCAGAGAGAGCCGTAACTACGCATGGCTGCTTACCTTTCAAGGCTGGCAATAAAGCTTGCAACCAAAGCATGGGGATCATGGTATTGATATTAAACAGCGCCATGCTGTATTCGAGATCAATTTCCTCAAGCTTTTTCTCTGGGAATTTATCAAACTCGTCATGGAGTAAGCCATTAAAAATAGTGACGCTCTTTACCGTTAAGCCCAACTCGAGAATACGGCTCGCAACTTGACGAATTTGTGCTTTAGAATAATCACACTGAAAATGCAGATTATTAGCTTGTTGAGCCGTTTTAGCTTGCCTAGACACCGAGATCACATTGACGTCGGGACTTTGTTCGGTTTGTGCTTTTACAAAGGCCTGGGCAATCGCTGAACTTGCACCAATCACTATAATGGCGAGGTTAGTCACGATTGCAGTCTCCACTATTTTGCATACCGCATTGATTTGGGTACAGAAGTTTAGAAATTTTCATTCTGTGCCTTGCAAAAAACAAGTAAACGCCGTCTGCAATTGTTCGGATGATGGGTAATCTCAATAACTTGATCCAGCGATGTTTGCCAACTTGACCCCAGGCCGCTGCGGTAACATCTAGTCCTACAATGAGCTTGCCTTGGCTATCATAACCGTGGAGTTTAGCCATAGCCGCTTCATGCTCTATCTCAGGAAACTCGGTAGAGAAGCGGCTATCGTGAATGTTCACTAAATCAATTTTATTGTGTTGATCGAAACGTTTAAGTTCATTCATTTCTCCTACACACAGCGGACAGTTACCATCGTAAAATACAATCATTCGCTCACTCGAATAATACTTATCTTTGTCATGTTATTACGTTAACGTCTTGAAAATAGATCGTTCGCAAATCAATTTATTCTCGGTATAGTGGAGTTCTAGTATCTTTTCATCAAGGAGATTGTATGACTGAGCAATACGCAAGCCTACGTAGTAATGTGAGCCTTTTGGGGCAGATGTTAGGGCAAATTATTCAACAAGCGCAGGGTCAAGAGACGCTAGATAAAGTTGAAGAAATTAGGCACCTAGCAAAATCCTCTAGAAGCGGTAATGATTCAGATAGGCAAGCGCTGATTGACACCTTACGTAGCCTAAGCGATGAAGCGCTACTTCCCGTTGCTCGCTCATTTAATCATTTCTTAAACCTGGCGAATGTCGCAGAACAATTCCACACCATTTCAAAATCGGGCTCTCCAGACGGCGTGATGATCGAAGTAGATAAGGCGCTTGATGAATTGCAAAGTAAAGTCGATGCTGGCGCGCTGACACTAAACGAAGTAGCAGATGTAATAAGCAAACTAAAAATCGATTTGGTGCTAACCGCTCACCCGACTGAAGTAACACGCAGAACCATCATCAATAAACACGTCGAGCTGAGTGAGTGTTTAAAAGTGCTTGAGGTGACTTCAGGTGAGGACCCTGTCTACGATGAGGTCATTGACCGTATTGAGCAGTTGATCTCACAAGCGTGGCACACTAGCGATATTAGAGAAAAGCGACCTACGCCACTGGATGAAGCAAAGTGGGGGTTCGCGGTTATCGAAAATAGTCTTTGGGAAGCCGTGCCTAAGTTTGTTCGGTATTTCAACGCCCAAGTGAAAACGCGATTAAACTTACAACTACCAGCCAATTTTAGTCCTATCCAGCTCACTTCTTGGATGGGTGGCGATAGAGACGGCAACCCGTTTGTTACTTCTCATGTGACGCAATCTGTGCTTGATCACGGCCGCTGGATGGCGCTTGACTTATATCGTCGCGATCTAGAAATCTTGGGTGCAGAACTTTCTATGAGTAATGCATCTGAAAGCTTTATAGCGCGAGCGGACGGTAGCAATGAACCTTATCGCCATGTATTAAAGCAAGTACGCGCCGAGGTAGAAGAAACCATTGCAGCATTGGAATATAAAATCAAAGGCACGCCCTCGCATTATCAAGACAAGATTAAACAGGTATCACAGATAAGAGAGCCACTAGAGGCGTGTTATCGCTCGCTGGTTGATTGTCGCATGGCTAATATTGCCGACGGTTTGTTGTTGGATGTATTAAGACGAATTGACTGTTTTGGCGTGTCTTTATGTAAGTTAGATATTCGCCAAGATTCCGCCAGACATACCGAAGTGTTTTCTGAATTAACACGCTATTTGGGTCTTGGTGATTATGCTCAGTGGCAAGAAGCAGACAAGCAAGCTTTCTTATTAACCGAGCTAAGCTCGAGACGACCGTTACTGCCACGTCATTGGCAACCTTCTTCCAATGTCCAAGAGGTGCTAGAGACATTTGCAACGATTGCGGATCAAGACCAAAACGCACTCGGCATTTACATTATCTCGATGGCGCAAAGTGCCTCTGATATTCTTGCCGTGCATTTATTACTCCAAGAAAGCGGGTGTAAATTCAACTTACCGGTAGCCCCGCTATTTGAAACACTGGATGATTTAAACAATGCGCAATCAGTGATCAGCGGGTTATTTGAGAACACTTGGTATAAAGGCACGATTGGTGCCAAGCAATATGTCATGATCGGCTATTCCGACTCAGCAAAAGACGCAGGAATGATGGCGGCAGGATGGGCGCAGTATGATGCAATGGAAAAGCTGGTTAATCTTGCTGATGCGAAGGGCGTTGAGCTGGTCCTTTTCCATGGCCGTGGAGGTACGATTGGTCGAGGGGGGGCGCCTGCTGCACAAGCGCTGAGATCTCAGCCTCCTGGTTCGCTAAAAAGTGGCTTGCGAGTGACCGAGCAAGGCGAAATGATCCGCTTTAAATTTGGTTTACCTAAAGTCGCGATGCAGAGCCTATCTATTTATACCAGCGCGATTTTACAAAGTAATTTGTTGCCACCTCCTCGACCTGAACCTAAATGGGTAGAGGTAATGGAGACGATAAGTGAAGCTTCCTGTAAAAAGTATCGCAGTATTGTTCGAGAGAATCCTGAGTTTGTGCCTTACTTTAGAATGGCAACGCCAGAGCAAGAGCTGTCTAAATTACCATTAGGCTCACGGCCTTCTAAACGTAATCCAAACGGTGGAGTAGAGAGTTTGAGGGCGATTCCATGGATTTTTGCATGGAGTCAAAATCGCTTGATGTTGCCTGCTTGGCTGGGGGCAAAAGAAGGTCTTGAAGCTGCCGTAGAAACGTTTGGTAAAGACATGCTGCAAGAAATGAGCGCAAAGTGGCCATTTTTTAGAACCCGTTTAGAAATGCTCGAAATGGTATTCTGTAAAGCCGATCTCTGGCTCAGCGAGATGTATGATGCAAGTTTAGTTAGTGATGACTATATAGGCCTAGGGGATGAATTAAGAGACAACTTGCAGCAAGCCATCGAGCTTATTCGCGGCCTTGCGCCAGAGTCATCGTTGTTGTCACAGCAACCTTGGATCAAAGAATCAATCGGGCTGAGAAACCCGTATACCGATCCTCTAAACTTGTTACAAATAGAACTGTTAAAGCGTGTGCGCGAAGAAACCAATCACGATTTGGAACTGGCACTTATGATCACGATGACAGGGATTGCGGCGGGAATGCGCAACACGGGTTAGTGCAACAATTTGAATAATCTATTTTTGTAAAATTTTACATTTATAAGCATAACAGCTACAAAACCAATCCCAATGGATTGGTTTTTTTATTTTGGTTGGTTTTTTATTAGTATATTTATTGACAGTAATTCTCATTGATTTAAAATGCGCGGCTGGTTTAACCAGTCGTTTTATTTGTTTTATTCAAGAATTGTCGATTGATGGGTCTACGATACATGCACAAAATTTCTACTAGCGTCACATTTGATGAGTGTAATGATCTGATTATGATGAAGGTCAGAGGCATTGCGAATGCAAACGATGTGGTCTCGGCATACGAGAAAGCCAATCTATATGCAAAAAAGCATAATAGTAGCAAAGTATTAGTGGATGTGAGTGAACTTGAACACCGCTTTGCGGCGATTGATATTGTGAACATAATGCCAAAAGTTGCGCATAATATTGGCAATTTGCATATTGCACGCGTTGTTGGTTTTGAAGGTTATATGCATGACCTTTTTCTACAAAAAATTAAGCGTTTTAATATCAGCGCTGAAAATTTTGAGTGTTTTAAATCTGCAAGAGAATGGTTGAGTCGGCTGTAACTCTTGCGTAAACTATCCTGCCATAGATAAACATGACAACAATATGGCAAAGATAGAACCATCAATAAAAAGTGCGTTAACGCAATACGCCATTGCCCATCGTGGAATATTTAGTTATTCCCAGCTAGCACAATATCAAAACCGTTTTCAATTATCTCGATCTGAGCTTGAGGCTGCTTTGCTTGACGTTGCGGCTGAGTTTGCTACGCCTCCTATTTCACAATTTTATGTTGGTGCCATTGCTTGGGATGATAAATCTCAACAAGCGTTTTTAGGCGCAAATTTAGAGTTCTCGCATCAGGCGCTTTCTTTGGTTGTTCATGCTGAGCAAGCGGCAATTAACAATGCGTGGTTAAATGGCGCAACTGAAATCTCTAAAATGACGATCAATGCCGCGCCCTGCGGATTTTGTCGCCAATTTATGAATGAGCTAAGCACCGCAAAGGAGCTTGAAATTTTATTGCCGACAGGCAAAACCTCGTTGTGTGATTTGCTGCCGACTTCGTTTGGTCCGGACGATCTGGGCAACAGTGAAAAACTCTTTTCTCAAGCGCAACATCTTGCTGCTCATGAAACATCGCCTGCATCAATCAGTGCGGCGCTTTATCGGCATTATCTGCACGCTTATTGCCCCTACACACACAATCAAAGTGCGGTGGAAATTAAACTAGACACTGGCGAGTGCTTTTATGGGCGTTATGCTGAAAATGCGGCTTACAACCCAAGCTTATCGCCATTACAAAGTGCACTAAGTCAATTAGCGATGTCGGGTAAAGTATTATCTGAGGTAAATGTAGTAGGGATCACTTTGCTAGAAAAGCAGGGCTGTGCTAACCAGTTGCAAGTAAGCTTAGCTGTTTTAAAGGCATACAATGCCGAGCACTTGCTTACACATATAGAGATTGAGTAACCACTCAATCTCTATGCTTAGCGCTATTATTTCGAAAGTAACAGTTCAGCTGCTTTTAATACTGCAGTGACGGCTTTCTTTTCAACAGCTTGATGGTCGACATTAGGGATTTCTTGGCGTGTTCTGTTTACCAAGACGCCGGCAAGACAAGCTGCCTTCAATCCAAGTGCTGCACACATGGTAAATAATGTCGCAGATTCCATCTCATAGTTCATCACATTAAGCTTTTGCCATTCTGCACACGAACCTTGATACGCCTTTCTGACGTAGCCTGAGTATGTGTCGTAACGTTCTTGCCCAGGGTAGAAAGTATCGCTAGACGCAGTGATCCCAACGTGATGAGTAATGCCCAACGATTCACAGGCTTGTACCATCGCTGAAGTGGTGTGGAAATCAGAAACCGCAGGAAACTCGATAGGCGCAAAATGCTGGCTAGCGCCATCTAAACGCACTGATGCCGTGCTCACCAAAATATCACCTTCATTGATATGTGGTTGAATAGCGCCAGTCGTACCTATGCGTAAAAAGGTAGTGATACCAAGCTGTGCTAATTCTTCAACTGCGATTGACGTTGATGGGCCGCCTATACCTGTTGAACAAATTACCACAGGACTTTTATTTAAAAAGCCAAGGTAAATATGAAATTCGCGAGTTTGTGCTAAGCAGACTGGAGAGTCAAGATATTCGGAAATGCGTTTTGAGCGCTCGGGATCACCCGGAACAATTGCCAGTGAAGCGCCTTGTAGGTCGGCTTTCGTAAGACCTAAGTGAAATACCTTTTCCATAGTAAACCTTAGTTATAATTAAAGCGTAATGTTTATAGTTAATGCCTATCAAGTACAGGACAGATGTCCTATTTAAGCGTGGCATGTTTAAATTATACCAACCGTATTAAGTAAATGCGTTATTTTGAAGCAGGGAAATAGCATTAGTAGCCCCGCTCTTACATCCTGCTACCGCTAAGGTATCTAAATCCATTTAGGCAAGGCAAAAATTTTACTATTTAGTTGTTCTTAATGAAAAATTTCTAACGAAGCTTATATGATGTTTTTCCCTTCAAATTGGTTAGAGAATTAATGCAGCTGTTATTATAGCTCGGGATAGCTTGCAGGATTGTCGATGTTCCACTAAACCTTAACATGAGAGCAACAATGAGGAATGGTTATGCCTGCTACACATTCTATAAATAAAGATAACGAATTTGCGCGTTGCTTTGAGTGCAACAAAGTCCCAACCATGGCGCCGTTTCACTGGCTCGCATTAGCGTTTAAAGATATTGCAAATGCGCCATTACTTAGCCTAGTGTATGGACTTATTTTTACCCTTATACCTGCCTTTATCATGTGGTTAGTGTACCAATCAGGTACTCACTTGGTAATTCTGCCTGCCGCTGTCGCCTTTGCGCTTATCGGGCCTGCTTTTGCAGCTGGCTTGTATGATGTCGCGTGGGAGTTGGAAAAGGGCCATAAACCAACATTATCACACAGCCTTAAGTCAATGTTCCGTAATCCGGCTGGCGAGTGGGGGTTTGCGGTGTTACTGATGGTCATTATGATTGTTTGGATGCGCCTAGCTGCGCTTATCCATGCATTATATCCAAATGTTCCGAATCCAACGTTTGAACAACTTTCGGCATTTTTAGCACTCGGCTCGATAGTGGGGGGCATTTTATTGGTGTGTGTATTTGCGATCTCAGCGTTTACTCCACAAATAATGATGGAGCGTCGAGTGGATATTATGACTGCGGTAATAAGCTCAATGCATGCAGTGAAGGAAAATGTCGGCGCTATGGTGGTATGGTGTGGGATCTTAGTGCTTCTGGTGATGCTTGGGTTTGCAACTGGAACGGCTGGGTTTATCGTTATTATGCCGCTGCTAGCGTACGCAAGTTGGCATGGCTATATCGCTGTAATTAAAACAAAAGTGCCACGCCACTACGAATAACTAAACACCCTCTATGAATAAACAACCGCAGCATCAATGCGCATTGTCGGTACTGCGGTTGACTTCCTATTTGAACCTGTTATATGTGCTGCAACAACGACCTAATGAACAGTCAATGTCTTCCGAAAGCGAAGTTAGAGATTGAGAAAACCTTTTGATTTATAAGTTTTTTTATTTTTAATTTATCGCTTTTACTCATTATAAGCCAATCGTATTTTGAGTGTGACGCAAAATATAAAGCGCAATAGTGGAGATTTTTCTGGGTCGCATGATTATGCATATAAGAGGGGATAGCGATGTCTGAGAGCAAAAAACAATTCCATAAAAAACTTGAGCACTGTTTATGCCCGCCGGGTGATGGTGTGTTTACAGTAAACACAGCGAAAGAAAGAAAAGACGCGCTAAGACAAAAGCTATATGGACAAACAGAGGGGGTCGATACGTTATGGAAAGCCTCACTGGAAAAATTGGGCGAAAGTGAACATAAAGCGGCAATTCTTGGGATCAGTTCAGATTGTGGCGGTGGTATTTTACGCGGCGCCAACTGGGGTCCACTATTTTTGCGTTCGACATTAATAGAGCAACAGCCGCAAACGAGCGCGTTTGACCTTGGCGATGTGCGTGTTATTCCACATTTACTACATGACAAATATTTAAACGAGAGCACGATCAGTAATTGTCAAAAGGCACTTTATGCTGACCCTGAGAGTGATTATTACGTCTCACCATTATCTATTACAGAAGATGTGTGTGATGGCTTTTACGAAAATTACCCAGATAAAGGTGTGTTTGGCATTGGTGGTGATCACTCAATCAGCTACCCGTTAACAAAAGCGTATCTTAAAGCAAAGCGTGCTCGTGGTGTAAAAACAGCGATTATCCATTTTGATGCTCACACGGATTTACTTGTTGAGCGCTTAGGTATCGATTTATGCTTTGGCTCTTGGTGTACGCATATCCTAGAGTTTTTACCTGCACCCCATCACTTAGTACAATTTGGGATCCGCTCGAGTGGCAAACCTAAGTCTCATTGGGAATCTACATTCGGCGTTAAGCAGCATTGGGCTCATGAGATCAGAGAGCGTGGTGCACAAGCGATTGTAGATGAAGTTATTGCACAGCTAAAGGCTGACGGTGTTGAAGAGCTTTATGTTAGCTTTGACATTGACGCACTTGATGAAGAGTTTGCTTCTGCAACGGGTACTCCAGAGGCAGGCGGTATGACTCCAGACGAAGCGATGTTAATTCTACAAGCGCTGCGTGGTGAGTTTAAAATCACAGGTGCAGACATGATGGAAATTGCCCCATTTACCGATAGCTCTCTTGTTGGACAAACGAGCTCAGAAACCACGCTTAAAGAAGGTGCTAAGCTGAGTGCATTTCTAATCGATGCTATCAACAATAGCTAAAGTAACTATTAACTCTGTGATAGGCGGGGGGATCCTTGTCTATCAATCATTCGCTTCGATAAATTAGCCATAACTCCCATCTACAAGAAGCCATTCTATCTCTTTAAAAATTGCTCAACCTTTAAGTTAAGACTATATTATTCAAGTAGCTATGGGGAGAGTTTCATGAAGGGTGCACGCTCTTTTGGTCTTTGTATTTTGCTGATGAGTTTCAGTGCGCTTGCCTATACGCTAAATATAGTCACTGAGAACTTTCCTGACTTCCAATACCTTAATGAAAAAGGAGAACTAATTGGGCGTTCAGCGGATAAAGTCAGGGCGGTGCTTGATGACTCTGGCATTGATTACACCATCAACGTACTTTCATGGCCTGCGGCCTATAATGCTGCATTAAGAAAAGAAGATACCTGTGTGTTTTCAACAGCCAGAAATACCATCCGCGAAAATGAGTTTACTTGGGTATTTCCAATTGATACGTTTTCCACCTCTTTTTATGCGCTACGTGAAAGCAAAATCAAGCTGAATAAATTAGAAGATGCGCAAGCTTATCGAACAGCGGTTATCCGAGACAATTTTAGCCACCAATTTTTAATGGAGCATGGTTTTCAAGAAGGAAAACAGCTGATCCTGATTAATTCTTTTGATAAGGTTTTTGAGCTACTCAAGACACGCAAAGACTTTGTTGATTTGGTGATATTAAGTGATGCCCAGTTTAGGTTTCGAAGTGCAAAAGAGCATACGGCTCAATTACTTGAGCCGGTATACACATTAGAGCAGTTTAATACATCACTTTATTTGGCTTGCAATAAAAATGTTCCCAAGCATATTCTTGAAAAGCTTAAGGACACCTACAACGCGCTTTATGCAGCCAAATAAGCTTAGAGAAAGCGGGTTATTTTTTTATATCTGGCCACTGAAAGCCGTGGAAGGTATCTAGATACAGTTGCTCCACTTTGGTTCTTGCCCAAGGTGTGCGACGCAAAAACTTGAGACTAGATTTAACGCTTGGGTTATCTTTGAAGCAGTTGATATCTACGGCGGCAGCCATTTCTTTCCAGCCTAGTTGCTGCTCAAGTTTTACAATGATCTCTTCTAACTTGATACCGTGAAGGGGGTTATTCGCTTGGGTTGTCATCTTTTACTTCTATATAACTTTAGATATTACGCCTAGTTTACCCTAATTTTATCCGAAATTTCAGGTCTTATTGGTGCACCAGACGCGTCAGCTTTTACCCACACAAGTTTGCCATTGTCTTCGTTGTACTTTTTCGTTGCACAGACAAACAGCATGTCAAACTGTAGCAATAGTGCGCCTTCGCTATATGACTTTCCTTCATACCAACAGACTTGCTTTGGTATTTCTCCATATAACCTCAAATCAGTGGGCGTTGTAGCCAAAACAGGCAGTGAGATCAAATTAACAGCGATTAAACAAATTAAAAACTTCATCAAATTTGGTTTTTTGAACTAGAGTGTTAAATGACTATAGAAGAATAAGGAAAAATGACAATGGCATTAGACCAAAAATTGTTGGATGAGTTGACCTTACTAGCTAGATTTCCAAGACATAGTTTGCATCAGGGGATAAAAATTCATAGCAGTGCGCCTGAAGGTATACAAGGTGCAGCGATGCGACTATTTGAAAAAGGGGTCATTGACAGCCCAGATGGGGGTTATTTGACTGATCTTGGTCACGACCTTATTGGCCATTTTGATCATGTCTATAGCGCACTGAAATAACAAACGCTCGTTTGATTGAAAGAGTGATACGCTTAGCATATCACTCTTTTTAATTGGCTTATCGCTTACTTGCCTTATTGTGCGTCTAATTGATTGTCAGGCGCCGCATCAGAAAACGCATCAAGCGTATTACAATATTCGTACACTCGACTGATCTTAGGAAATGCAGTCATATCTACTTTAAAGCGCAGTGCATTAAATACTTGTGGTACTAAACAAACATCCGCGAGTGTGGGCTCCGTGCCAAAGCAAAATTGACCGTCGCCAATCATAGGCTCTAGCTTTTTAAAGCCTTCGATAACCCAGTGGCGATACCACTCATTTTTTTGTTCATCAGATGCGCCTAGCTCACTTGATAGATATTTAAGCACACGTAGGTTATCGATAGGGTGGATATCACAGGCTATGGCGTAGCAAAAGTTTCTTACCTGCGCTTTTTGCCAAGGATCTTGTGGTAGCAATGCTTGGCCAGTTTGGGTTTCTTCTAGCCACTCCAATATCGCTAAAGATTGTGCAAGAACGCCATGCTCAGTTTCCAGAGCCGGTAGTAACCCTTGACCGTTTTTACTTAAATATGCCTCGCCGCTTTGCTCCGATTTAAGCAAGTTTACTGGGACTAACTCGTGGTCTAATCCTTTAAGGTTTAAAGCAATACGCACACGATAGGCTGCAGATGAGCGAAAATAAGTATAGAGTTTCAACATAATCTTTATGCTCCTTTAAAGTACTTTTTAATGCCTTTCCAGCAATCAGCATAGTTAGGCTGACGCGCTTTGCCTTCTAAAGCATACTTAGTTGGAGAGATAATGTAACGTGACTCAAACATAAACGCGAGTGTGTTTTCATAGCGCTGTGGTGCAAGCTCTGCGTTGCTCGCCTTTTCAAATACATCAGCTTCTGGCCCATGAGGAGACATACAGTTGTGTAGACTCATACCACCTGGCACAAAACCATGTTCTTTAGCGTCGTAAACACCTTCGATTAAGCCCATAAACTCACTCATGATATTACGGTGATAATAAGGCGGACGGAATGTATTTTCTGCCACCATCCAGCGCGGTGGGAAGATCACAAAGTCTACGTTTGCAACACCAGGTGTGCCTGATGGAGAAGTAAGTACAGTAAAGATTGACGGATCTGGGTGGTCAAAGCTTACGGTGTTCATTACATTAAATCGCGCTAAATCATATTTGTATGGGGCGCTATTACCTGTCCATGCAACCACATCAAGCGGTGAGTGGCCAATCTCAGAGCGGAACAGATTACCATTAAACTTTGCAACGAGTTCAAAATCGCCTTCTTTGTCCTCAAAGGCGGCAACCGGGTATTGAAAGTCACGTTCGTTGGTATAGCCATTCGCACCAACAGGGCCTCGCTCAGGCAATATATAAGGGTGTCCGTAGTTTTCACAAATATAACCACGCACCGTATCGCTTAAAAGCTCTACACTGAATTTGATACCACGAGGGATAACGGCAATCTCACCTGGTTTAATTGCGAGTTTTCCACACTCAGTGTGTAAAATGAGTTCACCTTGCTGTGGGACGAATAACAACTCGCCATCCGCATTATAGAAATAACGACCTTCCATTGATGCGTTAGCAACGTAAACATGAATACCAATCCCGCTTTGGCCATTGGCACTGCCGTTAGCTGCCATCGTCACTAAGCCATCGATAAAGTCTGTTTTTTCTTGTGGTATATCGATAGGGTTCCAGCGCAACATGGAAGGGGGGGCAACGGCTTCAGTTATTGGTGCCGTGCGCAATAGGCCATTATCCATAGCTTCATATTCACCTTGTAAAACAGAAGGGCGAATACGGTAGAACCAATTTCGACGATTATCAGCACGAGGCGCTGTAAAAGCGGTGGTGTTATATTGCTCTGCATAAAGATCGTATTTTACTTTTTGCGGTGAAAATTGACCAATCGGTAAAGCGCCCGGCAGTGCTTCACTTTCAAATTGATTACCAAATCCAGTTAAATATTGAAGTTCTTGGCTCATGTGTCTCGACTCCTTTGTGTTTTATAGTAAGATACTCTCATGTGAGAGTATTTTCAATATTTGTCATCTAGTCGCTCTGTAAATTTATAGTGACAGTTGGGAGTGTAAAATAATGTCTAAAAATAATGAAAAGCTGCTGAATATAAACGAATTTTTGCCGTATCAGCTCGTTTCACTGTCAACAAAAGTGAGCAATGACTTTGCACACGTCTATGAACAAAAGGGAGAGTTAACGCAGCCACAATGGCGGGTGTTATCACACGCAATACAGAAGGAGGGGATCACCGCTAAGCACATTTGCGAACTGGCAAGCATGGATAAATCAACCGTTTCAAGAGCAATTAAGCAGTTACAAGACAGAGAGTTGATTGAGATGTTAGTGAGTCCAAGTGATAAACGTGCAAAAACTATTGCAGTGACAGAGCAAGGAAGAGCGCTTTATCAAACATTAACGCCGCTTGCATTGGCATGGGAAGCTGAGTTACTTAGTTGTTTTAGCGATGAGCAGAAAGAGAATTTTATTGGGCTGTTAATGACGCTTCAAAGTAAGGTTGAATGAAACGTTAGTTTTCTGGCTTTATAGTTTGCTTTCTGCATATTCCTGTTGCTGTGTGCAGCTATAGCTTTACTGTAAAAAAGGTCAACTAGTGTTGACCAATGAGATATTAACTAATTAAGTGCAAATATTTGATGCTTTAAAAGTAAAACTAATTATTTTCTACTCTATCTAACGTGGCAAGTACACTTCGCGCTTCGCCCACAATATTTGAGATATAATACTCTCTCTTGTTATCGATTCTATCATATAATTCTTCTAAGCCTTCTCGGCTAGGTGGAACAGAAATATAATCTGGTTGCGAACTTTCAAATAGGTCATAAATGACAGCTCGTGATTCAAAACCATCATCTGGGACTAAATTTCCATAAACTTTAGAATGGACATGAGAAGTCGCTTCATTAACTAAAACTTGTAATTTTTTCTTATACTGGCCTGCATAGCTCTTTAAGGTACTTTGACTGATCCGACCTTTGAGGTATAGCTCCGTTTTTATTGCCATCGCGAGAGTTATAACGGTTGCGTAACTTCCTGTTAATAAGAAGAAGTCTTCGTTGCCAGCCTGTTTGAAAATATATTCATTTATCAAGTCTCTTGCCTCGTTATCTAGGCCTGTCAAGTAATAGAAGTCTTCGCTACCACTTGTAAGTAGAGAGTTGTAAAAAGTTATACCATCATCAAGAGAATCAAGATCCGCAAGAGCACGTTTCACATCGGCTTCTAAAATTGAGCTATTTACTATATTCTCAATCTGTTGCAGTGACTCTTGAGATAAGGTGGCATAATTTGGACCTGAGCTACCAAAGATTGCATTCAGCAAGAGGGATGCTATTTTCTTTTTTGCACCTTTTTCAATTTTGTCTAGTATATTGTCCATGAATTGCGCTTGATTAGTCGATTGAATATTAATCGTTTTTTCTCCGACATATTCAGTTTCGTATCCAGCTGCGTTTGCTAATGAAGAAGTTGCTAGAATTGCAAGGGAGATTAACTTAAGTTTCATTTCAAATTTTCCTTTTATAAAAAGAGGGGAAGAACCATTCTTCCCCTCGTGTCAAAACTTAGAAGTTGTAGCGTACGCCGATCTTGATGCGGTAAGTTGAGTCTTCTGCCTCAAATTTACTCTTATCAAGAGAAGTTTCACCTATAATGTACTTACCTGTAGCTTGGTCAATATCCATTTCAATAACACGGTTAGTACCAAAATCTTGAACATGTACCTTACCTGCTGAAGAGTCAATCAGATTAAGTAAATTATTAACTACAAAGTAGACTTCACCTTTATGATCTTTTGTAAAGCCCGGAAGCTCCTGAGAAACATACAGATCCATCGTCGTAGTCCAAGGTGATTTTCCTGCACTGCGGTCAACAAAGCCGCCAGCGTAACCCGATAAGCCAAGTTCTTTGTAGTGAGCTAGTACTTCTGCTTCGGTAATACCTTCATAACGAAGTACATTAGGATCGTTAGCTGTTGGAACATAAGCTAGGTAATTCCCGCCTCGCGCTGCACCATATCCTGTAGGCTGAATAAGGTCTTCATTGAAATATCTCTCATCTGTCAGACTTGTCCATCTCGCAATGTGGCTATACGGCGAACCTGAACGACGTTCAAAGAATAGATTGAAATTCGTTTTATAGTTTTCAATGAACTCTGTTGAGTAGCCAAGATTTAGTACAAAGCGGTGTTCAGTTTCATATGTCGAAGTACCAATTTGTGTTTCTTGATGATCTAAAAAGTGACCATAACGGTAGTTACTACGTGCTGTAGAAGAACCACCAGGGTTACCTTCGGTGATATCTTGATGAGTATAAGACATATCAAACTTAATGCCATTGTCCCACTCTTTAGAAAGACCTGTACTTAATATAATTGAACGGCCATTCTCGTCTGCATTAGTGAGCATAATATCCAGTTCTTTTGTGTTATAGAACGGAAGCTCCCCATCAATTGTAGAGTTCACTTCAGCATCTAGACGATTTGCACCATTAAGAAGTCGAGCATTCACCCACTCTGCAGTATTTTCTTTATCAGTGAAGATTGCTGTCGTTGTCCAAGCGAATCCGTCACCAAGACCTGGGATATCAAGTGTTACATCTGCATTTAGCATATATGTCCACTGTGATGGAATGTCGAAGTTAGGATCGATAAAGTTTGAAACTGAACCGTTATTAGCTTGGTTTATACCATCAATTGCTTCAGGTAAAATATTGTTTAGGATGTTATTCGGTGCTACAAAATCCTTTTTACCAAAGTCTTGTCGGCTTATACCGTCATTTGAATATGAGTTAGATATCCAAACGTTAGGATTACCTCCAGCATAACGACCTACGCTACCACGGATAGTTACGTCTTCGTTCATATAGTAAGTGAAACCTGCACGAGGCAACCAAATGTCAGCGCCGTCTAGGTTATAAGTGTTGTCATAACCTGTACTTTGAAATAATTCCTCGTTGAAAGCAGGCTTGTCGTCAGAGCCTAAACGCTCGTAACGAAGACCAAAGCTAAACGCTAGTTCATCGCTGAAGTCCCAACGGTCATTCACGTATAAAGCTAGGTCTTTACGTTTGAACGCAGCTGCGACTTTACTTGGATCATTACCTACACCATTCGAATATGAATAATCTTTTACTTGGCGTCCTGCAAAGTCTTCAAGACTGTCAAACTCGACAACACCTTTAGAACCATCTAGATAAAGGTTTTCAACGTCTAGAATGTCATACTTAATACCAAACTCTAGTGTATGTTCGTCAAGTAGGTAAGTACCGTCAAACTTGAATGTTGTTAGGTCGTTTTCTAGTGAATTTGAATGACGGCTTTCATCTGAACCAAAGCTAATATCACCTTTTGTTCCATCTCCGTCCACATCTATATTAGATATTTTAATATCACCTAGACCTAAAGCGCTATCAAGTGAAACCTGGCCAGTTTCAACAGACTTGCTTGTGAGACTGATTTGTGTTGAGAAATCATCCGTCCAGTCCGAGTATAGTGTTGAGCTGAAGTTATTTAGTTTCTCTGATTTATTGTACCAATGAGTACTCAAGCGTAGCTCGTTTGAGCTTTGAGTCATGTTGTTTGTGCGGTTACCTTCATTGAACATATATACGAAGTTTGCACGGTGATAGTCGTTGATGTTCCAATCTAGTTTGATGATGTATTTTTCATCTTCCAGTTGTGGTTGTGTGTCTGCACCACCGATGGTATCAACACCATATACTTCAGAAGCAATTTTGCGTACAGCTGCTAAATCGTTTTGTGTGATGTTAGTTTCGTTAGCGCCGATACCTGAACCTGCTGGACCCCACTCAATTGACTGAGGAGATTCATACTTTTCGTAAGCACCGAAGAAGAACAGTTTGTTTTCAATAAGAGGCGCACCGACTGAGAAGCCGTAGTTCTCTTCTTCAAACTCTAGTGGAACTTCTTTACCTTCGTTTTTAGGCGTACCAGCCCAGCTGTCAGTCATTTTCTCATAGAAAACGCTACCAGTGACTTCGTTAGTACCAGACTTAAATACCGCATCAACGTTACCACCAGTAAAGCCACTTGATTTAGCATTTGTTGGTGCTACTTGAACGGTTACTTGGTCAAGTGCGTCTAGAGGGAAGGGGTTACGCTGTGTAGGGTAACCACCAGAGTTAAGACCGAAGTCATCGTTTAGCGGAATACCATCAACAGTAATAGAGTTTGTACGCGGGTTTGAGCCTGCGATTGTCATCGCACTGTCATTACCAGGTTGGATAACAACTAGCGGGTTATTTCTTACTACATCTTTAATATCACGGTTGATACTTGGCGTGCTCTTAATTGCATCTGCACCGTAATAAGTGTCGTTTGCAGATGAGTTAAATAGTACTGGAGTACCAGTAACTACGATAGACTCCATTTGCAATTCGCTTAGCTGCTGGTCAATCTTTTGTGCTTCACCTAGTGATAGGTAAACGTTACGCAGCTCAGCGTCACGGAATTTGTTTGAGTCGATAGTGATGGTATATGGACCACCAACGCGAAGACCTGATGCGTTGTACGTACCAGTGTCATTCGTTGTAACAACGCGGCGTGTACCTGTCGGTTCGTGAACGATGATAATCTTAGTGTCTGCAGCTGGATTACCTTGAGGTCCTACAATCTGTCCTTTAATAGACGAAGATGTATCTGCCGCAACCGCCATGCCACTCATGCCTAAACTTGCAGCGATAGCAAGCGTAAGTGCATTTTTGCGAAGTTGGATTTTCATTATGTTGTTTCCCGTGTTAGTAGGTTATTTTAAACTAATGGTTAACTGTTATTTTATTTGCTGACTTCAATGATGAAACCAGCGGTTTAGAATTAGGATCATAAATTTGGTTTAATAGGCCAGCTAATCTAATGCCACCTTGTTGCAGCCTAAATTTAATTGTTGGCATATATTTATAAATGTAACCGTAACTTATTTCAGTTTCATTGCTGTTATAAACTTTTTCAGCAATATTATTTGACTCAAGCAACCAATCTGCTGGCGAGCTGTCTAAGTATTCAGCAATTATTTCATTATTTGTGGTTTGAATAAAACGTGTAAACTCGGTAAATGAAAGATTCTCATTTTCGATTAATTTGGTGTCCCAAGTGCTGTGTAAGTTTGAATCACTGCCAAAAAACTTTACTTTAATCATGTTACCGCCACGGTCTTTGCCGCGACCTGCGTGAAACGGTTGATGGCTGTCACCTACAAGGTGAACTAGGAAACGGAATGCAAAACGCTTTTCATCAATTGATTTAGATTCTGATTTTAGCGTATTGATGGAATAGTAGATGCCATCTAGGATGTGTTTTACTTTCTCTTTGTCATTCAAATCAGCATGAACGTGCTCATGCATTGCTTTTGGGTTGTCGATGTTGATGTAATGCCACTTCGAAGATTGTTTACGCCAAAACGTGCTTGGATCCGAACGCATCTCATCAGCCCAAGTTGAAATTTCAGCCAGAGAGTCGCCCTCTAATAAAGGTTGAATCGCAACGCGAGTCTGCTCGGTTAAATGTGCCTCAGCCAATTCGCCAATGATCCTATGACCATTTTGACCCCAGGCGTGTGCACTTGACGTCGTGATAGTCATCCCTACAGCGAAAAGTAATGACAAGCTTTTACGTAACATTTGTATCTCTTGTAGAAAAGGGAACAATCTTCCCAACCGAAAAGTGAGGCCAATTGTCCGTATTTTTCAACAAAATAAAAGGACTCAATAAGATTCATAATTTCTTGTCAATAAAGTAATAAATTCATTTGGTTATGAGTTATTAGTAAAATTACCTATTGCAATGAGTAAAGAAAATTGATCTAATAGCGGTCAAGAAAGGATAGGTTATTCCAATTAGTGATACATAGTAACATTTTGACTAGTAAATCAACAATTGTATCTTTGTTGTTTGTAAGCGCATTATTGTGCTGGATTTTAGGGGCTCGATTAATTTCGGTTAAGCCTCTCATTCTTGATCCTGTCGTCCAGTACTCAAATACCTGCAAAACGCGTTCAGTGTCCAATATCAACACGTTAAAAATACATGTTCCGATTAAAAGTCTCGCGTTAGACGTATTAGTTAGAGCGTGTGAAGATGAAGTGGTCACTAGGCAATATGGGCAGGTGAAAGTATATTGGGGAGGAAGTCTCGCTGAGCAAATAGAGTTTCTTGCTAAGGGGATCGCCGATCTTATTTTAACGAAAGACAATATCATGTCGGCTTTGATGGCTGAATCAACGCATAGTTATAAGCCTGTTATCGGTTATCCAGCTTATTCCGCCTTTTTTATCTCAAACACAGAAAAACCTAAATTATCTAAATCGTATTTCTTAGATAAAAAAATAGGTTTGCTTGACTATCCAACAAGTCGCTCTGGCCACATATTACCAAAAAGTGCGTTTAAAGAGTTAGATATCGATATCAATGCGCTCGATATTACCTATTTAAGCTCGCATCAAGCGCTCCGCGATCGGTTAGCTGCTGGCGAGGTTGATATTATAGCTTCTTATTGGTCCGAAGAAGATGAGCCGCGGTTTTCGAAGAATTACATTACGCCAATTGCCGATAATGTTAGTGGCAGTAAATGGTATTTAAAAATGAACAACAATAACACTGATTTAGCTTGTGCAATGCAGGGAATTATTAACCAGGTGGCTCAATTAAGAACATCTAGTTACTTTGATAAGGTAGATAGATACTGGCAATGTGAAGCCTTACCTTATGGCTTTATCGGAGAAGAAGATGGAAATTAGCCAGCGCAATATATCCGTTTTTATTGCTTTGGCGTTATTGTTTAGCGGTATTTTCTACATTTCTCAAAGTATTGAAACTAAGCGGGTTTTGAAGCAACAAAAAGAAGCGGTTGCGCTTCGTGTTGCTATTGATATGAATCGTTTACCTGTCGCAGATCCTTTTTTACATTACGCAGGTAATGAAACTGAGTTAAGAGAATATATAAACTCACTCAATACTGTGTTAGACGCTCAAGATGCCCGTTTAACTGTTCTTGATATTAATACGTCTGGAGCAGGACAGGGTGAAAAAAGTGAAGTGCTAACATTGTCTGCGCCGCATAGAAACTTCTATGTTGCGGTCTCATTAGATGATACCAAACCAAAATCAGCCTATATTTTTCCACTGATTATGGCGTTTATCGGCGTTGCAGTGTTCAACTGGGTGAGAAGAAAAGGTATTGAGGCGAAGGTAAGTTCAAACCAAGCGCTAGAAAAGTTACCGGAATTTAAGCTTGTTATTGATTTGTATTCAAAAACAGTAACGACGAATAGAGACAAACTAGTAAGTGTCCAGCTTGCCAACAAACCATTATGCTTCTATTTAGCGCTTGTTGAGTTTTGCGATGTAAATCCCGATACTGTTCTCAATCAAAACAAAGAGATGCCAAAGGAGTTGTTGGATCTCGCTGATAAATATTTTTACCGTTTAGTTGAGCTTGGGCATACCATTAGAAAACGACCCAACTTTACTAATAGTTTAGAAAAAACATTAAGTGAAATTAGAGCTGCACTGGATGAGGTATTAGACGCATTTCCTGAAAAAAAGGTGCTGTTTTATCCGCCGAAGGCGCATGGAGAAGGGTCTCGTTCTAAACTACATAGTTACGGACTGAGTGGAGTGAAAAAGTCAGATATTGATATTATTGGTAAATAGAATGAATGCATATAAGGCGGTGCATCACACCGCTTTATATGAGGGCCTTTTTATAAATCCACGGCCTTTATAGGGCTCTTCTTTTGGAAGTAATCTTTGAGGACCTGTGCATCAGTTAGGTCGGTAGCGGTATATTCTGGAAGATGATTAATTTTTGGATAACCGTCACCACCAGATGCGTTATAACTATTCACACTCATACGGTAGGTCTTACCGTCAGTCAATGACTCGCCCGCTATGCGAACATTGGTTACCTTATCGTTCTTGATATCAAACGTAATATGGTGGAACTGTAAGTAAGCACCAGAGTCTGGTGGGAACTTGGCGACAATGTTTAAGTAGTTAATTAGGTCGCTTGCTTTCCAGTCTATATAAGTAATTCGATTTTTAAATGGATGAACTTTCAGCACATCTTTGTAGCTGACATCACCTTGCTCTATGCTATCTCGGATCCCGCCGCCGCTTATAATGCCAAAGTCTGCTTCGACAGCTGCCATTTGCGCGTTAATGATAAGATCTGCGAGGTTGCTTTGCTTAAATCTAACTGTACTGCGACGGCCATCTAAGAAACTATCAACGTATCCCACAGCACCAGCTATTTGCGCTTGCCCTTTTTCTTGAAAAGGTGTTAAAAAAGCGAGCATTTGAGGATCTTCTTGAATAGTTTCACCAATCACAGAACCCGCTTTATTTTTTAAGTTCACTGGGATTAAGTTATAGCTAATCAAGGTTTTTGTATCACCATCAACCCTAAATACAGCTTTACCCACATACTTACCCCACTCATGTGCTTGCATAATCCAAACACCATTTTGATTATCAGGCTTACATGTTTTGCCAGGAGCAAAAGCGGTGTCCTCGTTACCATTTTCGTCTACACAGACAGGTTCTTGAGAATGTCCACCAACTATCAAATCAAGCATACCTTTGGGAAGTCGGCGAGCAAGCGTTACATCACCGGGTGCATTGATACCATGATTGGCACCGTGATAGTGACCCATATGTGTGACAGCAATCATTACATCTGGATGATATTTGGCTTTGATCTTAGGTACCCAGTTTTCTGTGGCTGCTAAAGGCTCAATAAAAGTAAGGCCATGAACATGTTTTGGATTGGCAATTTTAACGGTATCAATTGTCGTAAGTCCAAGGACTGCAATGGTCAATCCTGCACGTTCAATAATTGTGTAAGGCTCGTATGCTGGCATTTGATTTGTATTATCAAGAATATTTGCTGACAGTACTGGGAAGCTTGCCCACTCAATTTGTTTGGCTAGTACATCTCGAGTGTTATCAAATTCATGGTTACCAATTGCCATGGCATCGTAACCGAGTTTACTCATTCCCTTAAAATCAGGTTCGGCAAACTGTAAATCAGATTCTGGTACACCCGTGTTTATATCGCCTCCAGAAAGCAATATAACGGCATGTCCAGCTTTCTCTGCATCACTCTTTAATTGGTCAATTAAGGTTTTTCTGGCTGCCATACCATATTCACCTTTTTCATTTTGCCAAAAACGACCATGATTATCGTTGGTGTGTAATACGGTTAGGTATTCTGCTTGTTGCGACTGCTTAGGAGAGGAAAAATGGCATGCTGATAATAGCAAAGCCGTTGAAAGAATAAGTAAGTTGCGCATAATTTAGAAGCTATTTGATAAATTATGCGCGTATTCTAGATCATTATAATTATTTTAATAGTGCTAACACTCAAAATTGCTATATTTTCTGGCGTTTTGTGCCACCGCAGATACTCTTCTGTCCAGTTCAAACTTTGCTAACTCGCATTTTGCATGGTCTGTTTCTATCATCCAGTTTAAAAAGCTAGCTGGCAGCGTGGAATATGGTTCTCCAGCATGAAGTCCAAAATCGCAGATATCATTATCCTGTTTCATCTATGTGCCCCTGTTGTTCTTTTTGCCATCGCCATGCTAACAAATTGGCTCAGAGATTAAAGAACAATTAGCTAAAACGGATGGCATTTTTATTATTTTTAGTTATATAAGTGTTAAAAGTAATGTGATCCACTGCAACACAATGAAGGCACACCCTGCAAGGTAGAGGCGAAAACGTGTTCGAATATGATTACTACCGATATGAACATAGGCATGTGCAATACGACTAATTACAAACAGTAGGGCGAATATGCTGAACCACAACGTAACAAGTTTCATTGCGAGTGCGGCAAGAGAAACCACAAAAAACAACACGGGAATTTCGAACTGATTAGTAAAGTTTCTAGATGCCAGAATGACTTCTTCAGGCGCGTTGTCGAGCGCCATGGTTTTGAACTGATCAAACTGGATCTGTTTCTCTCGCGCAGCTTTAAATCGACGTTTACCCATTATGACCATGATAACTAAGGTCAGTAGAGTTTGTAATAATAGCGCAGCGAGCAGTAAATAAATGGATGTCGGCATAGGTTCCTCAGTTTACGAAGTGTTACAAAACAAAAAATTTCTATATTGCAAAAGCTTAGTCGAATGACGATGATAGTCTGGTTCCAAAAAGTAATTATCACAATAATGGATTGTTTTATGAAAAAGCTATTCGCAATTAGCACACTTACCTTAGCAGTTTTGACTGGATGTGGTACAACTTCTTCACTCAATCATTCAGACACGACTGAGAATCTTCTTTCTGAGCAACTGGTTGTAAGTCCTAATGATGATAGACAATATCAAACGTTAACCTTGGAAAATGGCATTGAAGTCATTTTGGTATCAGATCCTTCTGTATCGAAGTCAGCGGCAGCGCTGAGTGTTGGCGTTGGTCTACTACACGATCCTATGTCTCAGCAAGGGATGGCGCACTATCTTGAACATATGCTATTCCTTGGTACAGAAAAATATCCGGATAGCAAAGGTTATTCTGAGTTCATGACCAAAAACGGTGGGGCACACAATGCTTACACTTGGCTGGATATTACTAATTATATGTTCAAAGTGAACAACGATGCCTATGACGAGGCATTAGACAGATTTTCCGACTTCTTTAAATCTCCAAAGCTTTACCCTGAGTACACAGAAAAAGAAAAAAATGCAGTAAACGCAGAGTGGTCGATGCGTCGTGAAATGGACTTTTTTGGTCAATTTAAACTTGCACGAAACATGATGGGAGAGCATCCAGCTAACCGCTTTCTTATTGGTAACCTAGAAACGTTAGGTGATAAAGAAGGTAGCAAACTACACCAAGAGACCGTTGCTTTTTATGATAAGTACTACTCTGCGAACATCATGAAGTTAGCCATGATTTCTAACGAGCCGATTGAGCAGATGGTGGCAAAAGCGAAAAAGCATTTCACGACAATCAAGAATAAAAACATCGAGAAGCCAGAGGTTAAACAATCTCTTAACTTCGATAACGTTGGGAAAAAGCTGGTCCATTATAAACCAAATGAAGACGTTAAGACGCTACAGCTTGATTTCACTATCAAAAACAACGCAAGTGCGTTTGCGGTTAAACCGAACTATTTCATTACCTATCTTCTAAGTAATGAAATGGCGGGTAGCCCTGCTCAAGTACTAAAAGATAAAGGCTTAATCTCATCGTTAAGTGCATTTGCGACACCGAATAGTTATGGTAACTACGGCACATTACAGATTGATATTCAGTTAACCGATGAGGGCTTAAAGCAACGCGAGTTAATTACAGGTACGGTACTTGATTATATCGATATGATCCGTGATAAAGGAGTCGATAGCCGTTACTTCAAGGAAATCCAAACGTCGCTAAATAATCAATTTAGGTTTTTAGAAAAAGGCGATGAATTTGGTTACGTCAGTAACCTTGCGGATAGCATGCAGCATTACCCAATGAACCACGCTATCAATGCGAGCTACTACTATGCGCAGTTTGATGCTGATGCTGTTAATGCCGTCTTGAAGCAATTAACACCTGAGCAAATGCGAGTATGGTATATCAGTAAAGATGAACCTACTGATGCAAAACTACACTTCTATGATGGTGAATATCAGATTGTAGACTTAAAACGCAGCGATTTTGATAAATGGAAAGAAGAGGCAAATTTCGATTTAGCACTTCCTAGTGTAAATACCTTGCTACCTGAAAACTTCGCACTGAAAACATCTGCGGATGATGCGAAAAAGGGTGTTCAGAAGGTTATTGATGCGGATGGCGTAACGGTTTGGCATGCTGCGAGTGAGCGTTTCTACCAACAGCCTAAAGGTAGTCTGAAAATTTACGTCAATAACCCAAGTGCATTAAAAGACATCAAAACTGAGGTTGCACTGTCGATTTGGGCTGATTTATACCGTTTGGATAAAGCAAAGTTAATGACGGAAGCGAGCATAGCGGGTATGCATCTTGGGCTGACTCCTGCAAATGGGATAATGCTAGATATTTCGGGTTTTACTGATAAGCAAGCTTTATTAATAAAGGATGCGCTCTCTGGTGTTCGTGTAGAAACGAATAAACGAGCATTTGACCAAGCCATTGATCGTTATGTACGTGGCATTAAAAACCAAGAGAAAGAATTCCCATTCAGACAAGCTTTCGGTGTTTATCAAAAGCTTATCCGTTCAGGAAGTTATGATGATTCTGCATTGATATCAGCAGCTAAATCTTTGACTCTGGCCGACTTAGATAAAGTGCAAAATCAAATTCTGACGAATAATCAAGTTCGTGTTTTTGCCTATGGCAACTACGATAAAGCCGATTTGCAAACAGTAAAAGAGACGCTTGATAATGCGCTGCCTAAACGCCAAAAAGTGACCAAGTACGCACGTGCTAAATATTGGCAACCAGAGCAAAAGCAGACACTTGTATGGCAGCAAGACATTGATGTTGCTGATGTTGCTGTAATCGATTTTGCAGTGCACCCAATCAAAGGCTATGCGCAAAAAGCGGCGGCGATGGTGCTTCAAGGGCACTTAAGAACGGCGGCATTTGAACGTCTGAGAACCGAAGAGCAGCTAGCCTATGCGGTTGGTGCAACGAGTGTTGCTATTGACGAATATTCAGCGCTAGGTTTCTATATTCAAACACCAGTAAAAGATGCTAAAAGCATGCAAGCTCGTTTTGATGCGTATAAAGATGAATACGCTAAAGACTTAGCTGCGTTAGATGAGGCAACATTCGAGCAGTTAAAAAATGCAGTGTTAGTCTCATTAACCGAAGAGCCAAAAAACCTTTCTGAAGAACTACAACCGTTAATAGGCGATTGGTTCAAAGAAAATATGGCATTTGACTCCGAAGCTAAGTTAATCGCCGCAGTTCAAGCGGTCACATTAGAAGATATTAAAGCGTACTATCAGCAAACTGTAATGAACACCGATGCTGCTAGATTAAATATTCAATTACGTGGCGCTAAGTTCCAAGCTGAGCCGTTTGCAGATTTACCTAAGCAAACTAAGCTAGACTCAGTTGAGCAAATGTATAAAAACGTCAAGTTTCAACAGTAACCTGTCGGTATTTCAATAGTAATTAAAAGCTGGGCAAATTCGTTTCCCAGCTTTTTTATTCGCTTATGTAAATGCTAAAGTTCCTATGGAAGTTAATTAACCTGAGCTGCGGATAATTAATGCCTTTCTAGCAGCCAGTTTTAGCGCTAACTGCGTTGAATTCACTTCCAATAGCCAGCTATTGGTGCGTAAATTCGCCTTGCCTACAGGATGTAGGTACCTTAGCGAGAGCAGGACGCGGAAGCGGTGTTTTCCCTAAAACTCTCTGGCTAGACAAGGAAAAAACTAAGTTGTGCTTTAGAAACAATGAGTTGGAACATTCCTTATCCAAACCTCAGGTTAATTATGATATTTTTGGAGGCAGAATGACGATAGCGACGGGAGAACGGATCTTTTTAAGGAAAGCAACTTTAAATGATGCCGGCTTTTTACTCAGGCTTTTGAATCAAAAAAGCTTTATCGATAACATCCGCGATAAAGGCATAAAAACGCAACAACAAGCTGAGGAGCATATCGAGCAAGCTTACCTTATTCCCTATCAAATTGGTACGCCCGCAGCTTACATCGTTGTAGAAGCAAGCAGCAACACTAGTATCGGATTGTGTGGTTTATATCAAAGACCTTTTTTTAATATTCCAGACTTAGGTTATGCGCTTTTAGATGAGTTCACCGGAAAAGGCTATGCGTCTGAGGCCGTTAGGTTACTTATGGAATATGCGAAATTAGAACAAAGCTACACCAAGCTAGCTGCTATTACATTAGAAAGCAACAGCAACAGTATTAACCTACTTAGCAGAGTGGGATTTAGTCGTATTGGTAAAATTATAATTGATAACGACTTAACACCTGTAGTGGTGTTTGAGTACCAACTATAAACGCAGACTTATTTGTGCAGTTAGTTGGTTAAAGTTTTGTTGATGTGCAGATACAAGTGCACTAAAGCCATCTTGCTCAAGCGTTGTTTCAAATTGGAATGGTTGCACTTGAGTTAGTTGATAGCTCCCTTCTTTGTATTGGTAAAGATACCAAGTCCCGCTCATCACAGCGCCTTTGTCAAAGTGTCCTGCAAACTCGTTAATTTCTACAACGAGACGTTGATGTTCTTGCGAGTTGCGATAAAACTTATCGCTTTTAATTGCAGTGGTTTGGTTGGTTGCATTTAATGCGTTTACTAAGTTCCACGTCAGCATATCTGAAGGTGGCTGAGCCCAAAAATGAAAATTAGCGATATTTACTTTGTTCTCTGGTTGATATTGCACTAAAGCTTGCTGATCAAACAATTCAATTAACTGCACTTTATCAACCAAAAGAACGTGATTGAGCCCAACTTGCTTTTCGTCAGCGACACTCTTTGCTCCTAACTGATAATAACTAACCGGCTGCGATGGATTCGTTATACATCCCGTTAAACAAAATAAAAGCAAAAATGTCGCTAAGCCAGTCTTCATTTATTTTTCCTCGGGAGTGGATCTGTACCGCTCTCTTTATTGAAAATAAGCATATTCGGTTGTTCATTCAACCCTTTAGAAATAGGCTTTAAGCGATTTGACAAACTTTCAAGTTCTTCAAGGGTATTACTAAGTTGATCCATAACACCCGAACCTTTTTGGTACTGAGTCATGGTTTGCTCAAATTGCTTCAAGCTTGATGTGAGCTGGCTTAACGTATCTTTTAAGCTCGTTAAATTACCGCCAACCTTGTCTGTTATCTTGTTATTATTAATAGACTCTACGAGTTGATTCATTTCCATTGCTAGTAACCTGTGTTGCTGAAGGGCACCTTCTAGTTCCTTAACAGTTGTTTCAAGAGGTAACCCATTTAACTTGTTCAGTAAGCTTGTGACCTGTTCAGAAAGTGCTGTAATACCGCTCGGAACGCTGGGTAATACAGGATAAATAGTCGTTTTGTTTGAACTAACGACTTCTGCACTTGGATAAAAGTCTAACTCTATATATACCGCACCCGTTAACAAATTGCCACTTTTTAGTGACGCTCTAAGGCCGCTACTAATCCATTTGTCTATATTTTCTGACCAATATGTTTGTGCAAGCTGCGCATCTTCGTAAATGCGGCCGTACTCAATTTTAACCAGTACAGGCACAGAAGTGTTATTTTGTTGAAAGTATAAAGGTCTATCGTCGCTAACACCAGTCGCAGGAACTTGTTCTATCGTGCCAATTCGCATACCTCGATATTCAATTGGTGCACCAGCTCGAAGTCCTCGAATTGATTGCTCAAACTCAATGAGATAGTAATCAAAGTGATCAAAACGTTGCTCTAAAGCCATTGCAAAGTTTTTGTGTAAGGCGTAGGTTTTGTTTTCGAGCGCTACTGTGCCGCTTGGCATAGTTGGTGGATAGTCAACAGAAATCCCACCCTTGATCATCTTTGCTAGCGATCCTGTTGACACTTCAACGCCTTCCGTTGATAGTTTAAAATCAATGCCTGAGCTAATCCAGAAAATAGCGTTGTCTGTGATAAGCGTATCGTATGGCGAATAGATAAAAATACCATATTCCATTTTTAAGCTTTCGACACTAAAGTGTGCAGACTCAACCTGACCCACTTTATAATTGCGGAAAAAAATACTGGAGCCAACGTCTAATACTTCAGCATCTGAAGCCACGAGTTGATAGCGCTTTCCTTGCACCTCTGAGCCAATTAATGCAGGTTCATCCATTAAGGTGAAGATGCTCGAACGTGTTTTTGCGTCACCAGGGGAGAGCTCTATATATACGCCAGAGAGTAGCGTATTCATGCCTGAGATGCCGGATTCATCAATTCTAGGTTTTACTACCCAAAACGTAGAATCTTCAGCCAATAAATCACGGTAGGGCTGTAAAATCCTAACTTTTGCAACCACTGCATTTTGTTCTAATTCAAGCTTTAATGACTCGACTAACCCGACCTTAACGCTTTTTACTCTCACTTCAGTTTTGCCGGCAATAATGCCATCTGCGTCAGTCATTTTTATAAAAATAGTGTGGCCTTTATTTGCCTGATGTTGATATAACATCCAGCCTGTGATGAGCAACGCGATAATTGGAATAATCCATATCACTGAAAACGTTGGTTTGTCTTCTATATCAGCTTGAGTAGTCATTGATTATTTTTATCCCACAATAATCTTGGATCAAAACTATTAACGGCTGCGATTTGGCAAAGCACCATCAAAGTAAAAAACACGATACCAATTTCCGGTTCGACATTTAGCACCGTACCGAGCTGTACCAGAGACACTAAGATAATCACGACAAACACATCAATCATGGACCAGCGGCCAATGAATTCGAGCAAGCGGTACACTTTTGTTGCTGTGATTGGGTCTTTTGGTTTTTTAACTCGTACAAGTAAGTAACTCAATAGTAACGCTTTTGCGATAGGAATACATATACTTGCGAGAAAAATAAGTGTTGCTATAGGATAAGAACCGGCTTCCCAAAGCACTTGAACGCCTGAAAAAATCGTTGCAGGCGTATGGAGCCCGAGACTAATGGTATCCATGATGGGTAGAAAATTAGCAGGTATAAGTAGCACGACGCTGGTGAGCATCCAAGCTAAGCTTTTTTGCGTTGATTGGGACTTTCGGTATTTTAGTTTAGCGTAGCAGCGCTGACACTTTTCACCTTCACCCAAAAAGCCACAAACCTTGCAACGTTTTAGCGTAGAAGATAAATTCTTCGGTTCCACTAGGTGACGATTACATTGAGTCTGATTACGCCACATATACTCGTGATCAAAAAGTGAGAGCGCTTCAATAAAACACAAAACGAACAGAATATAGGCCCAAAACCCAAGGCCCATCTCTAATTCAGCGAAAGACATTAATTTAAAAGCGCTTAC
Organism: Pseudoalteromonas sp. DY56-GL79; assembly: GCF_041414765.1. Classification (NCBI taxonomy): domain Bacteria; kingdom Pseudomonadati; phylum Pseudomonadota; class Gammaproteobacteria; order Alteromonadales; family Pseudoalteromonadaceae; genus Pseudoalteromonas; species Pseudoalteromonas sp. DY56-GL79. The sequence goes on along the minus strand of NZ_JANHZS010000001.1, from coordinate 255,793 downwards.
GAGCACGGCGACTAAAAATATATCCGTGAGATTAAGCGGTTTCAGTGCTGAAAGTAATTTGGCTAAATGCCGGGCATTGTGCGCATTGATGATTTGCCAATACTCGGTGTGCGCAAGCAGTAGCAAGGAGCATACTGCAACAGGCATAACTAAAATAGTGAAGGCAAATAATCCAGCAAGAAAATAGCTGTAATGTTCAGCTAACAATATGAGCGCTTGCCAGAGGCTCACAACTTGAGTGATACCGTGTTGCGTGTAGGAAATAAAGTCTGGAAATAAGCTCGCGAATAAAAATAGTAATGCAGAAAAGCTGAAGGCTTGTACTAATTGGTTTTGATGTCCTTGTACATGACACAACACGCATCGACAGTTTGGGCACACCGCACGCTTTTGGGACTCGATAGAGTCTATTTCAACAAGCGTATCGCATTCAGGGCAAGCTGTAATCACACAAAAATCCGTTGATTTTCTTTTATGCTAGTTTGCTTGATGCGCCCAAATTTATCAATGTTAATCAAATACTGCGACGGTCTGGCGGCTTAGGGCGAGCAGCTTGCCATCTTGTGACCAAATTTTAGCATCTTCAATACCATAACCATTTTGGCTATGGTGGGTCACGGCTTCAAAGCCCAGCCAAGAGTCTGAGTCGAGTGAAATATCACACAAAAATTCTATATACCAAGACATACTGCTGGCGGGGCTTGGCGCTTTACACATCTGGAGTAAGGTTGGCGGCCATGAATCAGCAAGAGCCAGTGTATGCAGTTCATTTACCGATGTAGTTTGTGCTTTAAATCGCATCCAACCACCTAGATTCGAAGATGGTGCACCTGAAAATGGTAAAGCTCCTTGCTGGGCATTGAGCGCGACATGCTGGAAAAATGCAGGCATCACACCTTCTTGGTATGGAAGAACTGCCTTTGGATTAACATCTGAAAGAGTAGGGCTATCGACATTTGTAACTTGGATAGCGGATGCTCTATCCTTGCCAAAGCACCCGATAGCAATAAGACAAACCTCGCCTGATTGGATCAGTTGAGTTTGCATTTGAGTGGCATTTTTTCCACTACGCAAAATGGTTGTTGCAACGGTAAATGGTGTGCCTTCTAGCAGTGGTCCGACAAAATTTACGCTCACAGAGAGCAATCGACGAGGCTCTGTCAGTTGATGCTTCATGCTTTGCACTGCTATTGCTGCAGACAATCCGCCAAACGCAGTGCGGCCTTGACACCAACTTGCAGGAAACGTCATTTGTGTTTGCGCTTGCTGTAAATGCTCCGACTGAATAATTTCATCAAATGTCATGTTGTCATTTCTCATTATTTATTATGTTGCATTTAGCATAACTGGTCTAACCAGGTAATCAAGCGTCAATTACATCGTATTTTCTTCTTCACTTGTTTCAAAATAAGCAATTAAGGGTGTTTTTTTGACCGAAACGTTCGAAAAGCAAAAAAATTTCAATTTTTTTCATTTTTTTTTAGTTGTGACGCTTGAATTACAAATCGGTGACCTTATTTATCAAATCAACTAACTGAACAACGAATTTTGAAGTCGGAGATGATTCATGGGTAAAATTATTGGAATCGATTTAGGTACTACTAACTCTTGCGTAGCGGTACTTGATGGTGACAAGCCGCGCGTTATTGAAAATGCTGAGGGCGACCGCACAACTCCTTCTGTTATTGCATTTACAGATGATGGTGAAACACTAGTCGGTCAGCCAGCAAAACGCCAGGCAGTGACTAACCCTAAAAACACACTATACGCGATCAAGCGTCTAATTGGTCGTCGTTTTGAAGATGAAGAAGTACAGCGTGACCTTAGCATCATGCCTTTCAACATCGTAAAAGCGGACAACGGCGACGCTTGGGTTGAAGTGCGTGGTGAGAAAAGAGCTGCACCTCAGATCTCAGCTGAAGTTCTTAAGAAAATGAAGAAAACAGCTGAAGACTTTCTTGGTGAGCCAGTAACAGAAGCTGTTATCACAGTTCCTGCATATTTCAACGATTCACAGCGTCAAGCAACAAAAGATGCAGGTCGTATCGCAGGCCTTGAAGTTAAGCGTATTATCAATGAGCCAACAGCAGCAGCACTTGCTTACGGCATGGATAAGAAGCAAGGCGACAACGTTGTTGCAGTATACGACTTAGGTGGTGGTACATTCGATATCTCAATCATCGAGATTGATGAAGTTGAAGGCGAGCACACCTTTGAAGTGCTAGCAACTAACGGTGACACTCACCTAGGTGGTGAAGACTTTGATAACCGCGTTATCAACTACCTAGTTGCAGAATTTAAGAAAGACCAAGGCATCGACCTAAAAACTGACCCGCTAGCGATGCAGCGCGTTAAGGAAGCGGCTGAGAAAGCGAAGATCGAACTGTCTTCAGCACAGCAAACTGAGGTAAATCTACCTTATGTTACTGCTGATGCAACAGGTCCAAAGCACATGAACGTTAAGCTAACTCGTGCAAAACTTGAGTCATTAGTTGAAGACTTAGTTGCGCAATCAATCGAGCCGCTAAAACGTGCACTTGCTGATGCAGACCTTTCTGTAAGCGACGTAAATGACATCATCCTAGTTGGTGGTCAAACACGTATGCCACTGGTACAGAAAACAGTAGCTGAATTCTTTGGCAAAGAGCCTCGTAAAGACGTAAACCCTGATGAAGCGGTAGCAGTTGGTGCTGCGGTTCAAGGTGGTGTACTTGCGGGTGACGTGAAAGACGTACTGCTACTTGACGTTTGTCCTCTGTCTCTAGGTATTGAGACTATGGGTCAAGTAATGACTGCGTTAATCGAGAAAAACACGACTATCCCTACTAAGAAGTCGCAAACTTTCTCAACAGCAGAAGACAATCAGTCTGCAGTAACAATTCACGTACTACAGGGTGAGCGTAAGCGTTCAAGCGATAACAAGTCTCTAGGTCAATTCAACCTAGAAGGTATTCGCCCAGCGCAGCGTGGTGTTCCACAAATCGAAGTTACTTTTGATGTGGATGCTGATGGTATCTTACACGTGTCTGCGAAAGACAAAGACACAGGTAAAGAGCAGAAGATCACAATCCAAGCTTCTTCAGGTCTAAGTGATGAAGAAGTAGAAAAAATGGTACGTGATGCAGAAGCAAATGCAGAAGAAGATAAAAAGTTTGAAGAGCTAGTTGGCGCTCGTAACCAAGCTGATGCACTTGTTCATGCTACACGCAAGCAAGTTGAAGAAGCAGGTGACGACCTTCCAGCTGACGACAAGACGGCAATTGAAGCTGCGCTTGGCGAGCTAGAAACAGCAATCAAGGGCGATAGCAAAGACGAAATCGATGCTAAGACACAAGCACTAGCAGAGAAATCGCAAAAGCTTATGGAAATCGCTCAAGGAAAAGCGCAAGCTCAACAAGCTGGCGGTGACGCAGGTGCCCAACAAGGTTCAGCGAAAAAAGACGACGATGTAGTTGACGCTGAATTTGAAGAAGTTAAAGACGACAAGTAATTGTAAGTCTTGAAGGAGGGCGCGCTGGCTGTATGGCTTGTCGCGCCCTACGTGTTTATAAATTAGACTGTTGTCTAGCATTAATTTGCAAGCGACAGGGCTCATCAGAGTCTGCAACGACATAAGTTGCCAAGAAAGAGTAGTGTGATAAAAATGTCTAAACCTGACTATTATGAAGTATTAGGTGTTGCAAGAGACGCCAGTGAACGTGACATTAAGAAGGCGTATAAACGTCTTGCAATGAAATATCACCCAGATCGTACTGCAGGTAACACCGAACTCGAAGCGAAATTCAAAGAAGTAAAAGAAGCTTACGAGATATTGACTGATAGTCAAAAACGCCAGATGTATGATCAATACGGCCATGCAGCTTTCGAACAAGGTGGTGGTGCTGGTCATGGTGGATTTGGCGGCGCTGGCGACTTCGGCGATATTTTTGGGGACGTATTCGGTGATATCTTTGGTGGCGGTGGTGGTCGTCGTCAATCAAGACAACAGCGTGGCGCGGATTTAAGATATAACTTAGAGTTAAGTCTTGAAGAAGCGGTACGTGGTAAGCAGGTTGATATCCAAGTACCAACTTGGGTGAGCTGTAAACCATGTGATGGTAGTGGTGCGAAAGCAGGTTCTAAGCCTAAAACTTGTACAACCTGTCATGGTGCAGGTCAAGTACAAATGCGCCAAGGCTTCTTTGCGGTACAGCAAACTTGTCCAACTTGTCAGGGCACAGGTCAGATCATTTCAGATCCTTGTAACAGCTGTCACGGACAAGGCCGTGTAGAGAAAACGAAGACACTTAACGTTAAGATCCCAGCAGGGGTTGATACGGGTGATAGAGTACGTTTGTCTGGCGAAGGTGAAGCGGGAGCGCATGGTGCTCCAGCTGGCGACCTGTACGTACAAGTGAGTGTAAAAGAGCACCCAATCTTCGTACGTGACGGCAACAACTTATACTGTGAAGTGCCAATTAGCTTCACAACGGCAGCACTCGGTGGTGAGATTGAAGTGCCGACCCTAGATGGCCGCGCAAAACTGAAGATTCCATCGGAAAGTCAAACGGGCAAAATGTTCCGTATGCGGGGTAAAGGTGTGAAGTCTGTGCGTAGCGGTGCGGTAGGCGACTTAATTTGTAAAGTTGTTCTTGAGACGCCAGTAAACTTAAACGAGCGTCAAAAAGAGCTTCTGCAAGAGTTTGAAGAGTCTATGGGTGAAAACAACGGTAAGAACCGTCCTAAGGCACAAGGCTTTTTTGACGGCGTTAAGAAGTTCTTTGATGACTTAACTAAGTAACTTAAATTTATTTGAAAATGCCCGCTGCGATAGCGGGCATTTTTGTTTTGACGGATGATAGGTATTATCGCAAGGCGATAGCATAAGCGTTTGTTTCTTGGTATAACTGAAATCAACATCTGCTTAAAAGGAGTTTGTAATGACACCTGCAATTAACCTACTTAAAAAAGCTAAAGTGGCGTTCCAAGTGCTGCAATTTGAGCATGACCCTAACGATCACGACTTTGCCAATGAAGCGGCGAAAAAGCTAAATCTAGACCGAGAAAAAGTATTTAAAACCCTGCTGATTGACGTTGATGGTACATTGCATGTAGCCGTTTCTCCCGCCACGCAACAAGTGGATTTAAAAGCTTTTGCTAAAGCGTGTAAGGGGAAAAAAGCACAGCTTGCAGATCAACAGAACGCGCAAAAGGTAACCGGTTATTTAATTGGCGGTATAAGCCCGTTTGCGCAGAAAAAACAGTTGCCAACTTTACTTCACGAGAGTGCTTTAGCATATGAGCAAGTTTACGTTAGTGCAGGCAAACGGGGAGTTGAAGTTGTTGTTTCACCTGCTACGATAGAGCAGCTATGCAAAGCAAAAATCGCACTGTTTTAGTGGCAGTGTTTGTTTTAAAAACCAACTTGATTATAGATAAAATGTCAGTCTAGAACTGCTGAGGCTGTCAAACCTCCTCGTTCACTCCTATTTTTCTCACTAAGAACAGTAATTTACTTTTTTCGACTTACAGCTGTAAGCCATTAATTTAGCAGTCATTTATATTAATCACTCGATAACTCAGTAAAAAAGCCGTTAAAAAATTAAGTAGAGTAATTGATCTAAACGATTTTTTATGCCGTAATGTAGGTATATCTATCTGGTCGGATGAGTTAATTATGAGCCTAAGAACGAATTTAAGAAAGATCCTCCCAAGCATTTCAATCACAGAACAAGAAGCATTAGATGCCGGTGATGTTTGGTTAGAAGGGTCAATTTATCAAGGTAAGCCTGACTTTTCGGCGCTTCGTGCTGTACCTGAAGCTAAGCTAAGTGCAGAAGAGCAAGCCTTTTTAGAAGGTCCAGTTAAAGAATTAATGGGTATGATCGATGACTCGGAAATTCAAAATGGCAAACACCTGCCAGAGCATGTGCTTGAATTTTTGAAAAAAGAGAGATTTTTCTCCTTGATCATTCCAAAAGAATACGGCGGTCTAGAGTTTAGCCCTTACGCAAACTCAACGATTGTAGGTACGATTGCGACTAAATCCTCTGCGGTTGCGGTAACGGTGATGGTTCCTAATTCACTAGGCCCAGGTGAGTTATTGTTACATTATGGTACTAAAGAGCAGCAAGCGCACTACCTTCCCCGCTTAGCAAACGGCCGTGATATTCCGTGTTTCGCGTTAACAAGCCCTGAAGCCGGTTCAGACGCCGGTGGTATTCCGGACCAAGGTATTGTTAAAAAAGGCATGCATAACGGTGAGGAAGTACTTGGTCTTGAAGTAACATGGGACAAACGCTACATCACACTTGCGCCGATTGCGACAGTACTCGGTTTAGCCTTTAAAGTATTGGATCCTGAGGGATTACTAGGCGGTAAGAAAGAACTAGGGATCACCTGTGCGTTAATTCCACATGACCACCCAGGTGTGCAACTTGGAAACCGTCATGACCCTATGGGGATACGCTTCTATAATGGCACGACACGTGGTGAAAAAGTCTTTATCCCAATGGACTTTATCATCGGTGGCCAGAAGAATATTGGTCGCGGTTGGCAGATGTTGGTAAGCTGCTTAGGTGCTGGACGTGGTATTTCTTTACCAGCACTAGGTGTATCAACTAGCCAAGTCGCACTGAAATCTGCATCTGAATATGCAGCGGTACGTGAGCAGTTTGGTCTCTCGATCGGTCAGTTTGAAGGTATTCAAGAAAAGCTTGCTGATATTGCAGGTAAAGCTTACATGCAAGAGGCGATGCGGGTATTAACAACAGAAGGTTTAGGTATGGGTCTTAAGCCATCTGTAGTAACAGCAATTGCAAAATACCACATGACTGAAACAGGTCGTGACGTATTGGACTCTGCAATGGATATCCTTGCAGGTAAAGCTATTCAAAATGGTCCTCAGAATACCCTTGCAAGCGGTTATGTTGCACAGCCAATAGCGATTACCGTAGAAGGTGCAAACATTCTAACGCGTAACCTGATGATCTTTGGTCAAGGTGTAATGCGCTGTCACCCATATTTGCAGTCGATGGTTGAATCTATTCACAGCGAAGAGAAAGACGCCGACAGTAAATTCCGTGGTATTTTGACGAAAACAGTTAGCTATAGTGTTGCCAACAGCTTACGTGCTTTCAAATATGGTCTTATGCCATTCACTGCTGATGCAAAATCACCATTACCTGAAGTGCGTGCGTATGAAAAAGCCGCGCATAGATTAGCAGCTAAGCTTGCGGTATACGCAGACTTTTCATTGCTTGTACTAGGTGGAAAACTGAAACAAGCAGAGATGCTGTCAGCACGCCTTGGTGATGTAATGAGTCACTTGTATGCAGCGATGGCTTCAATCAAATACTACGAGCAAAAAGTAGCGGTAGCAGAGCGTGAGCAGGCAGCACCTTATTTCCATTATGCGACAAGGCATGCACTTGTTAGTGCAGAAGAAGCGCTACATAAGTTCTTAGACAACTTCCCGGCAAGTGGTACTCGTAAATTTATGCGTGTGATCACGATGCAGTTTAGTGCTAAACAAATGCCTAAAATTAATGATGATATGATCAGAGAATTAGCGGCAGCGGCGCAAATGGATACGCCAATCAAAGCGCAGCTTACTCATCTTGTGAAGCCTACCGCAGGTGATGGTCATGATATCAATGAACAAGCATATAAGGCTAAGATGGGTTGCCTTGACCTGCTTGCCAAAGTTAAGAAGGCAGTTCGCAAGCGCGAGATCCAACCAGGTGTTCGTTTCGAGCAAACTTTAGATAATGCGCTCGTTGGTAACCTTATCAACGAAGAAGAGTACGCAAAGCTGGTTGATTACAACCGCAAGCGTGAAAAAGCAATCCGAGTAGATGAGTTCGACTTCGATTTAAACTTGTTAGATGAACAAAGCGCGAGAGAAACAGTCAAGCAAGCCGTGAATGAGTAAGTTAAACAAATAACTTTTTTGTAAAAGTAAAAGCCCTTAACCAATTGGTTAAGGGCTTTTTCATGTTGGGTAAAGATAATAACACCAGCTATAATTATCGAGCACTGTAAAACGGTTTGCTTATTATACCAATTTGTTTTAATACTTGCTCAATTTGAAGGTGCATATCTGACGCTAACAGCGTTAAAAATTTCTTATTTAGAACAACTAAATAGAAAAATTTTTGCCTGTTATTGACAAGACTTTCTCGCCTCAAAATAGGTCACTTAATTAAGCAAATTGGTATTCGTAATAGTAAGTAAAGGGTTGTACTGTGTTTCAGTAACCTGAGTTATACAATAAACAGCTTGGCTGTTTATTGAACAATTCTCAGGTTAAATAACAAAAAGGTGTAACACAGTGAAAATAAGTATTCCGAACGATGTAATTTCTGCGCCTATGTCAACACAGCAAGAGCAACAATTATGGAGCGGTTGTGGTGATATGTTATTTATCAATCATGATGCTGGGAAGCTTGCAATTAAGCGCACTAAAGTGCCTAATGATATTGCACATCGGCGAATTGAACAATCTTCTGTAGCGCTTGCGCGTAAAGCTAAGTCTTATCAAGTAGAACGTCACTTTTACAAACATCATGCATGCGAGTTACTTTCACCTTGCAATACACCTAGCTATTTAGGAGAAGGGGTAAGTGAAGGGATGGACTACATCGTCTTTAGAGACTTTTCAACTCAAGGCTTTTCGCAAACTGCTAACCCGTCCGAGTCACAAATATTAGCGGTGATAGGGTGGTTAGCTAAATTCCATGCTCACTTTTTACAAAGCCCAGCAGAACATGTGTGGGAGCAAGGAAACTATTGGCATCTGGATACACGGCCAGATGAGCTTGAGCGAATGCAGCACAGTAGTATTAAACAAGCGGCACCACGATTGCGAGATCGTATCAAAAATAGCCATTGGCATACTTGGATCCATGGCGACGCTAAGCTTGCTAACTTTGCCTTTAATGGCAACCAAGCTCTGGGATTCGATTTTCAGTATGTCGGAAAGGGTATTGGTGTGTCAGACTTAATGCTGTTTATTACGTCGGTACTAGACGAAAAGGAACAGCTCCTGCATGCCGATGAGTATCTCAAGTTGTATTTAGATATGTTGAGAATAGAATTATTGGGCAAAGCAGCCTCTATTGATATCGCTCAGATCCTTTCTGAGTGGGAGTTGTTGTGGCCTGTAGTGTGGGCTGACTTCTATCGCTTTCTATTGGGTTGGAAACCGGACCATGTAAAAATTAATGATTACATGAAATTTCAAACGGAAATCGCATTACAACAGGGATAATAAATGGTCATAGCCTTATTCAGTGCGTTAAATTGGGCTGTATTTGATTTTTTACGAAAAAGACTAGCGAGCCATTATTCAGCCGCGCAAATGTCGGTGATATTTAGTTTGCTAGTCTTACCTGCATACATAGGCTATTGGTTGGTTGTTGACAAACAGCTTCCAAGTTCTGCTTATCTAGCACCTGCGATAGCTAGCGGAATTTTGGCTGCAATTGGTAGCGTAAACTTTATTCAGGCCCTTGCGCTTGGGCGAATGGCGGTTATCCTGCCTCTTTTATCCATCACTCCAGCACTTGCAGGTGTGTTTGCTTGGTTGCTACTTGGGGAACCTTTAACCACACTGCAGTCAATACTAATCGCTGCGATTGTCTTAGCTTCGTTTTTATTGCAAGGAGGCAGGTTCTCTTTTCAAGAGCCAGGTGCAAAACAAGTTGCAATCACCTCTTTTTGCTGGGGGCTTTGTATCGTGTTCGATAAACAGGCTTTGCAACACAGCTCGCTCTCTTTTCATGCTGGGTTTCTAACCTTTATGGTATTTTTTGTTAATCTAATCTTGTTACGACCACAATTTAAAAATCAAAATTTCCGCGCACATTGGTTGCTCTGGGCTATTTCTTCAGTGGTATTCGCTGTCGCTGTTATCTTTCAAATGCAGGCGTTAACCGAAATTCAGCCGGGGCTTGTTGAAGGATTGAAAAGAGCCATTGGCATAGTCAGCGCGAGTATGCTTGGGATGTGGTTCTTTAAAGAGGCAATTTCAATAAAAGAATGGCTGATGATCTCTGTTATTTTGTGTTGTAGTGCAATGTTGGCATTAAATAGTGGCGCTTAAGCGCCACTTAAAATGACTAACTTACTTACATTGCGCGACTTTAGTCCAAACGTTTGAGTAGATCTCTGGGCTTGCGCCTTGTGACCAGTACGTAGCACGGTATTCAAAGCCTTTGAATGAAACCCGGTCGCCCGTATTGTAGAACTTAGTTGCACTCCATTCTTGGATACCATTACACCCGGCTGGTGCATCACTAACGGTAACTGCCAGTGTTTTAGAAGCTGTTCTGTTATTTGAAGCTGTCACAGTGAGTGTCACTTGATATGTGCCAGCACTAGCATAGGTGTGTGCTGGATTGGTTTGTGAACTTGTTGCACCATCACCAAATTCCCACTGATAACTACCTGCTGTTGATTGGTTGTTAAATGTCGCAGTGAGACCGGATACAGTGAAGTTAAAGTTTGCATTGACTGCACCTGAAGTATCACAGCCATTATTTGTTAGATAATCAACCGCCGCTTTTGCTTGCACAATACCATAGCCGTAAGAAGTATCACGACCTGCTTGGCCTTTGTCTTTTGCTGTTGTATTCAATACTTGGCGAATTTGCTGAGCAGTACATTGCGGGAAGTGGCTCCACACTAAAGCTGCAACACCAGAAACATGCGGGGTTGCCATTGAAGTACCACTAATACTGCGATACGCGCCATTATTCCATGTTGAGTTTACACCAACCCCCGGACCTGCAATTTCTACTTGGCTGTTGTATTGAGAGAAAGAGGCTTTTGACTCAGAGCTATCGACCGCTGCCACAGATACAACTGCATTATATGATGCTGGGTAGCTCAACGAGCTATTACCCGCGTTGCCAGCGGCTGCGATATGTAGCATGCCACGCTGATAACTTTGTTCAAACGCATTACGCTCTGCTGTAGAGCTGCCGCTACCACCTAAACTCATGCTGGTTACATTGGCGCCTGCCTGCTCACACTGTTCAATTGCTTTAATGAGGTCGGAACCGTATGCCCAGCGGCCTTGGTCATTAAACACTTTAACAATATGAAGACCTAGTTGCCCTGATGGATTTACCCCGACCACACCTGTGCCGTTACCACCTAAAGCGGCTATTGTGCCGGCAACGTGTGTTCCGTGGCCGTTACCATCGTTACTCCACACACCTGTGTCGTAGTTACCATAGCCGTCATTACCAGTAACGCCTGTGCTAGGTAAGTCTTGGTGACCTAGCGTATAACCTGTATCCATAATACAGACTTTACGGTTGCCGCTGTAGCCGTCGGATACTTGGTTAGCTTGCACCATATTAATACCGTAAGGTGTGGTTTCAGCAAGTAAATCAATTGCCGAAGTTTCTACGCTTGGCAAATAACGTTTAGGGTCAATTTCTACTTGCGCAACATTGCCGCTTGCTTGTAGTTGTTGCATTTGCGCAGAAGAAACTTCGGCGACATATGCATTAATGCTTGGCAATGTGTTGACAGCCGCTGTACCTAAGGTGGAGTAGGCAGCTTCAGACAAAGCCTGCGCTTTAAACTGCGTCGCTTCTGCTTGATTTAAGCGCACTGGCAGAACATTTGGTGTTGCGCTGTCTTTTAATGTGACAATAACGCGCTGTGTATCTGCGTGAGCAACTGAAAGGCTTGCACAAACGCAGGCACTAAGGGTCGAAAGCTTAAGAAGTTTTACTACTGTATTACTGTTTTTCATATTTCACCTGTTTTACATGTTGTTTACGTTTGTTACTAAAACAGGTGTTGACATCGCTGTCAATGTGTAAAGATTAGACAGGTTTAAATTGCATTATCTTTCTGGGTTTTGTTTAATGCATTAATTAATCGTTCTTAAATTCTCAATTTTTTATATTATTATTGTGGTTATTTTTATTAAGTGAGTGAGTTAGTTCTGTAATGGTAAATTGCGCTGGATCGTTAATGTAACGTAAAAAGTCCAGGTGTTCAGGAAAGTTTCCATGTATGGCATGATACAAAGGTAAGTGAGCGTCATCCAGCGGTTCGAAAATAGATAAGGTCACGCTGTCTATCGGTGTGAAGTCTCTATGATATTGTGCTAATCGAGCTAAGGTATAGGCCCCAAGCAACACATGCCCTCCAATCGAAACATCTAACTTAGGCGCAATACCTTCATCCCAATTAATCCCACCTATGACGATCTTACGGTTTAACTCTTTAGCCGCGAGTAATGCGCCATAAGCAATAGGATCATTGGCAGCCCAAACAGTTGTGATTGCGGGATCTCGCTGTAACCACGCTTTAGTGAGGCGATAAGCTTCATTCTGAGACCATTGACAATTTGCCTCTGCAATTAATTCTAGCTCTGTATGGTGCTCAAGATAAGCGCGCATGCCTTTTTGTCGGTCTAATGCCGCAGTCGTCGCTACATCACCGAGCAAAGCTAATACATGCTGTGATGGATTAGAAGATCTAAGCGCTTTTCGCGCAAGTTGATGCATTAACTTAAAACCGGCTTGGAAATTGTCTGGCTCAATGGTGCCAATGAGTTGGTGTCCTGCCTTTAACAAAGCCACTTCCTCTGTTTTAGACGGTCCATTGAGCAAGAAAATAATCTTAATGTTGGTGGCTTTGGTGTTTAACAAATAGGGAACGACACTCGACTTTTCATTAACCAGCACAAGGTAATCAGCATCACTTTTCAAGGCTTGCTCTACGAGCGATTTTATCAAAATATGGTTGCGCTGCGCATAACTTATTTTAAGGGAAATATTCATGTTACTAGCGGCCGCAGTCATCACGTTGCTGACGTTATACCAAAAATCCCCTGTAGGATTTTTTGTTGCAAAGCCGGGGTTTACAAACTGAACGTTGAATCGTTGTGCAGATAGCACGGCCATCGGTGATAAAAATAAAAAGATGAACAACAATTTTCGGATCATAAGTCTCTACATTTTTGATATTCAAAAAGTGTGCTGCTAAATACGCTACAAGTATAGCTTACGCTAGAATCGTTGCGCTATCTGCCTGTTTTTTGAATGTTATTCGGAACCTGCATATTTTTCATAGCATTGAATTTAGCTCATGCGTTAATTGCTTTATACTAGCGCGCAAAGAGTAAGGGGACTTTGATGAGAAAAATCGTATTTATATTCGTATTGTTGTTTTCGATGTCAGGGGGGGCGCATGAGTCAAGCGAACTGAATAAAACCATGAAGGAAATGGGCCATATTTATAAGCAGGCTATGAAAGCGCAATCTGCTCAAGAAATGCAAGCACACTTAACCGAGCTGACTACACTCGTTAATGAAAGTAAGCAATTTCAGTTTAAGCAAGAGGTGTCTGCCGAGTCAGTTGAGGGCTTGAATAAAGTACTCGAAACCATTACTGAGGCGAGCCAAGAAGTAGACTCGGGAAGAGTTGAAAAAGCCCGTGAAATGCTTTTAAAAATTGATGAACTGAGAAAGCAATACCACAAACTACACGAGCCACCGGGCTTTTGGGAGTTACTATTTGGTAGCTAAGCTGAGATTCGAATAGTTAACTTATCCTATCGCTGTGGTTATTCCTTGTGCTATCACAGCGGCTTAGCTTATCGGTCTTGGCTTTAGTTGAACATGGCAAAAAGACTAGCGAGTCGTGGCTTGATCTTTCTGGCTCACTCGCTAGTTTTCCATCAGCTCCAAAAGCGGTGAAATAGCGATATCCTTTTCTGTACTTATTAGAAATTACATAAAAATCTGCTCAAAATAAGTTGCATTATTAATTGGAACGATCCAGTATGTTTGTTTTTAATCTGGGAAATTTCAATGAAAACCTCCTCATTAGCCAGTCTAATTTTACTCTCATTTTGTGGCTCCTCATCAGCGAATGCCAATGCGCTCTACGACATCACCGAACGCGATGCATTCTCTGTAACGAGCGACGTAAAGGAGCAAATCCAAGGTGAGGGAATAGAGCAATTAGTTGATAGATCGTTAAAAAGCAAATTCTTATCTAAGCAATCTAGCGCTGAGATTGTATTTGATCTGAAAGACGTCAAAGCGCTTGGACAATATAGTCTCACCTCAGCCCAAGATGCACCCGCTCGAGACCCAAAGCATTGGACTGTTGCCGTATCTATAGATGGTAAGGTATGGCAAGAGGCTGATAAACGCAACAATATCGTATTTTCAAGGCGGGGTGAAACACTCGCTTTCGACCTAGCCAAAACAACGGATGCGAGGTACGTGCGCTTTACGATAGCACAAGAAGGTAAAACGCAGTGGGGCGACCGCTTTTTGCAAATCGCTGATTTGGCGCTCTATGCACAAACAAACTTACCACTGGCGAACTTTACTGCAGATAAAACGGTTGCCAAGCTTAATGAGCCAATTTCTCTGCAGTCGATATCTGCAAACTCACCTACAGCACTGAACTGGAAGGTTGAGGGCAAAGCGGCGCTGCCAACCACAAAAAGTGTTGAAGTAGTTTATGACAAGCCAGGTAACTACAATGTTACTCTAATGACTAAAAATGCGCATGGCTCCGACCTTAAAACCCGTGCGAACTATTTAAAAATCTACGATCCAAATCACCCTTGGAAAGGCTTTGAGCCGCCAAAGGTCAAAGTGGTTATCGAAGATACTGAGTCGGCAGGGTCGAAACGCCTGCAAGCACTCTTTCCTGATATAGCCAGTACGGTAGATGACGTAACTCGTAAACTGGCCCCAAGGTTGTACAAGCACTTTGCAGAGCTGCCAGAGTTTGAGCAAGTCACATTTAGGCTAAAGTGGATGGACACAATAGCGTATCGCTCTGGAGACGAAACGAATATGGAAATTGTGTTTAGCTCAAAGTACATCACCGAAAAACTCGCTGCACAACCAGATGAGCAAGTGGAATACGAACTCCTTGGTGTGCTCTGGCACGAACTTACCCATGGATATCAGCTATTTCCAAAAGAAAGAAGTTATGCTGAACCCGATGTCCATGCATTTATTGAAGGAATGGCTGATCTCATTCGCATTCAAGCTGGATTCCATAAAACCCGTTCACCTAAGCCGTCAGATTCTTGGGTTGGTGGATACACAAATACTGGGTTCTTTCTCGCATGGCTCGCTGAGTCTCATCCTGATTTTGCCTATCGTTTTAATCAAACTGCGGTAAAACTAGAAGATTGGTCATTTGAAGATGCAATAAAATCAGTTACTGGAGAGTCCCTTGATAAGCTTTGGTCTCGTTACCAAAGTGAGCTAAATACCAAGAAATTGCAATGAACTAGCAAGAACTAGGTGATTACAATTTGTCATCACTGTACTGTAAATGTACATAATTTGTTGACAGGTTTGTTTTATTGCTCATAATTGGAACGTTCCTTTTTGTATTTCTGCCTAATGCTTTGTTGGTTTTGTTAAGGGAGAAATAGAATTTTAATAAAAAATTGGAACGTTCCTTTAAATTATGGGGGTCTTATGACAACAATAATGTATAAACATAGCCTGATCGCCGCTGCTGTTCTTGCAGCGGTAACAACTAACTCAGTAACAGCCGCAACAGATGAACAAGCAGAAGAAATAGAACGTGTTGAGGTGACAGGGTCTCGTATTAAGCGTATCGCCATTGAAGGTGTTACCAATGTTCAAAGTCTCTCTTCCGCTGATATGGTAAGAAGTGGCTTTAACACAGTGTATGACGCACTGAGTAGCATTTCAGCCGCCAGTGGTGCCGTCCTCGGTGAAGTAGAAACTGGCTCCTATACACCTGGCGCCAAAGAGTTAAACCTATTAGGCGTTGGACCTGAATACACACTTATTCTCGTTAATGGCAAGCGCTTGGCCTATTACCCAATGCCTTACGGTGGCCAAACTAATTTTGTTAATCTCGATATGTTGCCAACGGCGATGGTTGAGCGCATCGATATTCAATCCGGCGGCGGCTCTGCAATCTATGGTTCAGACGCAATGGCTGGGGTAGTCAATATTATCACCAAAAAAGGTATGGACGAGCATGTCGTTGAAGCATTCTACGGCCAAGATACCTATGGTACGGGTGATAAAAAAGGCTTGTCGTTTGTTGGTGGTTTTGAACAAGACAACTTTACGTTTGACTACTCGCTAGAATACAAGACGGAAGAAGCGCTAACAGGTGCCGACAGACCTTTTCATGACAGCGTTTGGGATAATCCAGACCCAACAAACAAACGAGAACTCAATCGTTCAATTACCGTATGGGCTGAGAACACCGAGTTCAAAAATCAATATTCAGCGCAGTACTGTAATACAGATGATAATCCACACCCAACTGCAGTTCAGCACTTTATAAGCCGCAATGATTACGGCCTAAGCTGTGGGTGGGATGAAACCGGTAATAATTTGCTACGAAACCAAGTTGAAACCATGAGTTTGTATATCAACTCGGTGTACAGCATTAACGACGAACACAGCTTCTTTGTTAACGGATTTTATATCGATCAAGAAAAGAAAGGGGCACGAAATCCTTTCTTCTTTGCTCATGCAGAGTCAATTCACGGTTCCATGTTTTGGGATCCTGATATCAAAAATAAAGCTGGTGGCTACGGCGCTCCAGTTAAGTATATGTGGCGGATAGTGAATGATTCAGAATATACAAATGATGGCTTAGGCCGGGTATACGATGATAAATCTTATTCATTTAGTTTTGGTCTTGAAGGGGAAATAGCAGATTACTATTATTCCGTTGGCTTCAGCCGTTCACAATACGATTTCTCTGATAGGTACTTGCATCACACGGTTGAAGGAAATAACTGGCTAAAAGGACCAAAGTTGGGAGAGGTTGACGGCATGCCAATCTACCGTCCAAATTACCAAGCTTTTTTTGCGCCTCTGACCCAAGACAATATGTATAACATGGCTGATTGGGCAACCTATGATGGCTTATCGTTCAATGAAACGCTAACCGCAGATCTGTCCGGGGATTTATTTGAATTGCCAGCTGGATTTGTGTCTTTTGCAGCATATATTGAGCTGATGAAAGAAGGGACGAGGGCGACACCTGATAGCAGAATACTAAATAAAGAATTTGTCGGTCTGACTGGTGTTATCACCGATGGTGAACGTAACCGTTATGCAGCGGCGACAGAATTTATGATCCCTATTACTGAACAGATCTCTAGTGAAATTGCGCTGCGTTATGACCACTATGATGATATTTCTGATGTTGGGGGGGCATTCACTTATCAAGTCGGTTTTAAATACTCTCCTACTGACGCGCTGATGCTAAGAAGTGCGTATGGAACAACGTTCCGAGGTCCTAGCATGAGCTCGGTATATCAAGGGTTTGCTGGTAACTTTGGACGTGGCTCGGACAGAGTGATTGCAGATGCTTGCCTACGCTTTCAAACCACAGGTGATCCCGCTCAATATAATGCTGATGCATTAACTATCAGCTGCGCAGACTTAGACACAACAAATATCAACGAGCCAAAGTTAGATGCTGACTTTGAGACAATCTCGGCAGGCGATCCAACTTTAAAAGAAGAGTCAGGTCATTCATTAACCTTTGGTCTTGTGTATGAGTACTCCCCTGAGCTGTCATTCAATGTTGATGTTTATGACATTGTCCTTAAAGACAAAATTACTCGACTTGGGTCTGGCGAAATTCTTGATAATGTCTGGAAGTGTGAAAACGGCTTAATTGATTCGTCTTCTGCTAAATGCGCCAATATGCAAGACAGAGTACAGCGTTTTGACCAAGATGGTTTGGCAACCGACTGGTTAGGGAACACGAAAAAAGGATTACCGTACACCGCAGCAATTATCAGAGAAGGTTATATAAACGCCGCGGAAAGACAACATGGCGGCGTCAATTTTGGTGTGAAAGGTACGTTTGAGTCAGAACTTGGCGAGTTTATTTATAAGCTTGATTACAGCCATGTTTTAAATAAAAAAGAAAAGCTTCGTCCCGAAGATCCGCTTGAAGATGTGTTAGACAGTCAAGATAACTATAACTTCAAAGATATGGCATCGTTTAACCTGACTTGGCAGTTGGAAAAGACCGCAATTTCATGGCAGGTAAATTATAAAGGAAAAAATTGGAACGGTGCTGATTTTGGTCAAAGAGAAAAGTTACCTGCATGGATAAAGCATAATCTAACCATTGGTCATTACATTAATGACAACACGCGAGTGATGTTTACGGTACAAAACTTATTAAATGCGATGCCACCTCAAGACGACTCGTTTAGAAGTTACCCATTCTATAAAGCGGGTAATTATGACACGAACGGTCGCGAATTCTTACTAAAAGTTAACTACCAATTTTAATAATAAAGGGTAACGAAATGAGAAAATTAATGCTATCAGCGGTGGCAATGGCCGTCGCTGCGACACTAATAGGCTGTAATGATGGTTCTGAATTTGTTGAACGTGATAAGCCTGAACAAACTCAATCATCCGGGCAGCCCGACACTGGCGCATTGCGTAATATCACTTCAGATACTGGGGTTGAGATTGAGGCTATTTTAGCGGATGGTGTACAGGCCTCGCCTGCAGGTGAAAGTGTCGACAAACTTATCGACGCTAACACGAGCACAAAATTCCTCGCTTTTGCGCCAAACGTCACTGTAGTGTTTAAAGCCGCGACAGAGATTGAACTTAGAGAATATAGCTTTACGTCAGCAAACGATGAAGCGAACCGAGATCCAAAACAGTGGGTAGTATACGGCTCAAATGATAAATCAGATTGGATTGAGCTGGACTCAAGAGCGGGAGAAATATTCTCTGCTCGAGGACTGACTCGCAATTTTGAATTGGCCGAAAGCGGCGAAAAGTATCGCTACTTCAAATTTGATTTAGTACATGGTGGTACAGATAGCTATGGTGCTGATATTACGCAACTAGCGGAACTCGAAATCAAAACGGTATCGGATATTCCTATCGTCGCATTTAATGCAACAAACACGACTCCAGAAGTCTCTGAGTATATTGTTTTTAGAGATGAGTCGTTAGTTAACCCGACTCACTGGCAGTGGACGTTTGAAGGTGGTATTCCTGCGACAAGTACAGAGCAAAGCCCATTGGTTAAGTTTGAAGCTTTAGGGCCAAAAACCATTACACTGGTTGCGAGTAACGACAAAGGGGAAGCGACATTAGTTCAGCAAGACTTTATCCGTGTGTGGGATCCAGTCTCGCCATGGGCAGGGTTTCCAGAGCCTGTGATTGAAGTGAAAAAGGAACTACCAGAGCACCCTGGACAGCTGGCGCTTGAACGTGCGGTACCAGATCTAAATGCCCTTATTCATGAGATTTCTTTGAAGATTGCCAAGCGCTTATTTAATAATGTAACCGAAATCAACGTTTTTGAGCACGTTACTTTTATTACCGGAGACTTTGATGCGCCGGCTTCAAAGGCCGGTGAAGGCAAATTTATGGAGCTTAGGTTTGATGTTAAGCACATCGCCAATCTAGAGGGTCTTGGAGATGAGGCTATCCGTAACGAAGTCATTGGCGTGCTGTGGCATGAGCTGACTCATGGCTACAATAATGTTCCGGCTGAAGGTGAATATCGTCCGGGCACGGATTATCACACCTATCTTGAAGCGCTAGCTAACTTTATTCGAATAGATGCTGGTTACTTAGAGCATAGACGCGGTGGAGTTCGCTGGATGGAACACTACAATGTTGATGCTTACGATCAAACAGCATTCTTCTTTGAGTGGGTAGAAAACAGTCACCGTAACACCGATTTTATCCGCAAGTTTAATGCGGCAGCAAAAACACTTGATGCGTGGAGTTTAGACACCGCTTTTAAATCTATATTTGGTGAACAACGTGGGATTGATGCGGTATTTGAAGAGTATCAAGTCTACCTTGCAAGCGTCGGTAAGTTACCACCAGTACCACTTGGCTATCAGAACTTTGCGCCCACTAGCACTCAGGTAACAACAAACGGAACTGCACTTGTGCCTTTTAATGAGGGGGCAGATAAGCTTAATGATAGAAATATTACCTCTAAATTTAATGTGGTGTTGGAAGCCCCTGCTTGGCTTGCACAATATGCGCCTGACTTGTTGCCGATAAAACAGGTTGATAAGGCCCAGGTTAACTATGTGTTTGACAGCGCTAAAACAGCAAAATACTACTCATTAGCGACAGCGGGAGACAACCCTCATCGCTTTCCTAATGCGTGGCAGCTACAGGGTTCAAATGACGGTACGAATTGGATTACGCTAGATACTCAACAGTTTAACGAACTACCGAATACAATAGAATACTATAGCTTTGCTATCGAGAGTCCAAATGCGTATACCCAGTATCGTTTGGAACTTGAGCATACCCGTGAAGGCGGTGGAATTGGCGGTGCTAGCGGACGCCTAATTCAGCTAGGCGAATTCTCATTGTGGGAAGCAAAAGACTAGCCTTTTAGTTAAAAGGTGGGCAATGCCCACCTTTTTAAAACGTACTTATTGTGACTTTTAACGTTTCTTCTTCTTTTTACCTTGAACCGCTTTAAATCTCGGATTAGATTTACAGATTACGTAAACCCGACCGCGTCTTTTTACCACTTGGCATCCCGGTCTATTTTTAGCGCTTTTTAGTGAGCTTAGTACTTTCATCTGGTTTATCCTTTTTTAGTCGCAAGGTTTTTAAAGCGACGGTTAAATTGCGCAACTCGACCATCACTTGCCACCAACTTCTGTTTACCTGTGTAGAAAGGGTGGGACGCACTAGAGACGTCAATTGGGAAGTAAGGGTAAGTCTTACCATCTAGTTCAACGGTTCTGTCTGATTTTATGGTTGAACCGACAATAAAGTACTTATCAACCGATGTATCATGGAAGGCAACAAGTTGATAATCAGGGTGGATATTGGGTTTCACGACAACGACTCCTAGATAATGTGTTGTTATATTGTATCAATATAAATCAAATAAAAACTATTCTCAACAACTAATTTGTCGTTGCCGCTATTTAGTGCGATACGGCTAATTTGTCGACGCATGCGGAACTAAACTGAATGCATCTTGAGCAGTTGATTAAAAGGGGCTTACTTTCCTTAAAATTGCCTGATATAACTAGTTCTAGATAGTTTCTCAAGTAGTCATATTGGTGTTGACACCTAACCGGAATAGTAGCGAATAGACTTTTTTGGAATATAGCTATCGATGTAAGCCTTTTGGTTTGATAGATATGAGATAAAAGAGTGAGATCCAATTGAGGCTGGCTTAACGGTTAATAACCTTCACTAAATGAGAGAGGCCTAGCAAATAATTAAAACCTAGTACGTTCGCGAAGGTACTTTGTTCGCCAACGCAATACAGATATAGAGCATTTATTATGGATAAACATGCTGAGTTAGATAACTCAATTTTAGCTAAGCTTCACAGCAGCGATGACAGCGCGTTACAGCAAGAATTAGACACACTCTCTTGCACACATAGTGACATAGTGACACTACTGGCACAGTATCAAACGCTCAGTGAGCAAGATGATGAACTGTTCGATGCTTGGTACGACAGCTTATGTAAAGATCAGTTAAAGGTCTTAAAAGCATTTGAGATAATTCGTGCGCACATAGAACAGCAAATATAAATACGCATAGATTGTCTGGCGAAACGGTTGTGCGCCAGACGGCAGATTATTTGATTGATAAGTCGTACTTACTAATCAATTGGTCAATGTATCGAGTGCGTAGCGACTCTGTTTGCTCAGCTTGAGTATTGGCTGCCAATGCTTTATTTAGTAGCTTCATGGCGCTGTGTACTTGACTACGCTGCTCTGGGGCAATGCTGCTGGCGGTTCTTGCTTCTGTAATGTCGTCGATAATCGCGCGGCCTAGATCGATATAAAGCGCTTCCTCTACGAGACCATTTTGGCTGATCACCCCATACTTGCCACATAAAAACTGTTGCCAAACTTGTTGTACGTGCTCTGTAAGGTCATCACTAAAGCTTGGATCTTCGGTGTAAAAGCCTTTTTCAATACATTTCGCAAGTGCTTCACAGTAACGCTGTTGAAATAACTCAAATGCACTACTTGATTGATCTACTTTATGTTTAAGTAACAGTTGCCCCCAATTTAGTAGGCCTCGGGCATAAAAATCAGTATATTCTTCACATTCGTACAGGCCAAAGTACGAACTACACTTAATTTGATTTTGAATACTATAACTCGGATTTGGGAATAGGCTCATTTGTTGCCATTCTAAGAGCTGTTCTTCAGGTATCTTTAAGCTGCTGCTCAGCTCTAAAGTGGTATAAAAGTGCGTATTTAGAAAATGTGTCAGTCCCATAAAATTAAACTGGATAAATATACAGTGCTTTGGATTTTGCTGGATCTTTACGCAAATAACAAGCACTAAAGTTAAATTTCGTTAGATTTAACCGATTTACTCAGGTTTATGGGTCGGATCTCAGTCAGATTTATGGTAAAAATGGCTGTCAACTGGAAGAGTAATAGAAAGACCATGCATCAGATCCAATCAATAAAAAAAGCAAGCTTAATTACCGCTATTAAAACCCCTTACACAATGGCGGGTGAAATTGACTTAGATACTTACGACAAGCTAGTCGAAGCGCAAATAGCAGGCGGTGTCGATGGTATTGTTGTCGGTGGCACCACAGGTGAAGGCCAACTGATGAATTGGGAAGAGCACTTAATGCTCATTGCCCATTCTGCGAATAAATTTGGTGATAAATTGCTCATTGTTGGTAACACTGGCAGCAATAACACCAGAGAAGCAAAAAAAGCGACTGAATATGGGTTTGCATCGGGTATGCACTGTGCACTACAAATAAATCCGTATTATGGTAAAACCTCAATTACGGGTGTGAAGGCACACTTGAAAGAAGTCTTGGAAATCGGTCCGGGCTTTATTTACAACGTCCCCGGCAGAACGGGACAAGATATTACGCCTGATATCATAGAGCCGCTGGCCAGCCACAAGCATTTTGTTGGTATGAAAGAATGTGCGGGTGATGAGCGTATCGCGCACTA
Organism: Pseudoalteromonas sp. DY56-GL79; assembly: GCF_041414765.1. Classification (NCBI taxonomy): domain Bacteria; kingdom Pseudomonadati; phylum Pseudomonadota; class Gammaproteobacteria; order Alteromonadales; family Pseudoalteromonadaceae; genus Pseudoalteromonas; species Pseudoalteromonas sp. DY56-GL79. Next base: position 232,830 of record NZ_JANHZS010000001.1, on the reverse strand, counting down.
TGAAGCGAAAGGCATTGCGTGTTGGTCAGGTAACGATGATCAAGCCCACGATAGCCGTCATAACAGCCAATCTCATGGCGTTATTTCTGTTGCTTCAAACATCATTCCGGGTTTATTTAGACAATTAATGGATACACCGAGCCCAGAACTAAACCAGTCACTACAACCGTTAATGAACTGGCTCTTCTGCGAACCAAATCCAATCGCTATCAATTCGGCTTTGATTATGACCGGTGCGGTCAAACCGGTATTTAGATTACCTTATGTGCCACTGTCGCAAGCTCAACAAAAAGAGGGAATTGAACTCCTCTCTCAGTTAAAAGAAAGTGACTTTGTCGGCTCGACACCAAAATTAATTGACGAAACCTTGCTTAAGTTTTGTTAAAAGTCGGTTTGTCATTTATAATCTGCGACCGTTTTTGACTCGGTCGTAGGTTATTATGGCAACGTTTTCTTCATTTAGTTTCGCACAGCCTCTTTTAGATGCGCTGCAAGACATCAATTTTCATACATTAACGCCAATTCAACAGGCGGCTATCCCAGCTGTCCGTCAAGGTAGTGATGTGCTCGCAACAGCGCAAACTGGAACTGGGAAAACCGCAGCTTTTGCATTACCTATCATCCAAAAATTGCTTGAGGCTGAAGCACAGTCGACGCCAAGAGCGTTGATTTTGGCGCCAACGCGTGAGCTTGCCGAGCAGATCGCCAACAACTGTGCGACATTTGCAAAGTACACAGACTTAAAAGTGCAGGCACTGTTTGGTGGGGTTAACGCCAATGGCCAAGCTGAGCGCTTAAAGCAGGGCGTGGATATTTTAGTAGCGACCCCTGGACGCTTGTTAGACCATATCCGCTTAGGTAATGTCACGTTGAGTAACGTTAAACACTTAGTGTTAGACGAAGCCGACCGCATGTTAGACATGGGCTTTATCACCGATATGCAAAAAATCATTGAGCTGGTGGATAAGCAAAAGCAGCTATTGTTGTTTTCTGCAACTTTCCCGTCTGCAATGAAGCAGTTCGCGAAACAAGTGTTGGATCACCCTAAGTTAATCCAAGCGACGCCAGAAAATAGTACAGCCGACACGGTTCGCCACGTTGTTTATCCAGTTAAAGAAGAACGTAAGCGCGAGTTACTATCTGAGCTGATCGGGACCAAAAATTGGCAACAAGTGCTGGTGTTCGTCAATATGAAAGAAACCGCAGACAAGCTAGTTGAAGAGCTAAAGCTTGATGGTATAGATGCAAATGTATGTCATGGCGACAAAACTCAAGGCGCTCGTCGTCGCGCTTTAAGAGAATTCACTGAAGGTAAAGTACGCGTTATGGTTGCAACCGAGGTCGCAGCTCGCGGATTGGATATCGTTGGCCTGCCACGCGTGGTTAACTACGATGTGCCTTACCTTGCCGAAGATTATGTTCACCGCATTGGAAGAACAGGTCGCGCAGGTCAGTTTGGTTATGCGATCACCTTTGTAAGCCGTGAAGAAGAATCTGATCTTATTCATATTGAACAGTTAATTGAGCAGCAAATTTCACGCTATTATCTGCCGGGCTACGAAGTAGCAAACCGTGAAAGACTGGTAGAAACTATCCAGAAGAAACCTGCGCATCAACGTCGTAAGGCGCGGGTGAATAAGCCTTCGAATCAAGCAAGTGCAGAAGCAAGATTAAAAAACCGCTCTCGTATTGCAAATGTACGTAAGCAGCAAAAGAAGAAGTAAAATTGTTTATTTGCTTTATTCACAACGCCAGCTAGTACGCTGGCGTTGTTGTTTTTAGCCAATGTGGCGTACAATAGCGAAAAATAATTATAAAAATACGGCTTGTGCTTCAGTCATTTCACATTGTTCCAGTTAACATAATCCAACTCGTCTCTGTTGGAGCTTATCTCCTCGCAATATTAATTTTTGCCAATCAACCACGCGCACGAATGCTCGTCATCTATTTGTTATTTCAATGTGTGCTGATGGCAACCAATTTTGCTGAAGAAGCGTTAGGGGTTAGAAGCTATTTACTTATCACGCCTGTATTCACCCTAGCTACTGGGCCTTTAGTCTATTTTCTGTTTAAAAATCTACTGCATGCTAATCGGGATAAGCAAGAGCGAAGGTTAATACATTTCCTACCTGTTTTGCTGGCGCTTCCATTTACGGAGTACACCCAACTTTTGATTGCGCTTGGTACTGTCAGTCAGTTGATTTATTTTGCCTTTACGGTACAGCTTGTTGGCCTTTATCAGCGAGCATCAGCGGAGATCAGAGCGGACGTTAACACGCGCGATTTGCAGTGGATCAGAACAACGGTTGTCTTGTTTGTGCTCTTTGCTTTGGTGGATTTAGTCAGGCTCAATATGCAAACATACAACGACATCACCACGAAAGCACTCTGGTATTTTATTGACTTAGTTTGGTTACTTGCAATTAATCTTTATCTGGTTGTCAAAGTACACAATCAACCACACCTCGAAGATTCGATAACGCAAGCCCAAGAAATAACGTTCAATGAGATGGGTAAACAGGCAGAAGATCCAACCGAGATATTCAATGCAATTCATAACACGATTATGCAGCACTATTTATATCGTCAGCCACGACTGACTATTCACGATGTTGCTGAGATTATTGGACTTGGGGTAAAGGATATCTCTTGGGCCATCAATACTTGTGGTGGTTATAACTTTAATGAGTATATCAATAGCCTGCGGGTCGATGAGGTAAAACAGCAACTACAGTGCGAAAAGCAAGCAACCCCCAACTTATTAGCACTCGCAATGAATGCTGGGTTTAACTCAAAATCCTCGTTTAACAGTGTTTTTAAAAAGCAAACGGGTTACACTCCAACTCAATTTTTAAAATTAATATAAGTATATTAAGCAATTGCTTAGACTTTGTTCTGAATGTTTTTTAAAGTCGTAGAAGTACAAAATCCTGATATTGCACGCCATATAAAGTCGTTATAGGTAATCTGGGGTTAAATCGATAACAAGGATAAAGATGATGTATTCAAGTTTTCTCACTCATGTGGCCACTTGCCTGACTTTTAGTAGTTTGTTTATCGCGCAGCCTGCGAAGGCTGAACCTATTCGGGTGCTGACATCCACGAGCGAACAAGCGCATGTTGCACAGCAACTAACTGTTAAATCCCCTGTAGATTACCTAAATACACGGATCAACGCACTCGCGTTGGTACGGAGCAAAAATTGGCAACAGGCGTTACCACAATTGCAAAAGCTCACTAAGTCGTATCAAGATGACGGAGACACTTGGTATCTATTGGGATTAACGCAAATACAATTAACGCATTATGAGCAAGCTATCATTGCGCTGAAAAAGGCATTGTCACTGGGTGTAAACCTAACTAATATTCCTACCGGTTCGCGCCCCTCGAATGACATTATGATAAAAATTGCAGGCGCGTATGCCGCACAGGGTAAAGTGAATGAAGCTAATGAGTGGCTGAGTAAGTCTTTGTCAGCGCGGTACGGCGAACGCAGTAGCTTAGCAACTAGAAGTGTTTTCGACTCCATTAAAGATAATGAGCAATTTCAGCGTCTTACAGGTAACTATAAAGACACTTCGCTCAACCGAGAGCAGCAGTGGAATGCGGATTTAGATTTCTTACTCTCAGAAATTAAGCGGTTGCATGTTAACGAGCAGGCAAGTAACAACCCTGATTTAATTGCGTTGGCAAATAATTTGCGCTCAGATATACCCAAGTTAACTGATCAGCAAATTGTCTTCGGTATGATGAAAATGATAGGCACGCTTGGTAACGGGCATAATTTTATCGTGCCGACTTTCGGAGAAAAAGGGAATTTCACTCGTTTGCCAGTGCAGTTTTATGCCTTTATCGATGGCCTTTACATTGTTGATGCTGATGCTGAAGCTGAGTTTAGTGATTTAATCGGCTATAAAGTCACAGCCTTTGGACAAACACCAACCGCAGAAGCAATGGCGAAAGTTGCTGAGATTAATCCGCGAGATAATGAAATGCAGCAGCTTTGGCTTGCGCCTTATTATCTCGCCATGCCCGAAGTACTCGCAGGACTAGAGTTAAGCGATGCGTCAAATGAGGCGTCTATCACGTTAGAAAATGCACAGAATATGCAAAAGACCATTCGCCTTAGAGGTCGAACATTTGAATTTCGCGGCTTTCCGACTTTGCCAGGAAATCATCAAAAAAGCCCACAGTATCTACAAAATGTGACCAAACCTTACTGGTACGAAGTGGATAAAAGCAACGGGGTTTTGTACGCACAGTTTAATGCCGTTGCACAGATGAAAACGCAGTCGCTAGCGCAATTTAGTGCGGAGTTAATAGAGACAATAAAAGACGGTGAAGTAAATCACTTGGTGCTGGATTTACGACACAATAGTGGCGGCAATGGATCCATCTTACCACCATTACTAAAGGCACTTATTTATTTTGAAGCGGCAAAGCCAGAAGGCAAGTTATTTGTAGTGATGGGACGTAATACCTTTTCAGCAGCGCAAAACCTCTTAACCAATATTGATAGTTTTACCAATGCCATATTGGTTGGAGAGCCAAGTGGTTCTCGGCCAAACCATATTGGTGAAGCTGGAAGGTTCCGTTTACCGTTCAGTGGGGTGTTTGGACTCGTTTCGTCGCAGTTTCATCAAACTTCTCGCGCAGAAGACCACCGTATTTGGATTGCACCTCACATGCCGGTATTGCCGGACTCTACACGCTACTTCAATGGTGTCGATCCCGCTATGAAAGCCATTTATAGTGTCTTAGATAAAAACGTCGATGGTTTGGTTAAGTAACCATCGCGTTAGTTGAGCGCATTTTTTAGGTAAAATCATAAAAAGGAAGTGGCATAAATGATAACTGCAGCAGCGTTATTGTCGTTTTCTTTGTGATTGCCGCTTTGCTGTATTTCTCTGTTTAAGTGTATGCGCTGACTATCTAAAAAGTAAGCTAGCAACAAGAGGGACATGGGGTGCTATCAATTCCTGAACCATTATGCTAGCTTTGTTAGTGAAATCAACTAAATGGAATAATAATAATGAGAATTGGTAAGGCAGTTCAGTGCTTGTTTGCTGTGACTTTAGCGGCTTTCTTTTCGGTAGCTGCGATGGCAGAGTCCGAAGAAAAGACAAAACAAGAATATGAGCAACAAACAAAAACCTTGATGTCAAAAGTGCTTGATGAAAAGAGAACTTTTACAATTCAACTACCCAAAAATTATCACACCAACTCCAATAAAAAATACCCTGTTATTTATCGCCTTGATGGTAAAGGCAACCTTCCGTTGATGACCGCAGTACTTGAGCGTTTGCAAGGAGCAAACGTTTCTGCGGCACCTGAAGTTATTATTGTTGCGATTGAAAATACAGACAGGTTAAGAGATCTTTATCCAACTAAGAATAAAGAGCCAGCAGGACCTATGGATATTGGCGGAGGGGCACCCAAGTTTTTAGAGTTTATCGAGACTGAACTTATTCCTTATGTGAACCAGACCTACCGCACTCATGATTTTAAAGTCATTGCAGGTGCATCTGCAGCGGGTACTTTTGCTCTTTATGCTTTGCAGGCAAAGCCTGAGCTATTTCAAGCGCATATTGCTTATAGTCCAGCGATATGGTGGAACTTTGGCGCGACGGCAAAGAGTACTAAAGCGTTTATTTCCAAAACGAAACGGTTAGATAACTTTCTATATATTACAATTGGTGAGGAAGGCGGTGTGATGCGCGAAAGATATGACGATATGGCGCACTTTTTAGAAGAGAATCAACCACTTGATTTGCGCTTTTTCAGTGAGGCCTACGACAATGTTCCTCATGGCCTTGTGTCTGCAGCTGGTATTTTTAGTGCGTATCAAAAGCTATTTTTGCCAACCCAAATGCCTGCGCGTGCTTATACTGGTGAATTGAGCTCTATTACTAAGTATTATCAACAACTATCAGCTCAATATGGCGAGGTTTTTGAACCACAGGAAGCCGTGATCAGAGAGCTTGGCTATTACTATGTAAGTATGGGTAACGTGGAAGAAGCAATTAAGTTGTTTCAGTTTGGCGTTTCACGCTATCCAAATAATGCAGATGCCTACAACGGCTTAGCATATGGCTATGAAACCGACAAACAATACCAAGCATCTTTAGAGCAAGTAAACAAAGCGCTGGCATTGTCATCGAAGGGTGATGGTGGCTACGATGTCTTTGTTGCTCGTAAAGAGCGGCTAACTAAATTACTTGGTGAGTGATAATTAAAATGCGTAAATAGACCACTTAGGTAATCGATGTGGTCTATTTTTTGGATATTTAATGGCACTTAGAAATAGTGGCGAATACGCTTTATTTTTTCGCCGCTAAACTCAAACAGTGTCATAAGCTTTTGCTTATTTTCTTTTTCATCCGTGTTGCCTTGCTGGTCAACACAAGGGTGTAGATACTCAACGGTCACCGCATTAAGGCCTTCAATGATGTTTGTTATCTGGATATCACATTTTCCGTATTGGCCTAGATAGTTGAGTAGGCCTTTTTTGTATTCTTCTTTTGATAATACGGCATTAAAGCGAGGGTGCTCGAATGAGGCGTCTGGCGTTAAGAGCGTAAGTAGGTGGGTAACATCAGACTCTTTTGAATATTGGTGTTCAACGGCTTCTTGTGCGATGAAGTAAGCGTTGACCTTGTCGCTCAGTGTATCTGCGGAGCAAAGACTTGAAACCATCATGAGTGGCAGCAGTGCATATCGAACTTTCATTATGATTCTCCTTAATTTATTGTTTTTTAACTCTTTATTTGGGGTCATGTTTATTGAGTATCAATTGCTCCGACTTACTGATTAGCTCATCTTTAATAAATTTTTGGCTTATCCAATTGCCTTTAAACAACTTCTGCCATCGTATCATAATCGCTTCATCCGACAGACGCTTAGCCTTTTTATCATCAACATATAAAACAAACTCATCATGGCATAAGCACAGATATCAATACAAAACACAGCTTCTAACATTAGTAATTTTTCTTCAACCCAATCACAACGGTGCTCGTATAATTTTCCAGTAAACTTATCCTCATCGCACAGAAAGGTGTGCCTTACGTCGCGGGAGGTACAGTGGTAGTATTTGGTGTCGATTAAACTGATTTGTTTTTTGCGGGCCGCCGCTATAGTGTGGTTTCCTCAATCCTTTGAGTGCAGAACTAAAGCTTAGACGGCATCTTTGGAGAGGGCAAATTAGTGGTGGATGTCTGGTTTAAATTACAAAATTCACGAGGGATTATTACTACCAACTACCACAATATAGATTCTTAGTTCCGTTCGAATGGTAATGACATTTTTTTTTGTTTTTGCACCCCTCATTATGGCCTAATAAAAAGTTTGGGTTTGCAATTAAGTCTCTACAAACTCCGATTCGAGCATTTTCTGGGAGCTCCTGATGAAACTTTTGAAGAGATTTTCCAGAAAGAATGAAGGATTTTTGCTTGTGTTCTTTACATATTCTGACTGAGTCTATGAATCTCGATTTTAACATAGAATCTGTTTGAGGGTATATTAGGTTTTTATTAATATTATAAAATCCTGATGAAAGGTCAAAGTAGGAAGCTCTAATTTTTAATATTTCCTTAATATCATTAGATCTGAATTTGTCTATTGATTGCACTCCCGTTCTCATGGATAACCTGATGGATGATTCACATTTTTTTATGTTTATATAATCAACTAACTCTGATAATCTTACTCTTGCTAACTCATACTTGTCACAGAAGTTTGAATCAATTAATAGACTAATTAAATATCCATGAGCAGCGTGAATTTGTATGTGTCCAAACCCATGTTCAATACTTAAGTCTATACCATGTTTAAAATCTAAGAAAATGCTTTCAATTTCACTTTCTTCTATTGAGCTAAACTTATTCTTGTAATCTTCCAGCTGTCGACCTTTTGATACGAAGTTCATTATACCTCGATATCCAGCCCAAGCTGAACTTAGCTGTATACCCGCTATGCTTCCCTTGCGCTTTATAGCATTTGCCAAATCCTTCCAGGCCGAGTGTTCGGATATTTTTAGACAAACATCATTACTCCCATACCCTTTGGGCGTGACTACGTTACCTACAATTGATGCGTGAATATGTGGGCCACTTCTTTTCTCATGAAATTCAATTAGTATTTGATCAGGGTTTGAATCAACACCGTATCCGGTGTTTACAGGTAAGAAAAATATTTTTTTAGATTCATTTACCATAACGCTCTCTATTTATTTTGATTTTTTTTATTACTTCTTTCTCTATATCTATTTCCAATATTTCAGAAATCCTAAGCATATAAATGAATGAGTCTACCCATTCTTCTATTAGCATTGACTCTATATTTTCTTCATCTATGCTGTATCCTTTTCCATCAATCTTTAACTGTATTTTTTTTACTAGATTGGAAAATTCACCTATCTCTCCAAATAGACCAATTAGATCCTTAGATAGCTGAACGTACTTATCTTCTTTGCTTATAAAATGAACAGGGAAATTTAGTTCAATATCTTGCTTTATTTGAATTTCTCTAATTTTATTAATTTCCAAAACTTGCCTCTGATTTTTTGTTTGTATAGTAAAATGTGATTACCCCTGCAAGTATACTAATAGTAAGAGATATATAAGAGTCCATCCATTTGTTTTCAATTGCAGCTACAAGTCCAACATTAATTAAAATTTGTAGTATTAGTAAGTTGTTTAGCCTAACTTGGCGTTTTACTACTTTCTTTATCAAGTCTGATGTTGATTTTGGAATTATTTTATGTGCTTCCTCTTCTTCAGAATCAACTCTTTTGTCATTTTTAATGTCGCAATACTCCTTCTGTAACCTTTCCTTAATAGGCCATATGTCGGTGTGAAAACCATGTTGGCCTTTATAGCTAGCTCCTGCAGGACTATTTAAATTCAAAAACTCAATCTTGGCTAAAGACTCTCCTTGCGGAATAGATATATACTTGTTACTTATATTTTGAGTAACAAGACCTAGCTGGCCGCAGAAACCAGGATCTGCACTAGTACAAATGGGAGTTAAGCCAATACTGAAAAGGGAACCTTTACTTATAACTCTTGCGGTTAAATCTAATGGCATATTCAGCTTTTCTTTAGTAATAAGCACTACAAGGTGTCCTGGTTTAATGAGTACTTCTTGCTTATATGTCAGATCAACTCTTTTATTATCTTCAGTCAGGTCATAATAAACATTTCCCATTCTTAGTTCATAACTCGAGGGATCAACGTTTTTTAATTCTGCAGTTTCAATTAAGTTGTCAGATTTTATTTTTTCTCTTATCTCTATATCAGAGAGTACCATAGCTAGCGCCTTGTGAGGGATCTTGTTTATTTTTAATATATCATTTTTTTGATGTATGTGAATTTTTTATATCTTAATGTTGTATTTTTATGTTTGCGATGCGATTAACCAACTTTGCATTTCTGTCACTCGACTAATACAGCGAGCGAATGCAAATGCCAGTTGCTCTCCTTGGTAAATTTGCTCTATCGGCGCATCTGCCAAAAAAACAACCAGTACTTTGGCTTCGTAACATTCATCGATAAGCGCTATAAGGCGTCTGGCCTCATCGTCGCCAATCCTAGGTTGCATTGAGTTATTTGGGCGGATATAGCCTTCCTCAGTCCCTTGTGCTACATCTTTATTCTCTGGAGTAACACCAAGTAGCGGTAACTCAGAGATAAAAATACAGCTAAATTGCTGTGCAAGCTCAATATAATCAATGGTAGCGCGAGGGCTTGAGCAGATCTCCATAAAATCAAAACATACGACGCGTTCATTTGCGCCAAGCACGTTAATTAGACGATGATTAATCTCCAGGACGCCTGGTTTGAATATGCCACCGGCATTAGTAAAGGCGTCCCCAAATGCTTGTTTATCATTGACAAAGTAGTGGTTTGCCTTTGTACCTTTGCTAAATCGGTGATCTGTCTCACCACATACAGATATAACATCGCAGTGACTTAAAAGCAGTGCTATCGTTGGCTCAAAGCGGTCTCTATGTAATCCATCTTTGTATAATTCTGTTGGGTGACAATTAGAGGTTGCAACTAAGATCACGCCAGCTTCAAAAAGGGCTTCAAACAATCTCGCCATAATGATGGCGTCACCGATATCAGTGACAAAAAACTCGTCAAAGCACAGCACAGAAGTGTGCTCAGCCCAGTTTTGGGCGATCCGCTTTAAAGGATCTCTCACACCTTGTATTTGATTGAGTTCTTTATGCACCTGTTGCATAAAGTGATGAAAGTGTAGGCGAGTTTTATTTGCGACGTCAGTGAATTCATAAAACCAATCCATCAGCATGGTCTTGCCACGACCAACAGGGCCATAAAAATAGATGCCTTTATTCGAGTGACCACAAGCAAGTGATTGAGACAGGGCATCTAAGGCTGAAATTGCAGCTTGCTGCGCTGCATCAGGAGTAAGATTTCCACATTCAATTTGTGCTTGATAATGGCTAGAGATTGACATAGACACTGCAAATAGGAATAGTTAATCCGAATAATATCATAAAGCTAGAACTCATGGATGCACTAACAAGATTAAAACAAGCGGTAGACGCCTATTATGAAATTTCGGAAGAAACTTGGTCCGCTATTGCTGCGATCACCAGCATCAAACTACTCGCGAAAGATGAGTGGCTATACCAAGAGGGTGAATACCTAACAACTTTTGCATTTTTACATCAAGGGTTAGTTAGATTAGTAAATACCAATGCTGCTGGGCAGGAATACAACAAGCGTTTTTTTGTGGCGGGGGAGTTTCCTGGTGTGATGCATGCTCTACATCGCCAAGAGCCTGCCAATCAAGGGATCCAAGTGCTTGAAGCATCACAGGTAGTCCTAATTAATTTTAAGCAATTTAGAGCACTGCTGATGGATAATCCGGAATTAATGCGATTTCAAATACTGTATCTTGAAAAGAACTGGTTGTTAGAAAAGGATAAGCGAGAGCTTTATATGGTGCAGTTAGATGCCACGGAGCGCTATCTCTCATTTTTAAAAGAGCAGCCAGAACTTGCTGAGCGTGTACCGCAATACCATTTAGCGTCACACCTTGGGATCACTCCTACACAGTTAAGCCGAATAAGAAAATCATTAAAAAATTCAGGTTCGTTTACATAGGTAAATGAGCCAAGCTCTTCACCTTGTTAAAGTTGCCTCACACATAATGGAGAGCAACTTATGAATACATCACAACTAGAATCATTATTAAATTGGCGCTACGCCGTCCGCAAATTTTCTGAGCAAACTATTGCTCAGGACAAAGTCGATAAGTTAATTGAACTAACGGGGTTGAGTGCTTCAGCATTTGGCTTACAGCCTTATAAGATTATTCAAATATCCAAGCAATCGATAAAAAAAGCATTACTACCGCATTCGTATGGACAACAAAAGGTGCTTGATAATAGTCATCTATTAGTTTTTGCTGCGGATATGTCACCTATTGATAGCCAAATAGAGCGCTACATTCAAGACTTTAAGGCGAATCGAAACCTTGATGAGCTTATCTATGCGCAGATGGAATTGGGTATGAAAGACGCGCTACACACCATGGACTGTGCGTCTCAATATAGCTGGTGTTCTGAGCAGGCTCACTTGGCCCTCGGTACATTACTGCTGGTAGCCGCCAGTATGGAAATTGATGTTTGCCCAATGACCGGTATCGATAAGGTTGCCTACGATGACGTGTTGGGTCTTTCATCCTTAAACTTACGCACGGTATTAATTGCGCCAATTGGCATTCGTGACAGTACGGATGTAAACGCGAATACAAGCAAAGTAAGGAAATCGAGAGACTTGCTGCATCTTGAGGTATGACTATGATTTTTGCCATATTAGCCGTTTTTGCAGGTGGTGCAATTGCGGTGCAGGCAAGCATGAATGCACAACTTGGCGGCTTATTAAAAAGTCCGATATTGGCAGCTGGAGTGGCGTTTACCGTCAGCGCATTCTATGCCTTTATTGCCTTTCGGGTATCTGATAACGCGCTGCCAGCAACCTCAGAGCTAAAAGCGGTGCCTTGGTACTTGTGGTGTTTAGGTGGGGTGCTAAGTGCAACAGGGGTGGGACTCTGTTATTTTTTAATTCCTAAAATGGGTATAGGTAACCTTATGGCTTATTACTTGTGTGGTCAAATGGTGGTAGCTATGGTGATCGGTCAGCTTGGTCTCTTTGGTGTACCTTATACGCCTATTAACCTGCAAAAAGTCGTGGGCGTGATTGCTGTGCTGACCGGTATTGTACTTATTAACGTTAATCGTTCAGGCTAAAACTCAGTCATTTCTAAGGCTTTGCTAATAGCTGGTGTTGCCGCAATTTGGCGATAATAGCGGCGTAAATTCTTAAGCGAAGGCGTTTTTTCTAAAAATGTCTTCGCACGTTCACAAAGCATAAATAAATAGCTGTCGCACAGCGTAAATTGATTTGCAAACAGGTAATGATTGTCTGCAAGTAACGTATCAATAATACCAAACCCTTCTTCCAGTCGACCTTGCTGCGAGCGAATAAGGTCGTCATACATCAAAGCACTTTGGGTGTGTCGTTCTGGGTAGGTATACATCAATAAGTCGCTGTGAATAGAAGCGCTCATAAAATGCATCCATTGCAGGCACTGTGATTTAAGTTTTAGCTCAGTTGGGATAAGTTGCTTGTCGATGTGCTTTTCAGCAAGGTACTGAGAGATTGCAGCGCTTTCAAATAAGGTAAAGTCATCATCAACGAGGGCAGGTACTTGTCCGGCAGGGCTTAGTGTTAAGTATTGTGCACTACGGTTGGCGTTTTTTTTGATATCCACCAGTTCAAGTTGATAAGGCTCACCAATGAGTTCTAATAAAATATGAGGCGCAAGGCTCGCACTTTGTGGATAGTAAAAGAGTGTGTACATAATTCACCTAATGTTAGGTCACGTGTATCACTCAGGAACAGGGCATAAAATAACAGTGATCACGTGAAGTTAGTTTAATACCAATGTAATAATTGCAACGTTATTGGTATCCAAAATCGGCTCCTTCTTCGCTGTCTCCTATTCAACCTTAGGTGAGGGTTGAGGTTTTCACAAATAAAAATGCCAGCAAATGCTGGCATTTAGATAATTTTAAAGTATTAGCTACGGATTGTAGTAGATAGGAGAGTTAGGTCCAACAGGTAGGCCAAAGCCAAATACCCACACGTAGAATAGTGCAACCCAGCCGATAAAGAAGAACATGCTGTACGGCAACATCGTGGCCACTAGAGTACCTATACCCATGTCTTTTTTGTATTTAGTCGCAACCGCTAATATCAAACCAAAGTAACTCATCATCGGAGTGATAAGGTTAGTAACTGAATCTCCAATTCGGTACGCTGCTTGTATGGTTTCTGGCGCATAGCCGATAAGCATTAGCATTGGAACAAATATCGGTGCCGTGACAGCCCATTGAGCTGATGATGAACCAAGGCTTAGGTTCACGAGTGCACACATGAATATAAACAGTACGAATACTTCAGGGCCAGTTAGGTTTAGCGCCTGTAATAGTGCTGCGCCATTTATCGCAAGGATAGTACCTAGGTTTGTCCACTTAAAGAATGCAACAAACTGAGCGGCAAAGAATACCAACACGATATACATGCCCATCGAGCTCATGCTTTTACTCATTGCATCAATAATATCGCGGTCATTTTTCATGGTGCCGACCACACGACCGTACACAAAACCCGGAATAGCAAAGGTTACAAAGATAAATACCACAATCCCTTTTAGAAATGGTGAACCCGCCACTTCGCCTGTTACTGGGTGACGTAAGATGCCATCTTCAGGCACTATGGTTAATGCAAGTAGAATGCTTACTACGAGTAGTGATACACCCGCCCATTTGAGGCCTGATTTTTCTTTTACTGAAAGCTTCTCGATATTGTTTTCGCTTAAATCAACGCTGGCTTCTTTAGGGTCGTATTTCCCTAAACGTGGCTCTACGATTTTCTCGGTGACTAAGGTTCCCACGATGGCAATTAGGAATACTGAAATCATCATGAAGTACCAATTCGCTTCAGGTCCTACTTGGTAAGTTGGGTCAATCATCTGCGCAGCAGGCGTCGTAATACCAGCTAATAGCGGATCTATGGTGCCAAGCAATAAGTTTGCGCTGTAGCCACCGGATACGCCAGCAAATGCAGCGGCTAAGCCAGCAAGTGGGTGTCTACCAAGGCTATGGAAAATCATTGCGGCAAGCGGAATAAGTACAACGTAGCCAAGTTCTGATGCGGTATTAGACAAGATAGCGGCAAATACGATCATAAAGGTAACAAGGCGTTTTGAAGCGCCCATTACCATGCCGCGCATTGCAGCAGATAGCATGCCTGAGTGTTCTGCAACACTAACCCCCAGTAATGCAACAAGTACAGTGCCAAGCGGTGCAAAGCCAGTAAAGTTAGTCACAAGACCAGTCACAATGCGTTGCAGACCCTCAGCACTCATCAAGCTTACGACTTCAATAACACCGTCGGGGTCGCGACCCGCGGAGCCTTCTGGGCGAGGATCGATGGCAGATAACCCCATCCAATCGGCAATACCACTGAATACCACGATGGCGATACAAAACATTGCAAACAAAGTAATAGGGTGGGGAAGCATATTCCCTAAGAACTCAACAGTTGCCAAGAAGCGATTAAATAATCCCCCTTTTTGCCCCTGTTGGTCCTGACTATCAGCTTGCGTCTCTACAGCATTTGACATAGCTAAATTCTCAGTTCCAAAAAATGGCGCAACCTTAGCATTTTTTTTACATGAGGTCATGCTTAAGCGGCTATTTGTCCTCTTTTTAGGGTGAAAGGCGGAACATTGTGCAAAAACGGAACAGTTAGAATAGCTTAAGCTGATTTTTATCAGAACTTACTTGTTTTTTGCGCCCACGACTTGAGCGGCGCCTTGAAGCGTGAGTGTGAAGCACTCTGCCTGTTTCATCTTTATCTAGATGTTGCTTATAAAATGCGGAGATTTTTTCACGGGCAATTTTTGCTGCGTCATCGGGTAATATAGCAGGCCGCTGATATTGGTCTTCTTTTAAGCCGTTATAAAACCAAGGTGTATGTAAGTAATGCGTTGGGACGTGATTAAGCTCAGGGATGTAGCGGCGAATGAATTGACCTTCTGGATCATATTTTTGCCCCTGCGTTATGGGGTTATAGATGCGAAACGGATTTATCCCAGTAGTGCCTGACTGCATTTGTACCTGAGGATAGTGGATCCCAGGTTCATAATCTATAAATAGAGTGGCAAGTCTTGCTGCTGGTTGTTGCCAATCAAGCCATAGGTGATAGCTTGAAAACGCCATCAACATGGCGCGCATGCGAAAGTTTATCCAGCCTGTGGTGATCAGCATTCGCATACAGGCATCAATAAAGGGGACGCCCGTGTTGCCGTGAGCCCAAAGTTCAAAGCGTTGCGGATTAAATTCACTAGCCCGCATATCGATTAAGGATGCATGCACAGCACGCTCTGCATAAAGCGGTTCTGATTCGAGCTTTTGCACAAAATGGCTATGCCAGTAAAGCCGTGATAAAAAACCGCTCTTATTGCGTTTTGAGTCAACATTTAATGCAAGAGTTTGATGTAACACGTCTTTGAGACTAAGCACGCCATAAGCCAAATACGGACTGAGTCTGGAGCTACTGTTTACAGCTTTTACCGGGCTTGATATACCAAATAAATAGTTGTCTATCCTATGATCAAAAAAGCTATTCAAGGTTTGCTGCGCGGCTTTGAGTCCACCTAATTGTGGCTTTGGCGCTGAGTTGCTGTCATTTCCTGGATAGTCATTTAAAAGTGCAACGCCACTATGCTGTTGCAGCAGAGGATTAATTTTTGAAGGAGTCGGTAGACAGTCGCCTTGCAGCCAGTCTTCGGCTTGCTGTTGCCACTTATCACGATTCACTTTTCCCCTGAATACGGCTTGTTGGCGATATTCTTCATACGATACGTGTCTTTCTTTACACCAGGCAATAACACGCAAATCGCGCTCAAATGTCCATGTATTCCCCGTTTCTTGATGGCAATAAAGGGTTGCGATCGCGATGTGCTGATGGATCTTTTCAAGTATTTCAATGATATCGCCCTGGCGAATCGTCAGCGTGCCACCTAAAAGCTGCAACTGCTCAGCAAGGCTTAGCAGCGACTCCTTTACAAATTGAAATTGTCTTTCGCTGGTATCGGGGAGTTGCCAATATTCGGGCTCAACAACATACAAGATCAGGGTTGGTCTGCCATTATTACACGCTTCGTAAAGTGGTCTATGGTCGAACACTCTTAAGTCACGTTTGAGCCAAACGAGATTAATCATCTAACACACCCTTAAATAATAAAGGGTAACGGCGTAGGCGTTTGCCTATGTAGTCGTCAGCGAGGATCTGCTGGCAAATTCGCTCTACGTCACCGTCCACTGCAAACACCCAATCAAAGCGTTCAATGGCGAGCAAAAAGCCACGTTTTGAAAAGCGTTGCTGGCGAAATTCATCGCAGTTATCTTTGATTATCTTGAGTTTATTTGGATTTTCCCTAAGCGCTTCGACTACCATGTTTACGTATGCGCGGGTTTGTTTGCTTTCAGGGCGGGGACGTCTAATGCGACGCCCTCGGTTGGTATTTGGATATAAGCTACTCATTCGCCTCTTTAAAAATGTAATCTAGCTTCTTAATAAAATCGTCTTTGTGCTTATCTTGTTCATAATCCAAGTGATAAGTATTATGAAACCCAGAGCGCAGTAACACGCCACTGCCTTGCAGGTATATGGTGTAACCATCTGGATCTGAATAGGCCACTATGCCCTCATAGCGTTTACCTTCTTCGGTTACTTCACCGTGCTTTTGAATATGCTCGAACACCGTTAACAAGAACTTGCTATCTAATTCATTTTTCATTGTTCACCTCGATACTTGGAATACGCTTTCACTGTGCTAGCCGATCACTTAACTAACGCTGAAATTGCCTTAAATTGCTCATTCTTGGCCGATTTTAGCCACTGAAATAAAATAGACTCTAAAGCCAAAAAGCGTGCGCCATCTGCCTGCATCTGCATTAGCGCCCAATCTGTGTGTTTTGGATTACGTGAGCAAATACCATCGGCAACTATCACCACGTTGAAATTGTCCGCCAGCAGGTCATTGACGGTTTGTTGTACACAGATATGACTTTCGAGACCAACCACGACGATGGTGTCGCGTTTATATTCTTGAATAGCTTGTTTGCATGATTCAACGTGGTAAGCACTAAACGCGGTTTTTTCGATAACCGGGAGATTAAATTCAAGTAAACTCGGTGCTGTATGGCCAAGCCCTTTGGGATATTGCTCAAAAATCAGTGCAGGAACAGTCAAATGTTCTGCAGCTTGTAGTAGGGTGGTTACTTGGCGCTCGATATCGCCAAATACCTCAATATGAGGACGAAATTTTTCTTGAATATCGATCACTAAGATCATGCTGTCCGAAGGTATCAAATTCATCATCTTCTCCTTAGAGATTACGTTGCAAGGCGAGCACGCGCGCTTCGCTAATACGTTATTTATTCGTTACAATGGTATACCCACTTAAAAAGTAAACGGTTTTGGCGTGAAAGTACATTTTCTTGGCACTTCTTCAGGTAGCCCATCTAAGCAACGTAATATGTCGGCAGCGGCAGTAAGCTTTGAAAATACCAAAGCCTGGGTACTAATTGACTGCGCCGAAGCGACCCAGCATGCGCTGCAGCACAGTGAGTTAACCCTATATCATCTCGAAGCGATTTGTATTACCCATCTTCATGGGGATCATTGCTATGGATTACCCGGACTCATTTCATCCATGGCGTTAAACTCTCGCAAAGCGCCGCTAAAATTAATTGCGCCGAGGGCTGTTATTCAGTTTGTGCAAAGCTGTTTTACACTGACAGAGGTGAGGCTAAGTTTTGACTTAATCACCATCGCCCTTGAAGAAATAAACGATAAGTTACATCTTGAATGTTGCGATATCGAAACCATAGCGCTACAACACAGAGTGCCCAGTGTTGGCTATAAACTCACGGAAAAGTGCATTCCTCGCAAGTTAAAAATAGATAAACTTCAGCAAGATGGCATTGCGTCTGGTGGCCACTACAACCTGTTGCAAAAGGGCCAAGACGTAGAATACCAAGGCCGACTTTTAACCCCGGATGACTACAGTTTTTATAGTTGGCAACCTCGAGTTGCAATAATTTGTGGTGATAACGAAAAGCCCGGCTTGCTGTCGCAGATGATAAAAGGGGTCGATTTACTTGTTCATGAAGCTACCTTTACCGCTGCAGATCTTCATAAAGTGGGATTTCATACAGGGCATAGCGATGCCAAGCGCATCGCTCAATTTGCACAATTACATCAAGTGCCCATGCTCGCGCTCACTCATTTTAGCGTGCGCTATCATGGTGAGGGCATGCTGCAGCCTCTTATAGAAGAGGCCAAGTTGCACTTTAGCAATGCACTCATCATCGCAGAGGATGGTCTGATTGTAGACATTCCAAAGCAAAAGCAAGTTGAGTGCGCAACTGCTTAGCTCTGGGATTGCTCGCAAAACCAACGCCAATCGGCTACGACTTGCTCGCTGTAATGACTGGCCGATTTGACCAATTCATCAATGAGACTAGGCAAAGTGGCTACTGCATCTTCTTGAAATTGTAAGGAGCGTCTATCTGCTCGCATATGTGAAAGGGCAAGTGCTTCACCACAAGCTTCTGCATATTGGCTAAAGCCCGACTTAGTCGCTGCACGTTTACCGATGGTGATGTCTTCTGGATCTATACCAACGCGAGCATGATGGCGCGAGCGTACCAGCCAATGGCTGCCTTGCCACAGTGCATTATCTAAAATGAGATCGGTGCGGCGCTGCATTTTTCTTTGACTGTTGACGGTTAAGTGTGCGGGATCTAAGCGATTCACTGGGCTTAAATTTGCAAAGTAAGCAAGAGGCGAAGCGAGTTGCTGTTGTTTTACCTCCACAATGTGGCATAGCGGCAAAATATCTTTAGTGGGCTTTTGTACGTTTGGGCCAACCAACAAATAATATCTGCTCAGATGCAATGAGCCTGTGCCTTGGTCGATACGCTCAACACAATCTAAAATTTCGTCATCAACGTAGGGTGCAAAGTGATAAATAAGGTTTTCTTTTAAATCGGGGTCAAGTTGCTTAAACTTCAGTTTGTCTTCGCGAAAACGTAGCGGTTTAATGCTGAGGTCGATTTCCTTAGCAAGTGTACTTTTAATCGTAAACGCGGCGCCACCCGCCATTCTTTGCAACCCTTTTTGCCATCGTTTATGCAATATATGGTTATTATCAAACTCGGTTAAGCCTGTGTTGCTATCGACCTTATGTTCCAGCGACAACTGACAAGCTTTTAGGTAGCTGTGTAAAAAGTCGAATTGTGCTTGGGCAACTAGCTCTTTACTGACCAAAGGTTTACTTCGGTCTTTAATATCCTGAGCTTGCTCTTGAATACGCCCACCTTCTAGTTGGGTAAGCGGTAAACTCACTAAAAAGCGAAACAGGTCCCACACAGCGTGTCCGACGCAGGCATCATCGAAGTCATTAGGTTCAAAAATTAGGGTATCGCCGTGGCTGCCTTCTTCACTATGAAAGCCAAAATTGCCCGTATGACAATCGCCCATTACGTAAGTGAGTGGCAGGCTGGTGGCCGCTTCAGGTAACTGTAGTTGTTGCTCCAGTAAGTCCTTATACATAAGCGCGGCACTACCACGGAAGAACCGAAATGGACTGAGTCTCATTTTGTCGAATTTACTGCACTCATTGCTTACGTGAATGCCTTCACGCTCATTAAAGTAAGATGCAAGATAGTCGTGACGATTCATGGATTAGTCCTCCCTTTGAACAATACCCAATTGAGATTTTGCCAGTTTTACAACGGCTTTATCGATAGGTGGGGGACTAATATCAACCCCCTTGCTTAGTGCTTCGACAATGGTTTTCATCACTTGTACGCGGGCATACCATTTATGTTCCGCGAGGATCAAATGCCATCCCGCTAAATTGGTATCGGTTTTAGCAAACATATCATCAATTGCTTGCTCATAATCTTGTCGCTTTTGGCGGTTGCGAATATCTTCTTCCGTTAGTTTCCAGCGCTTATATGGATTATTTAAACGCTCTGTAAAGCGTTTGAGTTGTTCGTCTTCGCTAATGTGTAAAAATAGCTTAACGATGCGGACATTATCATCCGTCAGCAGACGCTCAAATTCATTGATTTCTTGATAGGCGCGGCGCCACTCTTGCTCACTAGCAAATGCTTCAACCCGTTCTACCAACACTCGGCCGTAGTATGAACGGTCAAAAATAGTCATAGTGCCCCGAGGTGGTAGCTTAGTTTGAAAGCGGTATAAGTAATGCCGGCCTTGTTCCTCAGGCGTTGGTTTTGCGATTGGGTAAACCTTAACGCCGCGTGGATCGAGCTTTTCTGTCATGCGGCGAATAGCGCCTCCTTTACCAGCCGCATCCCAGCCTTCAAACACTAAAATAGCGCGCTTCCCTTGATGAAAATAGGCTTGTTGCACATGTAATAGTTGCGTTTGCCAGTACTTTAACTCGCTTTTGTAGTGTTTTTTTGAATCAATAGCAGGATGTGTCATGGGAGGCTTAACACTTAGCCCGCGATTTAGCGCCTTTATTTCTGATACATAACTGGTCATGCTAACTCCTTTAATCGCCTTTGGTTAAGTTGGCCCCGTTGTTGTCAAAGCGCTGTTCAACGCGAAAATATTACCGCACCAACTAACTTTTGAGCGTGTTAGAGTAACCTAGATTAAACTCTACAGGGACTTTTTGACAATGATATGTCATACCATTTTGTCTTACACTTCCTTAATTTGAGGGAGCTAATCAGGCGCTAACGGCGTTAAAAATTTCTCATCATTTAGAACAGGTAAATAGCAAAATTTTTCCTTGATTGAATAACTGACTCCATCGGTATAAAATCTACCCCGAATAATATCTCGCGCTCATTGATGAGTAGCAAATTGCATTGATGAGGAACAACCGGAATAAACAAGGAAGGATTGGCATGAAGCCTTTTGACAAGTGGCCTGCGCTTGTGCAAGACGCACAGCAAGGTACATTCGATGATTCACTTTTTCAGTCAGATTCAGACGTAAAAAATTCGGCACAACCAACCAGATTGCCGATGGCTAAAGTGCCCAACATCATTCTTAAAGCACTTAACCCCCATCACACTGACTATATTCGTATTGACCCAAAAGAAGCTCGTTACTGGCATGGTGGACTTCATCACCATGACGATAGACAACTACTTGTTATTTCAAATAACCAAGCACAACGTCTCAAAACGGTTTCTCAAGGCAATGTAAAGGAGATCTTTGCGTTTATTAAAAAGTCAGCGCTTGAGGCTAAAGTGGAAGGTCAGTTCAGTTCTAGTGGCAGTAAAGGCTTCTCGGGTGGGGCGGGAGAGTTAAGCCAAAACGGTGCACATTTAGGTGCTGTAGCTAAATATGCTGCTACAAGCGATTACCCAAAAAATGATGGTGTGGGCTTCAATAGCAGCCAAGGAGCAGGTACAACGCGCCCGTCAATGGGTAAGAGTAACGCTGGGATTCAAAAAACACTCACTAAGCTAGAAAATACAGCACAACCCATAGATACTATTGCGCCATCTGTCATTATTGGTCAACCAAATCCAAAGCAAATCGTAAAACTAGAGCAAAACCAAGCCACTAAAAGACGCTTTGCAAATCATGTATTAGGGCCGGGAGAAACTGCTGCGAGTGTTGTCGAGGAGTATACTGGCACACCGAATGAAAGCCGTATATATGGCTTCAACCATCCTCAGTTTACTATAAAAAATCCTCCCAAAGCGGGTGATAAAGTCAGGGTGAATACCGGCTTTGATGTACTCGTTAAAGGGCAATTTTATAACAGCAATAGCGTTAACCTAATCTGGAAAGGGCCAACGTCGGGTTCAAAATCAGCCATATTGGAGCAAGTGAATGGCAAATATCTACCAGACAGAGGCTACGATTGGGAGTTGGCGCTACCGCTTGTGGCAGGGGAATACACATTAACCGCTGAAGCCGGAGGTGCGACGCACTCCGTGAGTTTTTCGGTTGAAGAATCTGAAGACCAACAGGAAATTATTGATTTTATATATATTCCAGAAGATAACAGCTTTATAGCAGTCACGCAGTCACTTGCCGATATTTTAGAGCAAGAAATGGAAGTACTTAACTCTCCCATGGAGCAGCTAAAGCAAGCGCTGGCTGGACAACAAGACCTCTCGAAGCAAGATGATAAAGTAATTGATGCAAAAAAGGCGTTAAACGAGACCCTAAAACCACTTGTTTCAGGCCCTAACGCTAATAAAATTACCGAAGTCATTGGCTTTAAAGGCCGAAAGTATACCTATGTGCGTAGTGATAAAATCGCCAATCATACTAGACGCTACAAAATTGATACGGACATTCGAAACGGTCGTCGTTTTAGCGATGCGAATGGCAACTTAGACCGTAGCAAACTGAACAAAGCGCTTAAAAATGATTTGAGCAAGCTAAAGGTCAATTTTAAGTATGATAAGAAGCTCGTCGACACGTATACAACCATATGGGGCGAATGGGCTAGGGAGCTTAATAAAGATCTAAATATAAAAGGGTTTGAAAAAAGCGACTATTTTGACGCCAGTGCAGAGGCGCGATTAATGCGCTACACCCATGGTGCAGGCATTGCGGCAAACTTTAGCCCAAAGGATGGTGTCTTTTCATTTCAAGCTGATGCCAAAGTTGATTTTGCTGTTGGTGAAGCAAAAGCTGCAATGAGTGGTTACTACCCTAATAAAAAAGGGTATGAATTTAAGTTTATGATGCCACTTAAAAATTCGACCAAAGAGCGTGAGATAAACTTAGGCGCGCTCCGATTAAATGCGACCATTGCCTTTTTTGGCTATGCTGGCGCGAAATTACAAGCGGCGGCGAATGTAGGCTGTACAGTAAAGCAAGGTAAAATGATGCTTGAGGGATTAACCCCTGAACAAGTAAAAGCACTTAGCCGCGCCGATCGCAAGTTTGAACCTGTAAAAGGCGAGCTCAGCGCATTCGCAGGGGTATCCGCAGGCTGTGAGTTAACTGGTGCTTTGCAGTGGGATAATCCAGAAAAATCTGGTAAATCTAGTTTTTGTGATTTAGCTAAACTAGGTGGAAAGGCAGAAGGCGCATTTGGCGCTGGTGCACATGCCGGATGTTATATTGGTTATGAAGACGGAAGGTTTATGCTTCGCGCGAAATTGGGACTTATCTGGGGCGTAGGTGCTGGCGGAGAATTAGTCTGTGAGATAGGTGTCGATGAAATTGTCACGCTTGCCCAATTTGTTTATCACCAGCTTAAAAATAATGATTATGATTACCTTGAGTTTATACAGCCATTGGCATTTAACGTGCTTTATAAGGCAGTAGCCATGCATATTGCGACAGGTAAAGATATTACTGAGTTTGTTGGTGGGACGATTGACTCGGTTGATAAATGGTGGAGAACTAAAGTGCTTATCCATGAGCAAGCCAAGGCCATTATACAGAGAGTTGAACAAACACCAGAAATGCTGAAGTTTACGGTACCTGAGTCCAAGGGAGCTTTTCTAAACTTATTAGCGAATCCCAACCTCGCTAGCCTTATAGACTCAAACGCCTACAGCTGGTCGGGCTTAAATGAGCAGCGCGAAAATGCGATTATTATTATACTTAAGCATATCCTCTGTACTGAAGAGCTAGATGAAGTACTACAACATATGGGGGAGGGCGGCGAAAAATGTAGCCGAGAAGAGGGCTTATCTCAGCTTAATAGTATTTTAGAAGGTGCTCAGCAGCGTGAGTTTGATGCATGGCGACGCCAACTACCAAGCCGAGCACGTTCCGGTTCGGTTGCTGTAGCTATGCTTAATACAACTCCATTTATCGCAATGGCTTAATTGTATACGTGCAACCAAGCTAGTTTGGTTGCACACTTAATTTTGTCGACTGATTTAGAGCACAGCGAAATCCTTTAGCGCGATACGCCTCATCAAGCTCATCTGACTCTTGCCGTGTGAATACGTTACTACCGCGAGGAGACTCTAAAAACCTGCCACCTCGCATAACCTTTTTTGTGCCTTCTTTTGGTCCTTTAGGATCCTGCTCTGGGGAGTGTTGATAGTAATCCTCAGTCCACCAGTCATTGACCCATTCAATCATATTGCCGCTTAAGTCATAAAACCCCAATGGGTTAGGTGGATAGGTGCCACTAATATGCGGTTCAGGCTCTTCGGCGAGAGAGTAATTTACACCGAGTTCAAGCATACCGGTATTGGTGGCAAACAAAATATTTTCACCACGATTTCGTGCAGCAAATTCCCATTGTGCTTCGGTTGGTAAATCAATTGGGAGTTGTGTGAGTTTTGCCAGCCATAAACAATAGTTTTTAGCACCATACCAACTTACGCCTGCCGGAAATTCAGGGGCGCGCCAGAATTCATCTTTATCCCATTTTGTCCACATGGTTTTTGGTAGGTCATTTACAGCGGTATATAAATCAAAATCGCCATAGCTTACCTCATAAGCGCCCATCGAATAGCTGGTAAGGGTCACCTTATGAGCGGGTTTATTGTCGCGGGCTATGGTCCAAGGCAAGTTATTTGGACCACCGCCATCGCCCATCATAAAGCTGCCGCCTTCAACAAACACCATTTGGGCTTTAGTGCGCTCAATCAGTGCTTGCACTTGTTTGTCTTGCTCGCCAGTAAGCGCGTCTATTCGTTCGCCAAGGTCGTCACATCCAGTCATTACTACACACAGTAATGCGAGACTTGGAGCGGTGGTATTTTTATTGGCAAGAATATCGCGCCAGTTAATGTTGGCAAAGTGGGAGAGTGAATGTATCCGTTTATTTTCCATATGGTGACTTTCCGTATGTTACTTATTTATCCTTAGTGCAGCTCAAGCATACCAAGCGTACAGGCGAAATCAAAATCGCGACAGCATAAAGTAAGTAGTTTGAATAAACGCTGACTTTTACGGTGATAAATGTGATGATAATGCACTAGTTAACTGATTGAACAGGAAGTGGTTTCGGTTTATTTAGTGCGCATCTAAACCCGATGTCCCTATAGCTAGTGTTCAGTTCATTAGACTCTTGCCGCGTATATACATTACTACCACGTGGAGATTCTAAAAAACTGCCACCTCGCATAACCTTTTTTGTGCCTTCTTTTGGCCCTTTAGAATCCTGTTCTGGGGAGTGTTGATAGTAATCCTCAGCCCACCAGTCATTGACCCATTCAATCATATTGCCGCTTAAGTCATAAAACCCCAATGGGTTAGGTGGATAGGTGCCACTAATATGCGGTTCAGGCTCTTCGGCGAGAGAGTAATTTACACCGAGTTCAAGCATACCAGTATTGGTGGCAAACAAAATGTTTTCACCACGGTTTCGTGCTGCAAATTCCCACTGTGCTTCGGTTGGTAAATCAATTGGGAGTTGTGTGAGTTTTGCCAGCCATAAGCAATAGTTCTTGGCATCATACCAATTCACCCCAGCAGAGAATTCAGGTGCGCGCCAAATTTCATCTTTATCCCATTTTGTCCACATGGTTTTTGGCAGGCCGTTTACTGCGGTATATAAATCAAAATCGCCATAGCTTACCTCATAAGCGCCCATCGAATAGCTGGTAAGGGTCACCTTATGAGCGGGTTTATTGTCGCGGGCTATGGTCCAAGGCAAGTTATTTGGACCACCGCCATCGCCCATCATAAAGCTGCCGCCTTCAACAAACACCATTTGGGCTTTAGTGCGCTCAATAAGTGCCTGTACTTGTTTGTCTTGCTCGCCAGTAAGCACGTCTATTTTTTGGCCAAGGTCGTCACACCCGCTTATGACCAAGCATAGTAATGTCGCTAAATGGGTTAATATCTGGTGATAAATCTTGTCCATAAGTGTGCTATCCACAAGGTCTTTGCATACACATTTATCATAACTTGTTTAGCTGTATTGAAACATAGCCAATGTGGCAGTAAGACCAATGTATAAATATTAAAATGACAATATAACGCTTGTGATTTATATTGCTTGGGCACTACAACCCTTGAAAGAATGAATGCTGTTCAAGATGTTGGCGGCTTTTGAATTTATAAGCAAGATTATGCCCAAAAAGAGTATGCTATGAAATCTGCAGTATTGGTAATTGATGTACAGAGTCTTTTATTCGACCCAGAGCCCAAACCGTATGCAAGTGAAGAGGTGTTAAGCCGAATTAACTTAGTGACAGATTGGGCTCGAAAGCAAGGCATGCCGGTGATCTATATTCAACATGAGCAAAGCGGTACTGCGATTGAGTATGGTAGTGAAGGTTGGCAATTACAATCGGTACTTCAAGTTGACGCCAATGATCTGTTCGTGCGTAAAACCACCCCAGACTCATTTTTAAACACAAATCTGTCTAACATACTTGAAGGACATGGAGCTCAACATATTTATATTTGTGGTTATGCTACAGAATTTTGTGTTGATACAACGAGTCGGCGAGCCGGGGGTTTGGGTTATGCAGTTACATTAGTGGCGGATGCCCATACCACGCATTGCAAAAAGCACATGTCAGGTGAACAAATAAGAATACATCATAATGCCACACTGCCAAATATCTCCAGTTTTGGAGTGAAAATATCCGCGGTGTCTACTGCCAAAATTATCGCTTTAGGTGACTGATACAGTCTAATTTTGTTGAGGGATTACCATTTCCTGTCACTGTTTTCACTTACTCGTCCTAATAACCGACTGTTAAGGGTTATACATGTTATTACACAAGTGTGAAGCAAACCGGAAACGATCCTCCTATAAGTTTTAATCTAAGCCTTTGAACCGAAGGACTATTCAATCCACATCCATGCAATTAAAGGCGGGGTAGTCGCGTTTTTAAATGTGATATTAATTACGATATCGTCTTGCGTGTTCTCGTATTTCGCTGCAAATATCAGCATTGGATCCTGACCTCTTCGAAGAGACGCTAACAAGGTTTTGGATTTTAAGCGGCCAAGCTGCGGCGCGATTTCACGGTATGCCCGTAAAAATCCCTCCTCAGAAACCTTTTTGGCTAAGTCGGCGGTTATTACAGATAAATATGCTTGATAGTTTCCTCTCTCATGCGCTTTCAAAGCGCTGTCGACAACAGGGATGAGAAGGCGAAGCGCCTCTTCTTCTGTTGAACCAAACGTTCCAAAATAATTCATAACTAGTATCCTTGTCTAATCCTACTGACTCTTCATCAACAGGTAATGAATATAAGCAATATTTTTAAGTGTCTCAAACACTGTAAAAGTCTAAGTACCTATTTCAATTGTGGGGTTAATACTTTTATACTAGGGTCTGTTGATCCTTGCTGCTGCAAAAACAAACTTGAAAGATAAACAGGCCCTAACTTACGAGTAAGCAACGTTATTTAATAAGGAGATAGTAATGAATGCTTATAATATCGAAATATTGAAACAATCCATTGACGATAAAACACGCTTTGATGGCTGGGTATTTGGTTTGCCCCCCGGAATTAAAGCCAATCAATGGCCGCTTGACCCACATACCGGTTATCCGCTAAAGCACAGCTTTACACTAAAATTGCCAGAGGGCTATCGCACTGATGAGAATGCGTATGCGGTTAGCTTTTTTGCAATCGCGGTTGAGCATAATGATGGCGGACCCGAATATATTGAAGGGTTAGAAGTGGCGTTATTTGCTGAGCAGTCGCCAGATGAACCGCTATTCGAACCCTTTTGGCAGGCGATGCAAACTGTTCATCCTAGCTGTAAGTTTGCAGCGGATACGCTAGATTGTTATTACGCAACGCTCCTGCTTAGTGAAGCTGAGTTTTACGGCGAGCTCTGTTCACCGCCAACCATTATTGAACGGCATTTTGAAGATGATGTTTGCGTCCCTGAATGGCTAGTCGAGGGTGGGGCGAGTTGCTTTTGGAAAATGAACTATTCCCAGTATCTTAGTTTGCCAGCTGAAGAGTACCAAATATATCGCGAGCTTGGTGGAATTCCCCCAGAAGCAGTGAGTTTTAACCGTGCAATTGCGCTTGTTGCCAACCCTAGTGATCCTAATGCGGGCAAGACGCCCAGCGAATATGAAGATACAGGTTATATTGACCCGTACGAAGGCGACCCTGAGTGGTTAGAGAGTGTTTCGCCAAACCATTTAGGCGGGACGAGTTTAAACGGTCAAGGGATCCCTGATTTTCTTACACCTTACTACATTGAATTCGAAGAGATCTTAGGTGGGCATAACTTTGGCGGAGGGATAGGTATGCTTGATTTGGTAAACCGCGAGTTTGATTGGAGTTGTGGCTAATATTAACTAAAAAAGCAGCCTTTATGGCCAATGCCAGTCAGTTAAGCTGACTGGCATTGGCCATAAAGGCTGCTTTACAATTTGGGCAGAGTGCTTAGGCAAGCACTGATTTTAAACGCGATTATCTTGCGTTAGTACTTTCAAAGATTTTGTCAGCAGAAGCTGCAACAAAACCAGTATAGATCTCGCCGTCAGGCTTGGCATAACGCAGAGCAAACTCATAGAAGCAGCTTGGAATGCTAAATTCACCATCGTTAAACTGTACGTTTTGATGATCAGCAAGCGTCGAAGATTGCTCTAGTAAGACTTCCGGAGAGCCTTTGATTTCGCCGCCAGAGGTGTTTAGTTCAAAACCGTTGTCTTTGAGCGCTTGGTTTACAGCTTCAATTGTGGTGAAGTTCTTCAGGTAGTTGATGCTTACCGTGAAATGGTTTGCACGGTAGCCCCATGCAGACATCCATGCGGCATACTCGCTCTCAGCGAGTAGCTTTTTGTATGTCTCGTGAGAAACACGCCAGTGGGTGCCAGAATACAGGAAGTTTTCAGCTGTTACTGCTGACTCGTCGATTTGCTCAACCATGTCTTTAACGATAGCTTGTAGTTCTTCTGAACATTTTTCAACGAGCAGCTCAGAGATAAACACCTTTGGTTTAGTTGGATCTTGGTGTTCATAGTGTTTAGCATATAGCTTTTTCGCTTCAAAGTGGTATTCGCCACACTCTGTATAACCCACAGCTTTAAAATGTGCAGCGAGCTTTTCTAGGCCTACTTTTTCAATATTAAAGGTACGCAATGCGATGTGGTCATTGATCACGTCGTCTTTTTGCGTTGAGCCGAGAAGTTCATGAACTTTAACTGCAGAAGGTGTTACTTCTAGGTAGTTGTCCCACAGGTGTTCAAATAGTGTATCTACGTTGTTGTGCATAATGGTTTCCTAATTTTTTGTCTTGGTGACAGCTTGTTAAACTTTATACCAATTGGTATCAGCACGACATTGAAATCTATAGTTTAAATGCGTTTATCAGTTCACCTTGAGTGACATCAAGCGCATTGGCTACCTCTGCGGTCAGCTGAATTTTTTCTTCTGCTTCGCACAGATAAGCCTGATCGGTAAACGTGGCTTTAAACGCGTCTAATCGACCATTTGAAATAGCAAGACTAGGGAGCTTGTCAGGTAGTGAAGCGACTATTTCAACCTCACCTTTAAACGACTCTCTAACCGTTCTAATGTTGTCGAGTTTGGCTTCTACCGTTGGACCTGCGTCGAACAAGTCAACATAGCCACGGTGTTCAAACCCTTCTTTTTGCAGTAAACGCAAAGCAGGCTTGGTTTTCTCGTGCACTTTACCTATCACAGCTTGTGCTTCTGGACTTAGTAGGTTTGCATAGATGGGATACTTGGGCATAAGTTCACAAATAAAAACTTTGTCCCCGAGACCGACCAAGTGATCTGCTTGCGGAAATTCAATGCTAAAAAAGTGCTCTTGCAGCCACTGCCAAAATGGCGAATGGCCATGTTCGTCACTTACACCACGCATTTCTGCAATAACGGTATCGCTAAAGCGCTCAGCATGTTCTGCCATAAATAAGAAACGGCTTCTTGAAAGAAAGCGACCAGCTAACCCTTGGCGATGACCTTCACGTAAAAATAGCGTGCAGATCTCAGAGCTTCCGGTGTAGTCGTTACACATCGACAGAATATCAACGGTATTATAGACACCCAAAGTTCTTGAGTGATGTACTGTTTTGCCAAGATGATAGTGATATAAAGGCACAGACATACCTACCGCAGCTTCAATCGCAGTGGTGCCTATAATTTCGCCCGTTTGTGTGTCTTCAAGGACGAACAAATAGCCTTCGTCGTATGGTTTTGACACTGACTTTGCAAAGCTTTCAACTGAGCGGTTAATTTTATTAGACAACAATTCGTCATCTACTGGCAGTGAGGTAAACCCATGGCCAGATTCAACCGCAATGGTTTTTAGCGCGTCGAAGTCAGTTTTTTGTATTGGTCTTAATACTAACATGAGAAAGAGGAGACCGAGGTCCCCAGCTCCTTAGCCGTTTACTACTGCAGCAACCGCTTGTTCAAAGCGTGCTAGACCTTCTTGGATCTCTTCATCAGTGATCACAAGAGAAGGTGTAAAACGAACTACGTTAGTGCCAGCAACTAATGACATTAAACCGTGCTCTGCACTTGCTACCAAGAAATCGCGTGCACGGCCTTCAAATTTATCATTGAGCACTGCACCAAGAAGAAGACCTTTACCGCGTACTTCAGAAAATACATTGTATTTGTCGTTAATAGCATTTAGGCCATCTCTGAATAGTTGTTCTTTGGCTTTTACGCCAGCTAACACCGATTCTGTATTTACCGTGTCAAATGCAGCTTCTGCTACCGCGCAGGCTAGTGGATTACCGCCATAAGTTGAGCCATGGGTGCTGACTTTAAGGTGAGCTGCAATTTCAGTGGTGGTAAGCATAGCGCCAATCGGGAAACCGCCGCCTAGTGCTTTTGCGCTAGTTAGGATATCAGGTGTTACACCCAATCCTTGATAAGCATATAGATCACCAGTTCGGCCAACACCCGTTTGTACTTCATCAAAAATAAGTAGCGCGTTGTGTTTATCACATAGTTCGCGCACAGCTTGGACAAACTCAGCATTTGGAGAAATGATCCCGCCTTCACCTTGAAGCGGTTCCATCATGACTGCGCAAGTGTTGTCTGAGATTGTTTTTTCAAATGCAGCTAAATCGTTATAGTCGATATGAGTGATATCAGCAGGTTTTGGACCAAAACCATCAGAATAGGCTGCTTGACCACCAACCGTTACCGTGAAGAAAGTACGGCCATGGAAGCCTTTGTTGAATGCGATAATTTGCGTTTTTTCTGCACCAAATTTATCCAGAGCCCAACGACGCGCAAGTTTAAGTGCCGCTTCGTTTGCTTCAGCGCCTGAGTTTGCGAAATAGACTTTGTCTGCGAATGTTGCATCAGTTAACTTTTTGGCAAGGCGAAGCGCAGGCTCGTTGGTCATTACATTTGATAAGTGCCAAATTTTTTCGCCTTGTTCTTTAAGTGCAGAGACGAGCGCAGGATGACAATGGCCTAGACAGTTTACGGCGATACCGCCTGCAAAATCGATGAACTCTTTACCTGTCTGATCCCATACGCGAGAGCCTTGGCCTTTAACTGGAATAACGGCTGACGGGTTGTAGTTTGGAACCATGACTTCATCGAATAATTCGCGATTTGCTTGCATGACGCTTTCTCCTAAATTGTTATCATTGTGCGGTATCACTGTCGGGCAGAAGCTGTTTACTTGTTGTTCTGCTCACAGCCAACTTGCTATTTCTTCATTATTACGCGCTTTTGTAATAATTTGCAGTGCAATAATTCACATATTTGCTATCATTTATGTCAAATTAACATGATTAAATTGCAAAATGATTAGTTCACAAGACGAAAAGCTCATTGCACTGTTGCGTAATAACGCACGAGAGAGCATCTCTGAGTTGGCACGTAAGTTAGACCTTTCCAGAACCACAGTACAAAATCGTATCGCAAAATTAGAGCAAAATGGCGTAATTAAAGGCTATCGCGTAGAGTTTGCTGAGCAGTATATGGACGATTTAGTATCGGCACACGTTTCTATTAAGGTAAAACAAAAACTCACTACAAAAGCGAATTTAGCATTGCAGCAGTTGCCAAATGTTTCTGCGCTTTATGCTATTAGTGGGGAATATGACTTGATTGCTATTGTTGAAGCACAGAGTTTGGAGCAGTTGAGTCATCTGCTGGATGAAATCGGTAATTTAGAGGGGATTGAGCGTACCAACTCGTCGGTTATCCTAGAAACCAAATTTAAGCGATAAATAACCTTACCTTGGTTCAGATTAAATACTGTGGGCGTTCATCACGATTTGCCAAGCACCCAACTTATAGCATAATAGGTTTCCTAGCGTGGAAGGTGCAGTATATAGCTAACTTTTTTCGCTTAACTATTAACAGCAGCTACCCAACTTGCTCTGGTAACCAAATGCTGGTGCCTGTGGCTGCAATATGATTCACATTGCCATTTAACACTTTGCTACCCACATTATTTGAGCTTTCAGGCCGGCTCACTAAATACCCCTGTACACAGCTAATTCCTAGGTTTTTAACTAGCTCAAATTGTTCGGTTTGTTCAACGCCCTCGGCAACAATCTTTAATTCTAACTGCTGTCCAAGTTCGCTGATGGAATTGAGGATCTTACGATACTTAGGGTTGCTATTGGCTTGAGTAATAAACAGTTTATCGATTTTTATCACATCGATAGGTAAATCGGCGAGGGTGCTTAGCGAGCTAAAACCTGTTCCAAAGTCGTCTATTGCGACACTTATTCCTGCATCTCGGCATTGTTGCAATTGTGAAATCGTTTCATTGCTGGCCTTGATAAGAGTGGATTCCGTGATCTCCAGCATCAAAGCAGTGGCTGGTAGACCGGTTTTTTCTAGGGCCGCATTTACCCATTCAAAGACCTTTCTGTGTTTTAGTTGTATTCCAGAAACGTTAACTGAGATTTTTACCTTTTTCATCCCTGCATTATGCCATGCACACATTTGCCTACACGACTCAAGTAGGATCCAATCACCAAGCTCTAAAATTAAATTAGATTCCTCTGCAATTGGAATAAATTCGGCCGGTGGAATTTGCCCTTCTATCGGATGGTTCCAGCGAATAAGCGCCTCAAAATAGTCAATAGCACAATCTTCAACATGCACTATCGGTTGGAATGACAGATAAAAGCTTTGCGCAGAGATAGCAAGTCGTAACTCTTCCAATAGGTAATGATAACGTCGCATTTTCGACCCCATTTCGGGGGAATAAACTTTAAAAATTCCACGACCATCCGTTTTTGCTCTGTACATGGCAACATCAGCCATCTGTAATAACGAGTTCGGTGTTGCCGCACTATCTGGGTATACCGCGATGCCGATACTTGCTCCAATTTTGACAAGCTTATTGCCAAGCAAGAAATCACGCTCTATATCACTAAGAATGGACTGGGCGATTTCTGTGCACAAACTTGGATTGTTTAATTTGGGAATAAATAGCGAAAATTCATCGCCGCCGAGTCTTG
Source organism: Pseudoalteromonas sp. DY56-GL79 (assembly GCF_041414765.1). Classification (NCBI taxonomy): domain Bacteria; kingdom Pseudomonadati; phylum Pseudomonadota; class Gammaproteobacteria; order Alteromonadales; family Pseudoalteromonadaceae; genus Pseudoalteromonas; species Pseudoalteromonas sp. DY56-GL79. The sequence goes on along the minus strand of NZ_JANHZS010000001.1, from coordinate 199,335 downwards.
AAAGGTTTTGCTCAAGGCCATGAATAGGGTGGCAGTCTTCTAAACCATATTGGCGAACCACTTTTGCGAGCCGAGCAGCAACTTGGATCAGAATTTCGTCGCCAAAACTGTGGCCAAAGGAATCATTGACCTGCTTAAAGCCGTCCAAATCAATAAATAGTAGGCCACATTTTTGTTGCGCCAACTCTGCTTGTTTTAACTTTGCCTCGATATGGTCAATATATGCATGTCTATCTATAAGCTTTGTGAGCTTGTCTTGAAAAATTTGAGACTCTGAATGGCGTTTTACTCGTGCAAGATGGCTAGACAAATCGTGGATCGCATGGCTGAGCTTGGCAAGAGAGGACTTATGGTGCAGTGGCGCACTGTCGACCTCTAAACGCCTCAATATTCCACCTACGTCCTTATTCACCTCGCTGATATCTTCATCTTGATTACGGTAGCGGCGCTCTGCCTTAAAAAGATACGCAACAATCACGAGTAAAGTTGCAATTGAAATGAGAGTGATTGGAGAAGTAAATACGGCATACCAAACTGTACTTACATCCAAATATTTGGGTATTCCGAGCGTTGATTCTACCGCAACATAAGTGTGGTTTCCACTTGCTGCAAAGTTCAAACCGTGCAGTAGTGGGGAATACCAAGGTGATACCATTGATGCTGTAAGGTGCTCATTTGCCGGGGTTGTAGCGATCAGCTCAAGCACGTGAGCCTTAAAAGATAGATGCAGCAATATGACAACAAATAATGTGCCCAGAAGTAGGGTACTTGTTAGTCTTATCGCGTTTGGCATGAATAGGCTTTCCTTAGTAATTCAGACTCTTGCATATTACGGAGTAATAATACGTAGGTGCGACCTTCATCGCAAAAAATGTAATCTGAAATTATAGTTGCTAACCTAGTTTTTTACACACTTTAGCATTCAGTTGCAAACTTCATCGTGCAAAAGTACTAAAAATTTCACTTTGCAGACTGCTTTATATGAGCGGGATCAATTATTAGTTAAATTCACTTTACATGATAACCATTCTTAACTAGCTTTCTTGTTGACTCTTAATGTGATTGGCTCAGTGATTGCAAGGAACTTATAGCAAACTGAAATCACTGCTTATCTGATTTAGATTGCGCCAAAGCGGTGCAAAATTGCACCAAATTTGTACTGTCATACAAACTCAATATTTGTTTGCTGTACTTAGGGCTGTTGATTTTTAAAGCGAACGGTGAGTTGCCATCTAATTAAAATTTAATTTTGCAATTTAATTTCACTTAAATCTCAATATGCTCGACATAAATCGTACACAGTTACCAGTCGTTTGCAGTATTAGCGTACGTCACTGTGAAATAAAGGACTCACAAAAGGTAAACGGGGGTTATATGCTCACTAAACGGTTTTTCAAAACAAAAGACGAAGCAGAAATTACATTTTCATTTTCACACCCAGAAGCGAAAACGGTGGAACTTGCTGGTGATTTTAATGATTGGCAACCCGAGCCGATGAAATTCATCAAAAAAGACAGTGCGTTTAAGCTCAAACACCGTTTACCAACCGACAAAGATTACCACTTCAGATATTTGATTGATGGTGAAGTCTGGGACAATGATCATCAAGCAGATGATTATGTGCCAAATGGCTTTGGAGAAGACAACAGTGTCGTGTCCACAGCGAGAGCGTAACATTATAAATGGACAACATTGCCCAGCTTCTTTATCTCTATGGTATTGGTTATGAATACCATAAATACACCGGTGATCATGTGGTATTTGATCACCAAACTCGCCTACAGGCATTGCAGGAGTGCGGTGTTGATGTCAGTAATCTAGATGAAATAAATACGCTCAATTTTGAGCTGGATATTGCTAAGTGGTTAACGCCAGTTGAAGCCATTACTTTGGTTTGCAAAGAGACGCCAACTATTACGATAAGAGTGGATGCCGGCCTGCAAATTAACGAATTAATTGTGTCGATCCCCGCATTGGGTTATTGCTGTGTTTGCGATCCAAACAAGCAAGTCGCGGTTGGGGATTACCGCTATCAAGATACACGTTATGTTCAACTTGAAGTGCCAATAAACGCGATTGAAGTGGGTTATCATAGCGCTGAGGTAATGTTAAACGGTGCGCGGTTTGAGACAGAACTTTGGGTGACGCCTAAACAGTGTTATGACCCAATTGAACAACATAAAAAGCTCCTTGGATTGTCTATTCAGTTATATTCGTTAAAGCCTGCTGGCAGCAAGCTAAGTGCGGATTTTTATGAGCTAAAGCAATTAGTTGAGGCTAGCGCAGCTGAAGGGGTTGACTATATTTTGTTAAACCCACTGCATTTGTTGTTTGTTGATGAACCAGAAAAAGCAAGTCCGTACAGCCCAAATGACCGCCGCCTACTGCACCCTTTTTACATTTCTATAGAGCTTTTGTGTGAACAATTTGGCTTAGATGTGAGTGTGTTCGCCGGCTATTTAGACGTCTCAAAGAGTGACTTGAACACGACATATCTTGATATGACTCACTGTATGGAAAGTAAGCTTAACGCGTTACGTTTTGCGTGGCAGTTATTGTGTCAACAAACTGGAGCGTGGCGTGCAGACTTTGCTCGATTTTGCCAGGCTAAGCAGCAAGAGCTTAAGGCATTTGAGGACGATGACTTTGCTAAATTTTTACAATGGCTTGCGTTTGAACAATTAACGCAATGCCAATCTTCGGCACTGAATGCTGGTATGGCCGTAGGCTTAATCAATGACTTAGCCGTTGGATGTGCTGACGGCTCAAGCGAATACAACAGCAATAAAAATTTGTATGCCAAACATGCTCGCGTGGGCGCGCCTCCGGACCCTTGGGCAGAGCTCGGTCAAAACTGGGGGTTACCAGCGTTAAACCCTGTTAAGTTAAAAGCGCAGCGCTTTGCATTTTTTAAACAGCTGATCCAAGCGAACATCACCGGTGTTGGGGCATTAAGAATTGACCATGTGATGGGCCTAAGAAGGTTGTGGTGGTGCTTTTATCAAGATCAGCAGCAAACAGGTTGCTACGTATATTATCCATTTGAGTACCTTTTAGCTATCCTCAAAATTGAGTCCGTCAAACATCAAGTGATGATCATTGGTGAAGACTTAGGGGTTGTTCCAATCGAAATCAAAGAAGCAATGTATGAGTCTCATATATACAGCAATATTCTTTTTTACTTCGAGAAGGATTATCACGGTCAGTTTTTAGCACCCACGCATTATAAGCACAATGCGTTACTCATGGTTGCTAACCATGACGTCCCACCATTTTTTGGCTGGTGGAGCCATGATGACCTTAGGTTGAAACGTGAATATCAGTTATTGAGCGAACCCCAACTGACAAAAGCGGATGAAGAGCGAACATCTGAGCGAGAAAAGCTTTGTCATTGGCTTGGACGCTATGGTGAGGTGAATGTCAGCCTTGCGAGCGAAGCCCGTGATGTGTATCAGGCGCTGATCAATGTACTCGCCAAGTCGCCTGCAAAAATGCTGACAATTCAGTTTGATGACCTCGACGAACAGAAGTTACCAGTGAATATTCCTGGTACTGACCAAGAGTATCCAAACTGGAGAAGGCGACTTAATCAGACATCAGCGGAAATTATTGCAAGTTCTCGGCCGCTGATCCGAGATGCGGTAACCAGCAGGAAAGAATAGATGAATACAAGAGCAAAAATAGAAGACGCCCAAGTAGATGACTACATCAGTCAATTAGCCGCTTTGGAAGCCGGTAAGTGTCGCGACCCATTTGCCTTTTTAGGGCTACACCAGCTAGATGCCAAGCGCTCAGTCGTGCGCTGTTTTATTCCAGGTGCGACAGAAGTTAAGGTGCTTACCAGCGATAGCAGCTACGCTCTTGAACGGTTTCGCAAAAGTGCGCTATTCACATTAGATTTTAAAGCGGATGACATCAGTAAAGATTACCTTCTTGAAGTGCACTACCCAGAGCAAACCGTTACTGGGAGAGATGTATATAGTTTTGATAGTTGCTTGGCGGATGATGCCTTGTACTTATTTAATGAAGGGACACAAGCCCAAGCTTATTTGCATCTAGGTGCACATCAAGTAGAGATAGAGGGAGTAATTGGGTTTCGATTTGGTGTTTGGGCGCCAAATGCCTTGTCTGTTTCTGTGATAGGTGAATTTAACCATTGGCAGGCTGTGCAACATCCAATGCGATTACATCCAGCCAGTGGTGTATGGGAGCTTTTTATTCCAGCTCTGGAGGTTGATTGTTGCTATAAATTTGCAATCACCACATTTGAGGGTGAGCGCATAGAAAAGGCCGATCCATTTGCATTTAAAATGGAACAAGCACCAGGCACGGCGAGTATAACTCAGGCGCGACCAGCCGCTTTCACGTTGAGCCAAGCTGAGCATGATAAAAAATCGTTGCGTAATAAAGTCAATGCACCCATTAGTATTTATGAGGTGCATTTGGGCTCGTGGAAGCGCCGAGAGGAAGAAGGTAATCGCTATCTGACGTATCGAGAGTTAGCGGACGACCTTATCCTCTATGTAAAGGCACTGGGATTTACCCATTTGCAACTGATGCCTATCAGTGAATATCCTTTTGATGGCTCGTGGGGCTACCAACCAGTGGGGTTATTCTCGCCAACCAGTCGCTTTGGTGGCGTGGAGGATTTTGCTTACTTCGTTGAGTGCTGTCATCGTGAAGAGCTCGGATTACTTATCGACTGGGTACCGGGACATTTTCCATCAGATCCCCATGGTTTACATAAGTTTGATGGTACGCATCTATTCGAACATGCTGATAAGCGGCAAGGGTTTCACCCAGATTGGAATACCTATATTTTTAACTACGATCGCGCTGAAGTAAAAAGCTTTTTGCTGTCGAATGCAATGTATTGGATAAAAGAATACGCCATCGATGGTTTAAGAGTGGATGCTGTGGCATCGATGCTTTATTTGGATTACAGCCGTAAACATGGGGAGTGGGTGCCAAATCAATATGGCGGTCGTGAAAACCTAGGTGCAATAGAGTGCCTCAAATCAGTCAATACCAAATGCTATGGTGTTGACGAAGGTATTATGATGGTCGCTGAAGAATCCACAGCTTGGCCCGGCGTTACCCGCAGTGTTGAACACGATGGTTTGGGTTTTGGTTATAAGTGGAATATGGGGTGGATGAATGACACGCTAAACTATATGTCCAAAGACCCAATTCACCGCAAGTACCATCACCATGAAATGACCTTTTCGATGGTGTACGCCTATTCTGAAAATTACATCTTGCCATTAAGTCACGATGAAGTGGTACATGGCAAAGGTGCGCTACTAAGCAAAATGCCAGGAGACGATTGGCAGCAATTCGCTAATTTACGTGCCTACTATGGCTTTATGTTTGCCCACCCAGGTAAAAAGTTGCTGTTCATGGGCGCTGAACTTGCCCCCCGAGAGGAGTGGGATCATAACCAACAACTCAACTGGAAGTTGCTTGAAAGTGAAGCACACCAAGGCGTGTATAAGTGTGTCAAAGCGCTCAATACGACCTATAAATCAACGCCGCAACTATTCGAGTGTGATAACAAATCAACAGGATTTAATTGGATTGATGGGGGGAACGCTGAGCAAAGCATATTTAGTTTTGTACGCTACGGACGAGATGGTGTTACACCGCTGGTGGTGATAGCAAACTTTACGCCACAAACCCATTTTCAATTCCGTTTAGGCGTGCCGTCAGCGGGTGTGTATCAAGTTATCTTAAACACGGATGACAAAGCGTTTTGGGGGAGCGGCGTTGGAGTTGTTGCACATAAACAACAACTCATTGAATCGAAAAACATAGCAAGTCATGGCCTTGAGCAAAGTATTGATATAACCGTTCCGCCTTTGGCAACCGTGTATTTGCAGCTGATCTCTGGTGGCACATGCTAACCAGTTATCGCGGCGATCATCAATTATTAGGTGCAACGGCTAGTGATAAAGGCGTTAACTTTTGTGTTTATGCACCGAAAGCGAAACGTGTAACCCTGTGTCTGTTCGACAAAAGCGGCCATAGCGAAGTGAATCGGATAGGGATGTTTCGGCATGAGGGCGGAAATTGGTCATTGTTTATTGAAGGAGCAAAAGTCGGAGACTTATATGGCTATCGGGTAGACGGGGAGTATAGTGCGGAAAAAGGGCTGCTTTTCAATGCCAATAAGTTACTCTTAGACCCATATTGCCGCGACTTTTTTGGTGAGTTTACTTGGAGTGAACGGCATTTTTGCCATTTGCCAGTAGGTCATTTAAACCCTTCAGATAACGCCTGTGATATGCCCAAGAGTAAAGTGACAGCGATTGAGAAGTATCAAGGGAAGCGACCCAAGACTCCGTGGAGTAAAACGGTGATCTATGAATGCCATGTTAAAGGGGCAACTGTTCGACACCCAGATATTCCAAGTAAACACCAAGGTAAATATTTAGGGATTGCTGAACAAATCTTTATCGATCACCTAAAGCATATTGGTGTTACTGCGATTGAGCTGCTACCTGTGCATGCGTTTATCAATGAGCAGTTTCTGACGACCAAAGGACTAAAAAATTATTGGGGGTATAACAGCCTCAACTTTTTTACGCCACACAAAAGTTATCTCGTTAACGACGACATCAACGAATTTAAGGTAATGGTAGAGCGGCTCCATCAAGCCGGTATTGAGGTTATTTTGGATGTGGTGTTTAACCATACTGCGGAAGGTGGTTTGGATGGCCCGACAATAAGCTTTAAAGGGTTTGATAACCTGACTTATTACAGCACCTTGCCGAGTAAGCCCAATGTCTACATTAATGACACTGGCTGCGGAAACACGATAAATATCTCGAATCCAGTGGTATTAAGACTTGTATTGGACAGCTTGCGCTATTGGGTGGAATACATGGGGGTGGACGGTTTTCGCTTTGATTTGGCGACGATCCTTGCTCGTCAAGCCTCGGGATTTTCAAATCAACATGCGTTTTTGCAAGCGATCCATCAAGACCCTGTGCTTAGCAAAGTAAAGCTGATTGCCGAGCCTTGGGATATTGGTCCTGGTGGGTATCAACTTGGACTATTTCCTTCTCCTTGGCGTGAGTGGAATGATAAATATCGAGATACCGTTAGGCGCTTCTGGCGTGGCGATGAGGGAGTATTGCCAGAGCTTGCGATGCGTATTCATGGCTCCAGTGACCTGTTTGAACATAACTTACGGGGTCCTTTGAACTCCATAAATTTTCTTACCAGTCATGACGGCTTCTCATTATTTGATTGGACGGCTTACGAGCATAAACATAATGAAGCAAACGGTGAGGCAAATAGAGACGGCCACAGTGAAAACTTTTCATTTAATTGTGGGGTAGAAGGGTTCAGTGCCGATCCCCAAATCAATGAATTGCGCCTCAGTATGCAGAAAAATGCATTACTCACTTTGTTTTTATCCAAAGGGATCCCGATGATTTGTGCGGGCACCGAAATGGCACATACGCAAAGTGGCAACAATAATGCTTACTGCCAAGACAACTGCACGAGCTGGCTGGCATGGAAAAACCACCAGCAACACCACACGTTAACTTTTTTTATCCAAGATTTACTTGCGCTTCGTAAGCAATTTGCCGCTTTTTCTCACTCATTTTATGTCCATGACAGTGACAGTCGTTTTGCGGTGAATTGGTTTAATGAACAAGCAAAGCCGTTATCGCCTGAACAGTGGCGAGAGCCAAGCCGTAAATGGTTGAGTTACACCATCACCGATCAGCAGCTCGGGCAAAGCCTGCTAATAATATTGAACGCCAGTGAGAGTACATTGCAAATAAAGTTGCCGTTTAGTGCATTTTCATCTCATTGGCAGCAAGCAATTACCACCGCGGTTGAACCGCAAAAACCAGAGTTAGATTCATATTTACAGGTTCCAGCTAAGTCAGCATGGATATTTACATCAATCAAAGGGGATGAAAAGCATGGCTAATAAAAGTGCGCCAGTATGCGTCGTAAAACATTGGCAAGATGCACCAAAGATAGATGAAAACACCTTGAGTGATGATTTGACTCGTCACTTTTACTACACCTTAGGTCGGGACAAAGTAGGAGAGTCGCGACTGTATTTGTACCATGCATTAGCCTTGACTATTCGTGACCGATTAGTCGCCCGTTGCCGGGCAACCAAAGAGCACATTAAGAGTAAAAAGACGCGTAAAGCAGCTTACCTCTCGTTGGAATTTTTAATGGGTAGAGCGCTGTCTAATGCGGTGTTAAATCTAGACTTAGAAGAACAAGTTCAAGCGGCATTACAAGAATACTGTACTGAGCTTGAAGAGGTCGCGCAGGCTGAACATGATGCAGGTCTTGGTAATGGTGGTTTAGGCCGTCTTGCAGCTTGTTTTTTGGATAGCTGTGCTTCATTAGCCCTTCCTGTTGTTGGTTACGGTTTGCGTTATGAATTTGGGATGTTTAACCAAACCTGTGAACAGGGTCACCAAGTAGAACAGCCAGATAACTGGCTCCGTGAAGGTTATCCATGGGAACTTGCCGCACCAGAACAAGCTCGAAGAGTTAAGTTTTTTGGTCATGTTGAAGTGCATACCGACAAAAATGGTAGGCAGCATCGTGAGTGGCTTGATACGCAAGATATTCTCGCGGTGCCTTACGACGTTCCTGTTCCTGGATATCGTAATGAGGTGGTAAACACATTAAGACTATGGAAATCAGAGGCAACTGATGAGTTTGACCTCAACGAATTTAACGCCGGTAGTTACTCAGAAGCGGTAGCGAAAAAGAATCTCGCTGAGCAGATAACGATGGTGCTGTACCCCAATGATGCCAGTGAAAATGGCAAAGAGCTGAGACTAAGGCAGCAGTACTTTTTATCCAGCGCGAGCTTGCAAGATGTGATCGCAACGTGGGTTGAGCAATATGGCGATGATTTCGGTGATTTTGCGGATTATCATGTATTCCAACTCAATGATACCCACCCCAGTATTGCCGTAGCAGAGTTAATGCGAATTTTATTAGATGATTACGAGCTGGAATGGGATGCCGCATGGAAGATAACGACATCAACCATGGCATACACCAATCATACTTTATTGCCTGAAGCATTAGAGCGCTGGTCTGTGAGCTTATTTGAGCGCTTGTTACCAAGGCTGCTAGAAATTATCTATGAGATCAATGCCCGCTTTTTGTCGGAAGTTGCACTGAAATGGCCCGGTGATATCGAAAAACAGCGTGCGCTGTCACTCATTGAGGAGTCCAGTCATCCTCAAATTCGCATGGCGTATCTTGCGATCGTAGGCAGTTATTCTGTCAATGGTGTTGCTGCACTGCATACCGAGCTATTAAAAGCTGGTTTGTTTAACGATTTCTATCAACTTTGCCCAGAGAAGTTTAATAATAAAACCAACGGGGTGACGCCAAGACGCTGGTTATCGCACTGTAATCCAGAACTGGCGCAATTGATCAGCGATAAAATTGGCGACGGGTGGCAAGCTGATTTTTCTAAAATTAGTGAACTACGTCGTTTTTACGATAACCACGCCTTCCAAAAGCAGTGGCTAACAGTCAAACAAAACAACAAACAACGTCTGGCTGAGCTAATTGCCCATGAATGTCAGGTGGAGTTTGACCCAACTATGATGTTTGATGTTCAAGTCAAGCGTATTCATGAATACAAGCGCCAGCTACTTAACGTATTGCACGTTATCCATCTTTACGATCGGATCTGTCGTGGTGATGTGGCAGAGCTTGTTCCTCGTTGCGTACTGTTTGGAGGTAAGGCTGCACCTGGTTATTACATGGCGAAGAAGATCATTAAATTAATCAATAATGTTGCTAATGTTATCAACAATGACCCCGCGGCGAGGCCCTATCTTCGAGTGGCTTTCATGCCCAATTACAATGTATCAAAAATGGAAGTGATTTGCCCTGCAACAGACTTATCAGAGCAAATTTCAACCGCAGGAAAAGAAGCGTCTGGCACTGGCAACATGAAGTTTATGATGAATGGCGCAATCACCATAGGCACCTTAGATGGTGCAAATATCGAAATACGAGAATGTGTTGGTGCAGACAACTTTTACTTATTTGGTGTAACTGCTGAACAAGCACAGCAAGTGCGCCAAAATTATCAGCCCCTTAAGATAATAGAAAGCAACAATGACCTAAAACGCGTTATGGCTTTGCTCGAAAGTGGGCACTTTAACCTATTTGAGCCTAATATCTTTGATGACGTAATCAACTCAATTAAGAGTAGTACCGATCCTTGGTTAGTGGCACAAGATTTTCCTTCCTATGTTGAGAGCCAGGAGCATGCGGCCCAAGCATACAAAGACAAGGAACATTGGCTGCGTATGAGTATTCTCAATACCGCAGCAAGTGGAAAATTTTCTAGCGATAGAACAATTCAAGATTACAGCGATGATATTTGGCGCTTGAGCCCAATGCAGTAGTCACCGCAAAAAAGTTATGGAGAGAAGAAATAATGCCTAATTATGCGAATCGTTATATTAGTACCCTCACTCGAGAAACATATGCTTTAATACTTGCGGGTGGAAGAGGTTCGCGCCTTCACGAGCTCACCAATTGGCGAGCGAAACCTGCTGTTTATTTTGGCGGCAAACATCGAATTATCGATTTTCCACTGTCTAACTGCATTAACTCAGGGATCCGTCGGGTTGGCATTGCCACGCAGTATAAGTCGCACTCTCTTATTCGCCATGTTAATCGCGCATGGGGACACTTTAAAAAGGAGCTGGGAGAATCTGTAGAGATATTGCCAGCATCACAGCGATATGGTGATGAGTGGTACTGCGGCACAGCAGATGCAGTTTTCCAGAATATGGATATTATTCGTCATGAGCTTCCCAAATACGTTATGATCTTATCGGGTGACCATGTCTACAGAATGGATTACGGTGGCTTACTTGCAAAGCACGTTGAGACAGGTGCAGATATGACCGTATGTTGTATTGAAGTGCCCTGTGAAGAGGCGGCAAAAACGTTTGGTGTCATGACTGTAGATGAAAGCAACCGGGTGCGTCGTTTTGATGAAAAGCCGGTAGATCCGACGTCAATCCCTGGAAAGCCAGGTGTATGTTTGGCTTCTATGGGTAACTATGTGTTTAACACTGAGTTTTTATTCGAGCAGTTAAAAAAGGATGCGGAACGAGAAGGGTCGGGTCGTGACTTTGGTCATGATATTATCCCATCCATCATAGAAGAGCATAATGTGTATGCGTATCCATTTTGCGACCCATCACATGAAGGGCAGCCATATTGGCGAGATGTAGGGACGCTAGATTCATTCTGGGAAGCGAATATGGAGTTGGTTTCTCCTGAACCACAACTTGATCTCTATGATCCTCATTGGCCAATTTGGACTTATCAGGAACAGTTACCACCAGCTAAATTTATATTTGATGATGATGATAGACGCGGTATGGCCGTAGACTCAACGGTTTCTGGTGGCTGTATTATTTCTGGCTCTAAGGTTAAGCGTTCATTGCTGTTTTCCAATGTGCATGTTCACTCGTATTGTGAAATTGAAGGAGCCGTTGTGTTGCCGGGTGCCAAAATCGGGCGTAACTGCAAAATCAAAAACGCAATCATTGACCGCAGTTGTCAAATACCAGAGGGGATGACCATTGGTTACGATACTGACTTAGACAAAGAGAATGGCTTTAGAGTGTCGAATAAGGGGATCGTATTGGTGACCCGAGATATGCTCGCAGAGCTTGCGGAAAAAAATAATAAATGATCCATGTAGAGGTACTATGCATGTAACTTTAGTGGCAGCCGAAAACGATCGGTTGCCAAATTGTAAGGTGGGGGGCGTCGCAGATGTAATACGCGACGTGCCTTACGCATTGGCGCAGTTTGGTATTAAAGTATCGGTGGTCACACCTGATTATGGGCAAGCTGCTTTAAATCGAAACTTAGTCGCTGATATTGCCGTCCCTTTTCGTCAACATTTAGAAACGGCGACGCTTTGGTCTGTTGAAGAAAGTGACAATGTCACTCAATATGTCATTTCACACTCATTGTTTAGTGAGCATCACGGCGCTATTTACTGTAATGATCCCCACCAGCCTTTTGCGACAGATGCAAATCGATTTGCGTTTTTTAGTGCGGCAGTTGCTGAACTTATAGAACATGAGTTGATAGCAGAGGTAGATGTTGTACACCTACATGACTGGCATGCAGCTGTTGTTGCTGTACTTCGTCAGTTTAGTCCTAGATTCAAACGCTTAAAGACGCTAAAGACGGTTTATACTGTGCATAACCTTGCGCTTCAAGGGATCCGGCCTTTTAATCATGACTTTTCCAGCCTTGAGTCTTGGTTTCCGACACTCACCTATGATGGGCTCAGTATTTGCGATCCTAAATATCCTCACTGCTTTAATCCAATGCGAGCGGCTATTAATCTGTCAGACAAAGTGCATGTTGTTTCTCCTAATTACGCCAAAGAAGTGATGATCCCAAGCCACCCTGAGCTTGGTTTTTTTGGTGGCGAAGGGTTAGAAAGCGACATGCAGCATGCGTCTCATGAAGGACGGTTAGCAGGTATTTTAAACGGTTGTGTGTATGATGAGTCAGGTGACGAAGAGAATCTAACTTTTGCTGACTATTTGGCGCTTGCTGAGCAGCATGTGTTTCAATGGATGGCGAAATCTAGCCAAGTATTATCTCGGTTTTACATTGCTCATCAACGCCTACTCGCTTGGCGCGGTGAAGCCTTTAGTGGCAAGCTAATTACAAGTGTTGGCCGTCTCACCGATCAAAAAGCACTTATTTTAAGACAGCCTACCCAATCAGGCATTGTGCTCGATGACATCGCAAAAATAGCCAAGCACCAAGGAGCACGTATTGTGATTGTTGGCTCTGGTGATCCAAGTCTTGAGCAGCTATTTACCGAAGTAATGGCACGCCATAACAATGTCTTGTTTTTAAATGGTTATGGTAAAGCACTCGGCGAACAACTGTACCCGTTAGGTGATTTGTTTTTAATGCCAAGCTCCTTTGAGCCTTGTGGTATCAGCCAAATGCTTGCGATGCGCGCTGGACAACCTTGTATCGTCCATAAAGTGGGTGGACTATCTGATACAGTAAAACACAATGAAACCGGCTATTGTTTTGAAGGAGAAACACTCGCTGAGCAAGGTAGTCAGCTTATTGCGATTTTTGAATTAGCGCTTGCTGATCTGATGAACGATAGCGAAAAATATCAACAACTCAGGCTGCAAGCTCGTATGCAGCGCTTTGACTGGTCCGATGTTGCACAAAAATACTGCGAACAATTATATAGATAGCGAAAATGTAGATAAAAAATTTTCTCATCTGTGTTAAGTATTTAGCAATTGGCTCAGTTGCTAAACAAAAAACTAGGTCAAAGGTATCAAAAGATAGCTTTGGCCTTTCTTTTTTATCATTTTGCATTATCTTTTAAGCTATTATTTTGATTCTTAATAGCTTAGGTTGATTTTCTTTATCATCATAAAGGGTTAAAATCTAAAAATTGCTAAACCAAAAGTGTGATTGTTCACTTTAGGTACGAAGGAGTTTTTGTTTGAAGGTTTTTGTGGCCCGCCAAGCCATATTTAATCGTAAAAAACAAGTTGTTGCATACGAATTGTTGTTTCGCGATGGTGTAAAAAATAGCTTTCCAAATATTGCAGATGATGCAGCGACAGCCAAGCTGATAATGAATAATCAACTTAACCTCGGCATGCGATATCTCACTTCGGGAAAGAAAGCGCTAATTAATATTGGTCCAGACTCGTTACGTCAGGAGCTGTGTGAGTTTCTCCCAGCAAACGATGTGATTTTGGAACTATTGGAGACTATTCCGCCAACAAAACAAAATTATGAACGGATAAGAGGCTTATTTCACAGCAACTTTAGACTCGCGTTGGACGATTTTGAGTACTCAAAAGAATGGGAACCTTTCTTAAAGCTCGTAAGGCTGATCAAGTTCGACGTCATGGAACATCCGCTGGACACCATAGTGCCAGTGATTGATATGATCAAAGAGCGAAAGAACATCAAACTACTTGCGGAAAAAGTCGAAACCGAAGAAGAATTCGAGCAAGCTAAAAAGATGGGATTTCAGTTCTTTCAGGGCTATTTCTTTGCAAAACCAAAGATGATTGAGCAAAAAGACATTACTATCAATTATGTGATTGTCATGCTTATTTATGAAGAAGCACTTAAACCGAATATGAGTATTACACGATTAGCCGAGTTGTTTGCTCAAGACACTGCGCTTGCGTACAAACTGCTACGGCTAATTAATTCCGGCGTATTTCCAATCAAAAGTCGTATCGAATCTTTAAAGCAAGCCTTGGTATATTTAGGGAACGAGCGTGTAAAAAAGTTTGTAAACTTAATTATGACAGCCCACGTAGCCGAGGGAAAGCCAACAGAATTAACACGTCTTTCTATTGTTCGTTCTCGGTTTTGTGAGCTTATCGCGCAGCAAATTTCGCCAGGACTTGCCAATATGAGTTTTATGACAGGGTTATTTTCTCTGCTTGATGCCATTCTTGACAGGCCAATGGAGCAGGTTGTAAACAAGCTACCTTTTCCTGAGCAGCTTCATGATGCTTTGATAGGTAAACCCAACACGCTATATTATATTTTAAATATCGTTAGAGCCTATGAGTCTGGAAGCTGGTGGACTCTGCAGGATGCGTGCAGTTATCTAAACTACAAAGACGAAAACCTTCCTGATTTTCATGCTGCTGCGATAAACTGGGCTGATATGTATAAAAACCGTGTGTATTGATGAATAGAATTATTGCGATGGATGCGATCCGCGGGTTCGCGCTGCTTGGCTTGCTTTCCATGAATATGGTACATATGGCCAATTTTGAGTTGGGCTATGTACCAGCCCAAACAGCCCACTATCTTGATCCGTTCTTCGCAATGGTTAATAGTATTTTCTTTGATGGTCGATTCAGAACCTTATTTGCAATGTTATTTGGAGCGGCATTATGCATTCAGGTAGCAAAGAAGGATGATCAGAGCCTTGCAAGACATCGACTAACATGGCTAATGGTCTTTGGCGTGTTACACGGCGTGTTGATTTGGCCTGGAGATATTTTATTTAATTATGCGTTGAGTGGATTTGTCGCGCTGCGGTTTATTAATGCAAGTGACAAAAAGTTAAGTCGCTATGCAATAGGGTTCATTTTAGCCCCTTCTATTGTTATTAGCCTATTGCTGTTAATTGATCCAGAACCACAAATAAATAGAACTTCAGAAGTCTACCTTGAGTTTTTGCAGCAAATTCCAGCAAACTACCTAGAACTGCTCACCCTTAATGGCCTTTACTTTATCATTATCAGTTTACTTATCCCGGTTATTACTTTGTGGTATACCGCTGGGTTAATGCTACTCGGTATGCGTTTATATCGAAGTGGAATGTTTGATTTAGAGCGTACTGAACCTGTTCATAAAATTAACTTGTTTGCCGTGATAGCCATTATTTTATCATTTGTTGGTTTTGTTCTTGAACGTAAGCTAGGCGTCGAGTTTTTTGAAGGAATAGATTGGATCCTTGCAGTACCTGTTGCGTTGTTTTATGTCGTCGTAATTAAGGCGGCAATGCGAGGTGCAAAACATCACCTTTGGAGTCTCCAATGTGTTGGGCGTCTAGCGCTTTCGTTTTATCTTCTCCAGTCAATTGTGTTTGTAAGCTATTTTTACTTTATAAACCCGAGCGCTATCAGCACTTGGGAGCGGGTGGATTATTTCACGGCATTTGCAATTGCGTCTATAATTCAATTAGCCCTTGCGGTGGTATATTGTAAGCTGTTTAAGCAAGGTCCATTTGAGAAGTTATTGAAGGTACTAGTGCTACGAAGAGCCCGCTATGATTAAAAAAGTACTAATTGGGTTAGTGCTATGGATGGTGTGTTTTAGTGTTGATGCTAAACAGTCTTTAAATGTCTTGTTTGTTAATCCTTCTGTGCCTGGTGAACCATTTTGGCAGCGCGTTCAAGGCATTACAGAAGCGGCTGCGGATCAATTCGATATTAGACTAGATGTGATTTATGGAGAAGGAAACCGAATTATACAGCTCGCTGAGCTTAAAAAATATTTGAGTTATCGTGCTACTCCCGATTACGTCATCCTCATTAATTATCCCGGTGGTGCCGAAGAAAGCCTAAAGCTTTTAGAAAAATATGGGATCAATCATATTACTTTAGAAGAAACGATTTCTGGCCCTGAAAGGCTCGCAATAGGTAATCCAAAAGAACACTATAAGTATTGGCTTGGGGAAGTGCATCATGATAATGACCAAGCTGGTTATGATCTGGCAAAGAAACTATACCAACAGGCTAAAACTAACGGTCATGAGACAATTTACCCTATTGCTATCAATGGTCACTATGGCACAGAGTCAGATATTAGAAGCAACGGTGCAAAGCGCTTTTTTGATGAAGTTGGCGTGGTGGTTCAGCAAACCGTTTATGCCGGGTGGTCAAAAGAACAAGCCTTTGATAAGACTAAGAAATTGTTGCACCGCTATCCAGAAACAAACCTGATTTGGTGTGCGTCAGATTTGATGGCGATGGGAGCTATCACCGCAGCTGCATCAAGCACTTCACAAATAGTGTTTGGTGGGTTTGATTGGTTGTCGGATACTTTTGACCTTATTGAACATAATGAGATGCAAGCATCCGTTGGCGGGCACTTTATGATGGGAGCTTGGGCGTTGATTTCGGTGTACGATCATTATTATGGGCATCCCTTTTGGAAAGACAACACAGAGCTTGCGTTTGACTTAAGTGTGATCACCAAGGAAAATCTAGCGGACTATTACTGGATAAAGTCAGCGAAAAACTGGCAATCTATTGATTACAAGGCAATGAGCCTTAGAGGAAAACCTAAAGAGCAGTATCATTTTTCTCCTGAGCTATTAAGAAAAAGTTTGCAAAAGTAGAAATGCAGTAGTGTAAAGCGGTTGAAGCGATTACAATACGGGTTTTTACTCAAAGTGGTTGTATCGTGACAGAGCAAAAGCGCCTCAATAAATACATCAGTGAAACTGGATTCTGCAGTCGTCGAGAAGCTGATGACTTAATCGCCTCAGGCCGTGTCAAAGTAAATGGAATTCTACCAGAAATGGGCACCAAAGTGTCTGATGCTGACACTATCATTATTGATGGTAAGCCTCTGAAAGCAAAGCCAAAGGCTGTATTTATTGCTTATAATAAACCTGTTGGTGTAACTTGTACCACCGAGCGTAAAATCAGAAGTAATATTGTCAGTGCAATTAACTATCCTGAGCGTATTTTCCCAATTGGTCGCTTAGACCGTCCATCCGAAGGATTAATTTTCTTGACCAACCAAGGCGATATGGTCAATAAAATCCTTCGCGCCGGCAATAACCATGAAAAAGAGTATGAGGTTGTGGTCGATAGGCCCATTGATGAGCGCTTTGTAAAACGTATGTCCTCAGGTGTTCCAATCCTTGGCACTGTCACAAAGCCTTGTAAAGTTCGTAAAACCGGGGCTAAGTCATTTACCATTGTGTTGACCCAAGGCTTAAATCGTCAAATTCGCAGAATGTGTGAATATCTAGGATTTGAAGTAACACACCTTAAACGTATTCGGATAATGAATATCGATCTAACTGGCCTTAGCTCTGGTAAGTGGCGTCACCTTAACGAAAACGAAATGCGAGCGATTAATCACGCCACAGAGTCATCGAGTAAAACGCAAGAGGCATCAGCGGGTGCTGGTGCGGGAAAACAGCATGATAAGCCTAGAAGTGAAGTTAGTGAGGTCGGTCGTCCAAAGCAAGATAGGCGAGCGCATAACAGCAAAGATAGAACAACTGAACTCGACAAACAAAATAGCGTTAAGCCTAAGCCAAAAACGCGAAATGGTGAACAAAATCACAGTCACAACAAACGTAAGTCAAGCCCAAAGCACAATACTAAGCCTGCAAAAAGGGTCAAAGGTACTTTGTCCTTAAATAAGAATAAGTGACCTGAAGTTCGGATAATTAAGCAAAGAGTAGGGCAATGTAAAGCCCCTTGACAGCTTAATTAGAATGGGTAAAACGAAATAAATAAGGGCTATAGAAATAGCCCTTATTACATTTACTCAAACTGTTACTTTTCATCATCAGGTAGAGTAACGTTCAATTCTAATACTGCTAAATCATCCTCGTTTTGTTCAAACTGGACGTTGACGGCATCCGAATCTACTTTTACGTATTTGCGAATAACATCGAGGATGTCTTGCTTAAGTTGTGGTAAGTAGTCAGGTGTACCACGCTTTGAGCGTTCGTGCGCAACGATGATTTGCAGTCGCTCTTTCGCTAATGATGCGCTATTTTTTTTCTCAGAACGAAAATAATCTAGTAATGACACTTTACCCTCCAAAGATCCGTTTGAAGATACCTTTCTTCTCAACTTGCAAGAAACGGAAATCAACGACTTCACCTAATAAGCGGTTAATTGCATCGCTATACGCTTGGCCTGCATCAGACTCTTGGTCTAAGATAACCGGTTGACCTGAGTTCGACGCATTAAGTACTGCTTTTGATTCAGGTATTACACCTAGTAAGTCGATCGCTAGAATTTCTTTAACATCGTCTACCGACAACATTTCACCGCTATCGACACGCTCTGGGTTATAACGTGTAAGCAATAGGTGTTCCTTAACCGGCTCTAGGCCCATTTCAGCGCGCTTCGACTTGCTTTGTAGAATACCTAAAATGCGGTCTGAGTCACGAACGGATGAAACTTCAGGGTTAGTTGCTACCACGGCTTCATCAGCGAAGTACAATGCCATCATTGCGCCTGCTTCAATACCCGCTGGTGAGTCGCAAATAATGAAATCAAATTCTTCTTTCATCTCATTTAGCACACGCTCAACCCCTTCTCGAGTGAGGGCGTCTTTATCACGAGTCTGAGAAGCTGGAAGAATATAAAGTTTTTCAACGCGCTTATCTTTAATCAATGCTTGATTTAAATTTGCTTCACCGTTGATAACGTTGACAAAATCATAAACAACGCGACGCTCGCATCCCATGATTAAGTCGAGGTTTCTAAGACCAATATCAAAATCGACAATGGCTGTTTTATAACCCTTTAGCGCTAAGCCAGTACCAATTGCTGCACTTGACGTTGTCTTACCAACACCGCCTTTACCTGAAGTTACGACAATAATTTTTGCCATCTGATTTATCCTTTGACCAAAGCTGTAATTTTTAATGATTCGTCTTGTTGTGTTATTTGAGCAGCTTGACCCCAGTGTTCACCTTGCAGCGAATCACTGATCCAATAACTCCCGTTTATAGACACTAGCTCAGCTTCTAAGCGCTGACAGAATATACTCGTGTCCTCTTGGCCTTGCGCACCTGCGATTGCACGACCACGTAAAGTACCGTAAATGTGCACGTTACCATCGGCGATAACTTCTGCACCATGACTTACAGCACCTAGCACGATCAGATCACGGTCTTTAGCATAAATTTGCTGACCACTACGTACCGTTCCGTTCACAATTTGAGCAGGAAGATAAACTTGTTTTTCTACTACTTCAGCTGCTTGAGATTGTGATGGGGTACTCGGTTGCACATCCCTTGAATAGTTTAGTACAGAAAACCCGGCTTCTTTGGCTAAGTCGTGCTGACTTTGAGTACCGCTACACACACCCACTGGATTGAGCTGTAAATCGACCAATGTTTGCTTTAACTCTTTGAATTCTACAGTTTGCTCCTGAACATCAGCTAAATTAACTACAATTGGTGCACCTTGAAAAAATTTAGGCGCTTGCGAAATTTTGCTATCAAGATCTTGCCTTAACTTGGTCAGATCTAAAGAAAACAACTGCAGCACAGAGAGTGTAAATAGATTTCCTTTTAGTTCGAATGTTTGATTTGCCATATGTACTCAAATTTCTGTTACAACCGCCGCTAAAGCCTTATCTAGCTGACTTTAGCGCGTAGTAAAACTTTCCACAACTTACTAATAGCATGGTATAGTGACCGCCCATGATTAGCAAGAATTTATAGGCTTATAATGCTCACTGCCATATACAAAAGTCCAAAAAAAGCGGATACCTATCTTTTTGTAACTAAAAGAGATGATTTTTCCAATGTCCCTGCACCGTTAATGGAAACTTTCGGCACTCCTATCTATGTCATGATTATTGACCTTGCGAGAAGAACAAAATTGGGAATTGCTGATCTTGAAACGGTTAAGCAAAAATTAACTGACGATGGGTTTTACTTGCAACTTCCACCGCATACAGAAAGCTTGCTCGATGAATTTAGAAAGCAAAACGGAGTAACAGATTCGTGATAAAAAAAATTTCCCTACTAGTGGCCTCAGTTTGCTTGTCCACATCAGTCTTTGCTAACACTCAAGCGAAGTTTGATGAATACCTCAAAAACTTAAAACAAGAAGCGATTGACAAGGGCTATACACAACAATTAGTTGATGAGGCTTTTGCAACAGCAGTATTTAAGGAAAAGGTGATTAAGGCTGATAAGTCCCAGCCAGAAATTGTCGAAACACTAGAAACTTATTTACCCAAGCGCGTCCCTGAATGGAAAATCCAACAGGCCCGCAAACTCTACAAAGAACACCAAGAATCTTTAGAAAAAATAGCAAAAGAATATGGCGTACAGGCACGGTTTATTGTTGCCCTGTGGGGCCTTGAAAGTAACTTTGGTCGTATTCAAGGCGGCTATCCAGTCATTAGTGCGTTAGTGACGCTTGCTTTTGATGGTCGTCGAGAAGCTTTGTATAAAAGACAGTTGTGGGCTGCGCTGGATATTTTAAGAGATGGTCACATCGGTCTGGATGATTTCAAAGGATCGTGGGCAGGAGCAATGGGTCAAACTCAGTTTATGCCAACTTCATTTACGTCTTATGCTGTCGATTATAATAAAGATGGTCGTAAGGACATTTGGACGACACAAGAAGATGCTTTTGCGTCAATAGCCAATTACCTGAAAAGTGTGGGCTGGAACGACGATCTCACTTGGGGTCGCCAAGTTAAGCTACCTGAAGGTTTTGACAATAGCTACATTTTAAAGCGTGGTACTAAAACGCACAGCGAATGGTTAAAAGAGTGGAGTAAATCAGAGCGTTCATTGCAGGAGTGGCAAGCGCTTGGTCTTCGTAGGATGGATGGCACTGACTTGCCAAAAGTGAATATCACAGCCGCTTTAGTGATGCCAGATGACGCCAATGGCCGTATGTATCTAGCTTATGATAATTACAAGGCTTTGATGAATTGGAATAGGTCTTATTATTTTGCTTCGAGCGTTGGGTATTTATCTGACAGAATAGGTTATCCAAAGATTTAGCCGCGAAAGTCTGACTTAGCCCGTTCTAGCAACGGGCTTTTTTATGCCTATTTATTAAAGGATATAGCTTGCTACGCCGCCATTAAATTTGCAGTAAACAAAAAAGACATATAGCAGAGGCGAGTATTATTCTTAATGCAATAAAAAAGGCAGCGTCCAACTCGCTGCCTTTTGGTTGGGCTAATGTATGCAAGTGTCAATAGTAGGACAAAGGTTGAACCTTGCCCCAAAAGACTCGGTACGAAAATAGCGTATATGCAATTAAGGTCGGCACCACAATGACTACGCCATATAATAAGAAAGTAAGAGCTGATGCGTCAGCGACCGCTTCGAAGATGGTTAGCTTGCCTGGCACTACGAATGGGTAAAAGCTATAAACTAAGCCGAAGAAGCAAAGCACAAAGATAAATGCTGAAATCAGGAACGGTAACCAAGCACCATTATCCGGCGACTTTGGTAGTTTCTGTAACACAAGTTCTAAAATTACAAAGAGCGACAAGCAAATAATCGGGGCTGGTAATACGACTAAGGCCATCGGGAGGTCAAACCAACGCTCATAGATCCACTCATTAATCGCTGGGTTGATGATAGAAACGAGCAACACCCCAACAAAGGCTACTCTCGCAAATTTTTTGCACCAGCTAATCGCATCTTGCTGCAATTGCCCTTCACACTTCATAATTAGCCATGCTGAACCAATCAAGCCATACGCGCAGACAACGCCAATTCCACTAAAGACCGCAAATGCATGGGCAAGAGGGGTATTTTCAAAGCCTATGACATAAAGCCCCAGCATATACCCTTGCGCAAACGAGGTGAGTAGCGACCCAAATTTAAATACTTTGTCCCAGCGCCTTTGGCGTTTAACTCTCGCTTTTGCTCTGAAATCAAAAGCGACACCACGCATAATTAAGCCAAAGAGTAAAAACACAACAGGAATGTAGAGTGCCTGCAAGATCATGCTATGGGCTTGAGGAAATGCGATAAATGCGAGGCCTACAGCTAAAACTAACCACGTTTCATTAGCATCCCAAAATGGACCGATAGAGGCTATCATTGTGTCCGCTGTTTCTTTATCGTCCAGCGGGATCATCATGCCAACGCCAAGGTCGTAACCATCTAATATTGCATAAACAAGCACTGCGAGTGCCATTAAACCTGCATAGATGAGAGATAGATATTCCGGATTAAACACGAGTCACCTCCTCAGCAAATTCCTTCATGTCGTATTCTTCCACTTCTACAGACTTGCTAGCAGTGTGGAACAAAGTGCGAATATAAGCGTACAGTAAGATTGCGTATATCGTCAGATAGCCAATGAGTGTAAATAAGACGTTTTCTGAGGCAATTGTTGTGACTGCATCTTCAACTCTTAAGATACCACTGACGATATAAGGTTGGCGGCCAATTTCTGTGACATACCAGCCTGCGAGGGTAGCCACCCAGCCTGAGAAAGTCATCGCAACAAGCGTTTTCAGTTGCCACTTTGGTAACTCGCCTTTTTTCCATAATGTAAAACGAGTGACAAACGTGACTAAGATCATCAGCATACCCATCCCAACCATGATTCTAAAGCCGAAAAAGACGGGCTTAACAGGTGGGTGTTCACCTTCAAATTCATTAAGCCCTTTAATTTCACCGTTAACGTCGTGGGTAAGAATAAAACTTGCCATATTAGGAATACCAAGCGCGAAGTCGTTACGTTTTTCTTCCTCATTCGGAATTGCGAATAGTAATAGTGGTGCACCTTTCTCTGTTTCCCAAACCCCCTCCATTGCCGCAATTTTTTGCGGTTGATGCTTTAGCGTATTTAGGCCGTGTAAATCGCCGACAAAAGCCTGTAATGGGGTAAGCAGAGCCGCAACTGTTAACGCAACGGTTAGCGCCTTTTTGGGGGCATGTTTTTCGTCGTTTTTCAGCATCCGATACGCACTGACACCAGCGATCAAAAATGAAGCCGTCAGGGCACTAGCTAGTAGCATATGGAAGAAGCGATAACCGAATGAAGGATTGAAAATAACTTCAAACCAGTCCGTGGGATATACGATACCGTCTCTAAGTTCAAAGCCCGTCGGGGTTTGCATCCAACTATTCAAAGACAGGATCCAAAATGCGGAAAGCGTTGTACCTATGGCGACGATAAAGGTGGCTAAAGTATGTATTTTAGGTGGTACGCGCTTCATGCCAAACAACATGATCCCTAAAAATGTTGCTTCCATAAAAAATGCGGTCAATACTTCATAACCGAGCAAGGGACCTGCAATATTGCCGACTTTCTCCATAAAGCCGGGCCAGTTTGTACCAAACTGAAACGACATAGTAATGCCGCTTACGACACCAAGTGCAAAGGTCAATGCAAAAATTTTGACCCAAAAGCGATAAGCTCTTAACCAAACCGGGTGTTCGGTTAGGTCATACTTGAGTTTAAAAAACGCCAGAAACCAAGCTAACGCGATGGTTATCGTGGGAAAGAGAATATGAAAACTAATATTTGCTGCGAATTGTATTCGCGACAACAACAACGTATCAAGCATGACGCACCTCGCACTTTAAGACTTACGTAATAATTTATCCTTTAAATCTATTACTTTACTCACAGAAGAACCGAGCTTCATCAACGATTGCAATTGCTCTGGTGATAGGCGTTGAAGTTCCGCTGACCACTTAGTGACGGTTTCAAGTAGGTCATGAATGGATTGCATTTGCTGCTGTGCATACACTTCTTCAGGTGAGTTGGCGCTATCTAGGATTTGGTCACGAAGTAGAGTGAGTGTTGGGTCGATTTCCCTTTTTCTTCTCTCTTCAAATACGCGGTTAGCGAGATCCCAAATAGAGCCGTTTGGAGAGTAGTATTCTTTACGGTCGCCGGGAATATGATGCACCTTAACTAGTTGCCAAGATTGCAATTCTTTTATTCCCATACTCACGTTACCGCGTGAAATTTTTAACGCATCGGCGATTTCGTTCGCTGTTAATGGTTTTTCATTAATAACCAACAAACCAACCATTTGTCCTATAGTTCTGTTGAACCCCCAACGGCTTCCCATTTCGCCGCAATGAAGTACAAAATTTTCTATTTTTGGTGATAAGTTCATTGTTCTAAACTTTCAGTAATTATTGAAACTTTAATATAAAGGTCACTTTGACTTAGATCAAGCATTAATTAAGCTCAACTACAACATAGTGAAAGTTAACCTTCCCCGAATATCTATAATTGCCATCCACTGACCGCAAATCAATATAAATTTCAAATCATTGTGATTTAATGCGGCCGCAATCACACGGATTATGCTGCACAGCCTCCTACTTTTGCAGCGGTACTCACATGACACGGGAATTTATACATGTTAAGAATCCTCCTTTTCACCTTATCTATCTTTAGTTGCACTGCTTTTGCTGAGCGCGCGACAACCATATTGATCTCCATTGATGGGTTTAGATGGGATTACATTGAAAAACACGATGCAAAGAATATTGCAAATCTTGCGAAGCAGGGCGTCCGCGCGACTAAGCTATGGCCTCAATATCCGACTAAGACATTTCCGAATCACTTATCTATTGTTACGGGTTTAAAACCAATCAATCATGGCATTGTCGATAATTACTTTTGTGATAAGAAGCGTGAAGAGTGTTATAAGATGGGAATGGGTAAAGTGGATAGCTCGTGGATAAGTGGTATTCCGTTATGGAATCTTGTAAAAATGCACGGGTATAAGTCTGCCGCGTATTTCTGGCCTGAATCAGACGCTAGAATCAATGGTATGACGCCTGACTATTACTATCACTATTCAAAACAAGCTGATTATAAGAACCGTCTAAATGAAATACACAACTGGCTAAAATTACCAAAAAGCGAAAAACCATTGTTTGTCGCCAGCTACTTTTCTCTAGTGGATACCATGGGTCATGAATACGGACCAGATCATGAAAAAACGAGAGAAGCAGTACAATTTGTTGATGGCTTAATTGGAGATTTTGTCGCTGTTTTGAAAAGGGACAAAATTAAAGTGAACTTAGTACTCGTTTCTGACCACGGTATGGCAAGCGTAGAGCCAAGCAAAGCCGTGATCCTCGAAGAGCTAGATATACCTGAAGATTGGACGATAAAAAATAGCGGAACGAGGGTGTCACTTTATGCGTTAGGTGATAAAGTCCTTGAAACAGAGACGCTTATACAGCAGTTACGTAAAAAAGCGAATGGTCGTTATAAAGTATTAAATCGTGAGCGAAAACTGCAATTAAATGGCGGTGAGTCTTCTCGTATCGGTGACATTATCCTGCAAGCAAAAGCGCCTATTGTCTTTATGCAAAAAGGCAAGCAAGGCTATTATGGTACGCATGGGTATGAGGTGACACCTGATATGGCCGCATTTTTTGTCGCAAGTGGCCCTGCCTTTAAATCGGGTGTAACGATAGAACAAGCTAGCAATTTAGAAGTTTACCCAACACTTACACACATTATGGGGCTTAAACCACTTAATGAGCTTGATAGTAGGGGGGAAAACCTATTAAAGCTGGTTAGGCAGTAAAACAAACTATTTATGATGTTCAGGGCTAATGCGTAACTTAGCTCTGAACTAGGTGAGTAGAGTAAGTTACTTTTTATTGGAAGATTTCATCAACCGTTTTGCTAAAGCAAATACAATATAGACAAGAACCAAGGAATTAAGGACAAGCAATGCATCTTTATCAGATACGAACATCCATATCGCCGCAAGCGCAAGGCAAGCAAGTGTAAAGTGGCCAACTAGTGGATTGGTAGTCTTTTTCTTCATTAAGAACTTCGCTGTATTTATGTTCAGATTATTTTACACCTGATAGCTGAGACAATACCAATAATCCGTTCAAAAAACTAAATATTTTTAACCATGTGGTTATAATACGGGCACACAGAATGTGGACGTTCTTATTCGTTATTGGTCTGACCAGAAGTTTGATATAGATTAACTGTTTCATTCAAACGAATAGCTAAAATGTCATGGAAGTACATTAAAGAGAATTCTTAGTGGTACAAATAAATAAAGCAAAACATTGGTTAGACCTCAAAAAGCTCATACTCATTCTTGCCACATTATGCGTATTTACTTCGTTGCTAAACGCTCTGTTCTCAAGCTACCAAGTTCAAAAGCAAGTGATGGTAAAAGATACCTTGGAGGCAAATCGCGCTTATGCAACTAAGCTCGCGGATGTTACTGATCTCTTTTTACAATCAGTTTTGATGCAATTAAAAGCGTCGAGCGAAACTATCGCCTCGGAGCTAGATAACCCAGAGTTGGTCAATAACGAACTTAAGCAAATGCTTACTCGAACTCATAGTTTTGATTCAATCGTGCTAGTCAACGCCGATGGAGAAATTGTCGGTGCTCAACCCAGTTCACTCGGTGTTGTTGGGACTACGCTTATAAATGAAGCCGAAACATCGCCACTTCGTAAACAGGCACCTTTCATTGTAGGGCCATTTATCTCTCCCGCCGGAAATTTGATGGTGAGCCCAACACACCCAATGTTTGATAGAGAAGGTAAATTTGTCGGCTTTATCGCAGCTGGGATTTATCTAAAAGGAGATAATATCTTAGGTCGGCTTCTTGCTAACCACCATCATAAGGACAAAACCTATATTTATGTTACCGGCCCCAACGGTAAACTCATTTATCATCATGACGATCATCGTATTGGGCAAGACGTCACCAAAAATGAGGTTGTTGAATCATTACTCAGCAAAACTTCAGGTTCCGCCCAAATCGTCAATACCCAAGGGGTAGCAATGCTAGCTGGGTATGCTTCCGTAGCGACGAGTGGTTGGGGGGTCGTGGCACAACGGCCATTAGAGGTCACGATGTCACAATTATCGAACACCATGCGGCACGTACTCAAAACTACCATTCCATTTACTGTATTTTTGTTAATTTGTGTGCTTGGACTCGGAACCTTAATTGCTAAGCCATTATGGCGATTAGCTAAGTTATCAGAGCAAGTGGAAGATGGCAGAAACATCGACTTTCCACATGTATCCACATGGTATTATGAAGCCGCGTGGCTTTATCAGGCAATGCACAGTAGTGTTAAGAACTTAGGAGCACAGATCCAACGCTTTGACGATGAAAGAAAGCAAGATCAGCTGACTCATTTATTCAATAGACGAGGAATGGAAAAGTGGCTGGAGACTGCCTATGAGCAGCAAACTCCGTTTAGCATTATTGCGCTCGATATCGATCACTTCAAACATGTGAATGATACTTACGGCCACGATGTTGGTGATGTAGTAATCAGAAAACTCGCCGAGCTGATGCGCACTAATGCACGTGAACAAGATCACTTATGTCGTAGCGGTGGAGAAGAGTTTTTAATGTTTTTGCCATATGTAGACATTGATAAAGCAGACATAATTGCAGAACGCTTGCGTGCATGTACCGCTGAAACTGAGTTTGGTGAAGCTGGGCATATTACGATTTCACTTGGTATCTCTCACTGGCCGCTGTGCTCTGAGGATTTGCATCATGCACTTAAACTTGCAGACAGAAGTCTATATCAGGCGAAAGCAAACGGCAGGAACCGTGTTGAACATGCCGTTTTAGCCAATCACAATGTAGCATAATTGGAAATTTGATATTAAAAAGTGAAATTTGCTCCGAATATCGGTAAGATGCGTTGCAATTTTACCGTTACCAAATTTGGAGCTGTACTTTCCATGGCAAAAACATTGAAAGTTCCTCATACACTAGTCCTGCTACTAGGTATGATGCTAATTGCATTACTGTCGACTTGGATTATTCCACAAGGCTTTTTTGATACTGCAACTACTGACTCTGGCAGGCAGGTTGTGCTTGCTGGTACCTACCATATTGCAGAAGAGTCTGTTCATCTTACACCTTGGGATCTGCTAAAAGCTATTCCTCGTGCGTTTGCTGCTGCGCAAGACGTAATCTTTTTCGTTATGATTGTTGGTGGTGTACTCGCAATCGCACGTGCAACAGGCACCGTTGATGCGTTGATCGGTCGTTTACTTGAGAAAAATGGCGATAAACCACAAAAACTCATTTTTATGGTAGTGTTCTGTTTTGCAATCGCGTCAAGCGCTATTGGTACAGCAGGCGAATACATCCCGTTTGTGCTGATTTTAGTTGCACTCTGTAAAGCAATGAAGCTGGATGCCATGACCGCTGTTGGTATGATCATTGCCGGCTATGGTATTGGTTACGGTGTCTCGGCATTCAACCCATTTACGGTATTAATTGCCCAGCAAATTGCTGAAGTACCAGTCTATTCGGGTATATGGTTAAGATTTGCTATTTTTGTTCCATTTGTACTGATTGGCTTTCATCATGTATGGAGTTACACCAAAAAGGTACAACAAAACCCTGAGCACTCTATGATGAAAGACGTGCCTTGCCCACTGGCGGGTCAGGCCGCACCTAGCTATCCGCAGCTTAACGGTCGTCATAGAACTATTTTGCTTACTTTTATTGTGACGCTTGTTTGTGCAGTTTGGGGAATTGCCACTCAGGGGTGGTATTTATACGAGCTAGGTGGTTTATTTATCGCATGGGGTGTCGTGATTTCAATTCTTGGTAAACTTTCAGCAGACGAAGCTGCAAACCGTTTTATTGAAGGGGTTTCAGACTTGGTCACTACTGCCGTGCTTATTGGCGTAGCTCGTGGTATTGCCCTTATTCTTGAAGATGGTCAAATCCTTCACACGATTGTGCATGGACTTTCAACTCCTCTTTCTTATGTCGCTGCAGAAGTTTCGGCCGTTGGTATGTTACTTATCCAAACGCTTTTAAATATGTTTATTCCGTCGGGCTCAGGTCAGGCATATGTGACTATGCCATTGATGGTGCCTGTGGGCGACTTAGTTGGTGTACCAAGACAGGTTGCGGTACTTGCGTATCAGTTTGGTGATGGCTTCTCAAATATGATAGTGCCAACAAATGCGGTATTAATGGGGATACTCGGCATGGCCGGCGTTCCTTATACACATTGGTTTAGATTTTGTATGCCGTTGATGGCTAAACTCATGGTCGCTGCGGCAACTGTACTGATACTCGCTGTGATGTTTGGTTATGGTTTGGACGTACAACCGCAACTGTAGATAAACAAATTTTCTTCTTAGATAGCGTCAATCGGCGCTATCTCGCCTTTACTAGACTCAATTTCTCAACACAAAGCAAATTTATTGATCTGTATTTATATTCTATGTAGTTTAATAAGCTATTATTATTTATTAAACAAAAATCTTGGTCGGGAATGAGCCATACAGACTTCTATGAATTTAACGTTTAGCCATTTTTACAATTTAACATCTACTAATCAGCGATATCAATTCGCATTGAAACAGTTGTATGAACGATTTGATGCGGATCATTGTTTTGTGGGTAAGTTTATCGATAACGATAAGCGCGTAAAGACCGTGATGTACCTCGCGAATGGTAAAGAAGTCGATAATATTATTTATGACCTTGAAGGGACACCTTGTTTTGATGCTAAAGCAAGCAATGATGTATGTTGCGTCACAAGTGGTTTACAGCAACTTTATGAAGAGGATGAGATCCTTCGCGTTTTAAGCATAGAAGGTTATCTTGGTTTAACCTTGCGAGCATTAGATCATACACCCATTGGAATCATGGTCTGTTTGTTTAATAAAGAAAAACAAGTCAGCCTAGAAGAAAAACTATGGTTTCAAGAGTTAGGACACCTGATCTCAACGGAGCTAAGCCATAATTTAGAATTGACCAAACAAGGAATTTTGCTCAAACAACTTGCAAAAGGCGAGCAAATAGCGGACTTATGCACTTGGACGTGGCAACTTAAACAGAACAAACACTACTTTTCCTCTCATCTTAATCATCTACTTAAGACAAAAACTGATTCTCTTTCTCTATCATTATTACTAGATAAACTTACGATAGAAGATAGTGAGCGACTGCGGATAGCTTTAGAGAAAGTCAGACTAAGTGGAACTCGGCATGTTGATTTACAAGTTTCGTTGGCCTCTCGCACTGAACACTACGGGTTATTAAGAATTATTGGTCAAGTAGAGTCTGATGAGCAGCATAGCGATGAGCTTGAATTCACTGCGACCATTCAAGATATTAGCTATATTTCATCGCTAAATAAACAGCTCGAACTCACTAATGTTGTGTTCGAGCATGCAACAGAAGCCATCATGATCACTAACAATGAAAATAAAATCATTATGGTGAATCGTGCTTTTGAGCGACTAACGGGTTATACCGGCTACGAATTATTAGGCCAAGACCCTGCGGTGCTATCATCTGGTAAGCAAGATAAATCATTCTATGAAGCCATGTGGGCATCGTTGAGTACGGTTGGTCACTGGAAAGGAGAGATCCACAACCGTCGCAAGAACGGTCAGATTTATCCTGAAGAATTAACACTTAGCGTGGTGAAGGATGAGCAAGGTAAAGTCGTTAACTACGTCGGCATTTTTAGAGATATTACCGAATGGAAGCGTAATGAATCCCAACTTACCTTCTACGCTAACCATGAACCATTAACTGCGCTGTTAAATCGCCGTAGCTTTATGCAGCGCTTAGAAGAACAAATATCGGGTTCTAGAAGTAACAATACCAGTTGCTCACTGCTTTTTATTGGCTTGGATAGGTTCAAGGAAGTCAACGATGTCTTTGGTCCGGAGATTGGCGATAAGGTACTTATTTCTGTAGCTAAACGATTGAAAAATGCGGTTCGCCAAAATGATATTATCGCAAGGTACGGTGGTGACGAGTTTGCGTTACTACTTACGCGCAGCGATGTGGAAAGCGCGCTAAAGATTGCTCAAAAGCTCTCACAGAAACTTTCTCAGCCTTATGTATTTAATGAAATTACCATAGAAGTCACTTGTTCTACAGGCATTGCACAGCTTGAAGCAGGCTCTCGGATCACCGCAGCAAATTTACTCAGAAACGCAGCACATGCACTTAATAGCGTGAAAAAGACCGAGCGCGGACAGGTAGCCTTACACAATGCGGCAATTCAAAATGCCTATTTAAATAAAATAAAGCTTAAAGACAAGTTAAAACAAGCACTGAAAGAAGGAGCGCTTACCGTTTATTATCAACCAATCGTTAATGCTGATACCAACCACATCACAAAGTTTGAAGCCCTAGTGCGATGGTTTGACGATGAGTACGGCATGGTTTCGCCTGGCACTTTTATTCCTATCGCTGAAGAATTTGGTCTTATTCATTTAGTTGGACAGTTTGTGCTTGAGCGTAGCTGCCAAGACTTAGCAAAAATCCACCAAGCTGGTTTTACAGAGGTTGGGATCTCTATTAACCGTTCTGTTAGTGAGTTTAAAGCCAGTATTAATCAGGTGAAGCTAATCACCTCTGCCATTGAAAAAGCCAAGATCCCGTATGAAGCAATTACCATTGAAGTTACCGAATCGCTTGCTACAAATCGCTATACTTGGAAAACGCTTAATCAACTGAGGGAGCATGGGATCAAGGTTTCGCTTGACGATTTTTGTACTGGCTATTCATCATTAAGTAACTTGATAGAAAATCAGGTGGATTACCTAAAAATAGACAAGAGCTTTGTCGACAGCCTAATGTCTGATTACAACAAACAAGTAATGATTGACTGCCTCATTAAGCTCAGTGATAAGTTGGGAATTGGTGTGATAGCCGAAGGGGTAGAGCAGTTTACTCAACTCGAAAAATTACGAGAGCTCGGTTGTCATCACATTCAAGGATTCTTTTACAGTCCCGCAAAACCAATAGATTCCTGTCTTGAGTTACTCACAACAGACGCTTTTGCTGAACAAACACAAAGTGCATTAGAAAAATAAAGGTGTGATATTTTGATATCACACCTCAGAAATAGCAGATTGTTTCTGCGCCTTTATTACAACAGTGGTTTTATCAGCGCTGTGATCGCTTTAATGTGATCATCACGGCCGTTTAGTGCTGGAATATAGCGATACTTTTCACCGCCAGCAGACTCAAATACCTCACGGTTTTCAACTTCTAACTCTTCGAGCGTTTCTAAGCAATCGGCACTAAAAGCAGGGCTTAAAATAGCGACATTTTTAATACCTTGACTCGGAAAACTCTCGAGTGTTTTGTCCGTATAAGGTTGCAACCATTCAGCTTTACCAAAACGACTTTGGAAGGTCGTCATCACTTTTTCTTTATCAAGATTAAGTTTTTCAACGACTAAGCGAGTCGTTTGCTGACAAAAACAGTGATACGGGTCGCCTCTATCTAAAAATAGCTTTGGTGTGCCATGATATGAAAATACCAATTTATCCGGCTCTCCATTTGCCTCAAGATCTTCTCTAATAGAATTAGCTAAAGATTCAATATAAAGCGGGTGTTTGTGATAGCCATTAATAAAATGCAGCTCTGGTACCCAGCGCCACCCTCTTAGCACCTTTGAGATCTGATCAAAGGTTGAACCTGTTGTCGCGCTGGAATATTGAGGATATAGCGGCACAATGATAATTCGTGTGATGCCTTTTTCTCTTAACTTCTCAAGCCCTGATTCAATTGACGGGTTGCCATAGCGCATGGCAAGCTCAACTTCGATGTCTTCAAAACCTTCACTGCGTAATTGCTTCTCTATTTTATCAGTTTGCGCTCGACTAATGGTTATCAAAGGGGAGCCTTCATCGGTCCAAATTGATTGATAGGCATGTGCTGACTTTTTAGGGCGAACACGTAAAATTATGCCATGCAAAATCATTAACCAAATTAGTCTTGGAATTTCGACAATACGGGGATCGGAGAGAAACTCCGCGAGATAAACTCTAAGTGCTTTAGCCGTTGGTGCATCTGGGCTACCTAAATTTGTAATAAGAATACCCGTTTTGGAATTAAATCGGCCTTCATGGGGATTATCTGTTATGGCTGAAAAGCGAGACACCTAACGCTCCTTAGATTATCATTTTAATAGGATTATTTTACAAGAAAGGCTATACGGTAGTAAGCCTAATTTCGATCTAAACTGGCATAAATCAATTTACGCCTAAAATTAACTCACACTATAGTTGTAATTATCGTTAATTAATCCCTTCTCTATTGCTATTCATGGATTGAGGGCGTATTTTCCTGCAAATCTTTAAGGGAAAATCAATTTTTTGTTAGTTTTGGACATGTCTAATGAGAACCAACCACCCAGTAACCCAAAGAGAAAAAACCTTTTCTCGCGAAGTAAAACTCATCTCTGTCACTGATCTGAAAGGTAATATTGTTGACTGCAATCAAGCGTTTATCGATGTTAGTGGATTTTCCCGTGATGAGTTAGTTGGTCAACCTCATAATATAGTACGACATCCAGATATGCCACCTGTGGCTTTTCAAACCATGTGGACGCAGCTTAAAACAGGTAAGCCATGGATGGGGATCGTAAAAAACCGCTGTAAAAATGGTGATCACTACTGGGTCGATGCCTATGTAACGCCAATAACAGAAAATGGCAAAATCATTGGCTATGAGTCGGTTAGAAGCTGCCCAGATAGAGCGACGGTTGAACGGGCAAGTCAACTTTATACAAACGTAAATACTAATAAAGGAAGCAGTTTCAGTCTTCCCAAATTACGTTTCGTTTGGCCAGTATTTAACATCGTCTCGTCACTGGCACTTTGGTATTTTGCTTCAGAATCTGCAGGCTTTTTTTGGTTAATGGCCAATATGCTGGCATATTCAGCCTATGCAACTTGGCGCGATAAAGAACAGCTGAGACGACTAGAATCTGAGTTGGCGCACAGTTTTTGCGATGAGATATCTGAGCAAGTTTATTCGACTTGGGATGGCACCATGGCATCAATCCAAGTTCGTTTAAAGAGTGAAAGGGCACACCTAGATACAATTCTTACGCGTGTTGAACATGCGGCGCAAAACGTGTCAAAAGGAGCGCATACAGCGAGTAAAGAAGCGCGAGCAACTTATGCCGATTTACAAAAGCAGCAAACTGAGACTGAGCTTGTTGCCACTGCCATGAATGAAATGACAACAACCATCAACGATGTCTCTAACAGCGTGCAATTGAGTGCTAAAGATGCTCAGAACTCCCTTGATTTGACTTCTCAAACAGAACAGATCGCTAATAAAACCAAAATTGCTTTTGGTGATTTAAGTAATACCATTGCCGACATCCGCAATTCTGTTGAAGGCGTCTCTAAGCAAACTGATAAAATTGCTGCTGCCGCACAGATTATTGAACAAATCGCTGAGCAAACTAATTTGCTAGCACTAAATGCAGCAATTGAAGCTGCGCGAGCTGGTGAGCAAGGTAGGGGCTTCGCAGTAGTTGCTGATGAAGTTAGACATCTAGCACAGCGTACTCAAGAGTCGACGAAAGAGATCCATGCAATTATTGAAGAGCTAACCAGCAGCACACAAGCGTCAGTAGATATTGCTCAGCAAGGCCAAGAAGAATCGCTCCATGGTATTGAGCAGCTGAATCAAAGCACCGATATGCTACAGCAAATCACCCAAGCTGTTATCCAAATTAGTGATATGTCGATGCAAATTGCGACTTCGGTTGAGCAACAAGCAGCCGTGTCTGATGACATTAATCAGCAGGTGGTGAATATTGCCCAGCTTGCAAACAACAGCCTAGATAGCGCAGACAAAGTGCATCAAGAAAGTAAAGATTTAGAATCTACCGCAAAAGAAATGCACGAATTGATTGTTCGTTTTAAGCGTAAGTGAGTTTTAGCGTCGTGCACTTATTCATTGAAGATTCAAAAGGACATTCTCGAATGTCCTTTTTTCTTATATTTATAACTTCCGTTTTAAGCCCGATTTGGCGCGTTCTTTAATATTGGTTTGAATATAAA
Source organism: Pseudoalteromonas sp. DY56-GL79 (assembly GCF_041414765.1). Taxonomy (NCBI): domain Bacteria; kingdom Pseudomonadati; phylum Pseudomonadota; class Gammaproteobacteria; order Alteromonadales; family Pseudoalteromonadaceae; genus Pseudoalteromonas; species Pseudoalteromonas sp. DY56-GL79. The sequence continues at coordinate 164,218 of NZ_JANHZS010000001.1, read as the reverse complement.
TTTGATCGGTTGTCGCGATTTTGGCGTGACCTAAATCTTCAGATAGATGTTTTAGCGGGCGGTGTTGTGCATCATGTGTTGCACCTGTATGCCTTAGCCAGTGTGAAGTTGCGGCTTCGAGTTGCTCTGACTCTTCCGTAAAGCCATCTTCCTTTAGTTTAGCCACTGCTAAGTCAAAACTTTGCTGAACAATACGGCGTAATTGACGAACGTTCATACCGCCTTGACCCCTTAGTTTATGAACAATTGGGTAGGGTTCATCAACGCGAGGCAGGGCGCTTAATCCTCGGTACTGCCGATAACGCTTTAAATAGCTGATGAAGTCTTCGCTAAGCGTTACATCCCTTAGCTTATTGCCTTTACCCATAATTCTTAGGTACCAAAAGTCATCTTGATCTTGCCAAAAGTGGCTCATTACCGGTGACCAATGAGGGCGGTCTGACAGCTCTGAAATACGTAAATACAAACCCTTTAAACAAGCTAATACAAAGAGATTCCGTTCAAGGTCTGGTTGCTGTTCACTTAAATCACGAGTTACACCAAAAACATATTCCCATTGCAAATCACTCAGCGTATCAGGAAGATTGATTTGCGATTGAACAACTAAATACGGGCTATTTTTCTTAACCACCGGAACAAAATTAGCGAACGACTTTTCTTCTAAAATAGCAAACTTGTAAAACACATTCAGCGCGGTAAACATCGCGGCCAACGTTTGCTGGCTAGCACCATTTTCTTTGAGAACAAAGGGTCGCCAATTTTCGTTAACCTGACGGATTCCTTGGTTTTGCTTATAACGCCACTGTACAGAAGTTTGCGTCCATGCTTTATCTGGCTCTACCACAAAATCTACATACGCCTCGATGTCTTCGCGTTTTAGCTCAAACACTGACTTCTCAGCAACCAGCCACGACCATAAATAAAAGCGCTCAAGCTCATTACGAAAGCGGTTAAAAGTTGCTTCAGACTTACGACCGTAAACATACAAAAACTGAAATAAGAACTGTAGCTCGCTATGTACCGGTAGTGATTTACCATGACTAGCCAAGAACTTTGTCAGTTCAGGATACTCATGCGCAAGCGTATCATCTTCAAGATGGGCGATTTGATACCTAAGCTGCTTTAAGGTGTCAACCAGTGGTAAAATCATGGTAAGTCCGATATTGGTTAGTATTGGACATATTATAGTGATGTAGATACCTGTTATGCAATACTGTATAAACAAGCCTATAATTTACGTTATGTTAAATTATGAGGGCTAAAATTCCTCATCCTGTAGGTTTTTCTTTATTTTTCAAATATTCAGGCCCCCTATTCTAATTTCTACGTCGCATTACAGCAGAAGCTTGGGTGTTAATATCACCAATCATGCAGTTGTTCAGATCACCGCTAATGTTGTATCTCCATAATAGCAAGTAACTTTTTTAGTCGTCGTAATAATTAATAGCAAAAGGCATCGTTTACTTTGGATAGATATTATAAAATAAAGAATTATTTCTTAACTAAGTATTTACAGTTAGTGTTCTACAAGTCAACAATAGTAAAGAGAAGATCTCTAAATATTGAGCTCACAGTATTTTTGTAGTTGAAGATATTTTAGCTGCAAATAAGATGGTTGATGCGGTCTTGCAAAATTGTATTTTAAGGCAAGATCTGTTCACCTGAGCGTGGCCTTCTAAGACATAAACAATCCTTACCATTATTGTAGGAGAAAGTACCTAGATATAACTCAATGACGTAATGGTTGGAACTGTTGATGAAGGAACGCATATTTTATGACTAAAAGGAAATCTCTATGTTTAAAAAGATACTACTTCCAATCGCTGCAACTATGTTTTGTATTAGTGCGGCTAACGCCCTAACTCCACTAGAGGATCGTGCTCGAGTTTCTAGGATGAATGCAGATCTGCTGTTGCCTGATGGTTCTACGTTAAATGTAGACGTGTCATTCGATTGTGGTAGCGACTATAAGAATACGGCGCTGATGGTGATGAGTGATTCTGGCGCTCAGTTATTAGCGGCTGCTTACACACATTTATATGGTGTTGAAGCTGGCGAAGCAGTAATGCATTCTTGGAATAACAAAAAGAATGAAACTGATCCTCGTAAACCCACCTATTTGTTTGTGCTAGCAGAGCGCGAAAAACAATTTAATTGGACAAAGTCACAAAGTGGCAATCAAAAACTTAACAAAAGCTTAAAGAGTGTTACAATGAAGCGTAATATGGTTGATGAAACGGTAGTTGATGATACTAAAGTCGATTTGCCTGTTGTCGTAGCGGGTTGTGGCGTAAGAGATCACAATGCATACGAGGTCAACTAGGAAGTAAGGCCAGCTCTTGTGGTTGGCCGCATTTAATTAATGGATTGTCTCATGCGTTTCTTCGTACTTTTATTCCTAGCTGCTTTTTCGTTGCAGTTACAAGCGTTCCAATTTGAACATTTAAATGGTGTTGTTCATGACTCAAACGACAACTTTTATTTGTCCTCACACAATGGGGTATATAGATACGATGGCCGTCATTTTCTTCCTTTAAGCAAAGCTGCTGGATTACCCAGAGGCTTAGTTCGTGATATCAAACTGCAACATAAAACATTGTTTTCTTTGTATTCTAATGGTGACGTTTGGATCACGAATCTAACGAGTCTAGAATCGAAAAAAATAGCTTCTGTGGAGGCGACAAAACTAGCGTTAACAAACTCTTCGCTTTTCACTCTAGGAAGATATGATGTTAAAAGGATTGATATTGAGTCAGGAGTAGTCAGCACAATATACAGTAGCTCAAGCAGAGTTTTAGACATTGACGCGTTTGCAAATTTAGCCTATTTGATGACAACAGAAGGTGTTTTTTTAATACAAGATGGCGTAATAAAAACCGTTGAAGCACTAAGCATCGATAATGGCAATTTAGCGGCAACACCGCATGGCGTTGTTTATTTTGCTAATAATAGGATGAGTTACTACTCTACCCTACAGCAGCAGCTTATCTCTAATATGGAAATAGACAATGCTGATAATATCGTATTTGCAGCTCCCTATTTTATCTATTTTACAGATAACGAAAGCGTTAATGAAGTTACGCTCACAGACCTAAATATTACAAGAACAGGCATTAACACCAAGAAAAAGAACTACAGCAAACTACATGTGGATGGCAAAAATAGGGTGTGGGGTTTAGGCCTAAACACATTCGAGCCTATCGAAGTTGGTCTTAAGTCTTCGGAGTTGTCTTTAGGGTCTAAATATAATGTACTTGAAGGCGTTGCAGGAGAATTGTGGATTGGTACTACCAAAGGTATATTTCAAAAGGCTGGCAGAAATAGTGTTGAACCATTAGCTTGGTTAAATAGCCAGATATCAGCTCAAGCATTTGAGGTTACGGCTTTTCAACTCTTCAATCGCGGTCTTGCGATAGGAACCGATATGGGCACCTATTTCGTTGAGTTAGCGGGTAAGAAAATAACAAAAGTTCATGATGATTATGTGCTTAATTTCTCAGTGATTGATAACACATTGCATATCGCTACAAATGGCTATGGAGTTGTCGAAGTTAACTCAAACTTGGAATTAATAGTAGACAAAAAACTTAGGCAGTTGCTTCCTAGCCTGGAAGTCTTAGACATAAATCATAGTGGTAATTATATCTATGCAAGCACCAAACAAGGTTTGTTGGTTGTTGATACACAAGACTGGACGCGCAGTCTATTTGAAGATGGTGTAGTTGTCACTGATAGCTATGTCACAGAGGAAGGCCTATTTGCAGCGACTTATGGAAAAGGTGTCTGGTTTAAACCCAATAGTGGAGTTTGGCAAAAGTTAAGCTCACCAAGTTTTGTAAAGGAATTCGTGGAGTTTAATGACAATTTGTATTTAGCGACCAACAATGGTGTCCACATTTTAGAAAGAGGTGCAGATCACACAAAATTGGTACCAGGTACAAAGGCACACTCTTTCACTATCGGAAGCCTTAAGGTTCTGGGCGACAAGCTTTATGCTGCCAGTTCAGACTTTATATTTGAGCTCACAACGGCACCGTCTGTCGATCTTTCTGCTCCAAAGGTAACAAGTGTCACTCTGGATGGTAAAACCTATTTGGAGTTTTCTGAACTGGTTAGTCAGCATCCAGCTATTGAAATAACGATTAGTGACTACAATTTTGTAGATCAGCATGTCAACTCGTTTGAAGCAAACATAAACGATACTGGATGGCAAAAATTGTTAGCCGCAGGATTGCAACTTAGCAATCTAAAACCAGGAGGATACGATATTTTATTTAGGGTTGAGAATAAGGGACGCTACAGTGACGTTACGGCGCTGACTTTTAACGTGGCTGCGCCATGGTATTCAACACCTTTAGCTATTTCAATGTATGCTGCTTTAGTCTTTATCCTAGTGATAGCGATTTCTGTGTATATATATATTTGGGTGCAGAGTTTTCATAAAGTTTTCAGGAATAATCAACGCCAATACCAAAAAGAAGACTTGAGTGATGCTGTCCTAAAAGTTGCCGAGGCTAAAAAGTTGTGTGGCGGTAATGACATTACGATTTCAGAAGGTTTAGACAAACTCGACCAAGCACTTTTGAAGCTCGAACCATTGGCAAGAGGTCATGCGGCACTTGGCAAAGAAAAACTGAGCGTTGCTATCAGTATGTTGCAGGCTCATTGTTCATATATGAGTGATATGGATCTCGACTTCAATATTTCCATTGGTGAGACACAACTTAAAAAACAGTTGGAAAAGGACATTTACAGCGTAACCTACCATTGTGTTGATAATTCGCTTAAACATTCAAAAGCAACACAACTCAGCCTGTCCATTAGTAAACAACAAGATCAAATTCATGTCATGATTTCTGATAATGGTAAGGGAATGGCGCTTTATTCACGACTTCATTTCGGATTAGGGATCTATACCATAAAACAAATTGCGAAAAGCTATAAAGCCAAGTTGAGTATTAAAAGCTCAAAAAAAGGAACTGCTATTCACTTTGTGTTTCCTCTTTTAGAAATTGGCAGGCCGAGTAAAGAAGAAATTCAAAAAGAGGTTTTAGAGAGAATGCAGGATTAGACACCCTAGCAATATCTTTTTATCTTACAAATTTTATATTTCTTGGAAATATCAAAGCATCTTCGCTAAGGTCTTTACAAACTTAATGGTGTTAGGCTTCTAATAGAAAACAATCAGTTACTTTAGCTATATACAAAAAAACGCGAGGGTTTCCCCTCGCCTTGTGTATTGCTGTATAAGACAGACCTATTCGCAGTAATTCGCTACATACGTTAAATCGTTGATGTGCTCTGGACCATCCATAACAAAGGTCGCTTGTGCCGTATTTGGATCTAGTGTGTAGATCTTCGCGTCTTCACCTGAGTTACGACCAGATACGTATAAGGTACCGTCTGAGCTTACTGCTAAACCCGATGCCCAATTTACGCCATGCTCGCCAACGAGATATAAAGACATGTCGCCTTTGTCTAGCGTGTAAAGTGCTTTACCTGTTAGTACGTAAATTACGTTTGTATCTGCTGAATATGCGATATCACCGTGTGAGAAGTCGTCACCTGCATAGCTTAGTTTACCAAGCACTGTTTTTGCACCTGTTTGCATGTCAAACTCATAAAGATAAGTTTTGCTGCTTGCAAGTAATTTAGTACCGTCTGGCGTCACTGCTGAGCGGTATAATGGCCATGAAACCGCATTAGCAGCTAGAGTCTGCTCTGCACTATCTAGTGAAACTTTCCAAAGTGATGACGCCTTAGTTGCACTGTCGTTTTGTTCCATAAAGTAAAGTGCGCCATTGTGTGCAGCAATATTTGAGGCTGTGTTAGCGATGCCGTCAACGTATGCATAGGTACCATTAACCATGTCGAATTTATAAACATAGCTATTGCTGTCTTCACCAAAGTTATTGATGCCATACACGCCTACTTTACAGGTTACTGGCGGCTCTGGAGGTGTAACTTCCTCTTCTTCTGTTACGACGACGTTGTCTAATAACGCACCATATGAGTCAGAAGTACCTAAACCCTGAAAACGTAACTGTGTCGAACTACCTGTCGCTTCAACCGTATACTCGTACTTTGTCCAGCCACGGGTCGTTGCATTCATCGTGACTAGTGTATTATCGCCAAACCATGCACGTGCACGATTAGTAGAATCATTGTTTACCACTCGAGGTGAGTAATAAAAACTCACTTTATACTTTTTACCAGCCGTTGTTGGGATACTCTGGTAGATTGTATAATTTGCAGTCGAGTCAAGCTCTAGGTATTGATTGCCGTCTTGAGGTACGACAATACCAAGGCTTTGTTTTTGAATTTCGAATTTGGCACCTTCTCTGCTCCAACCTTGGAGATTGTCAAATAACGCCCAATCACCAGAAATATTGCCTGATGTTTCAAACGAGCCGTTAACGACTAAATTGTCGGCAGCATTTGCTGTACCGATAACTGACATTAACGCTAAGGTTGCAAAGTTAAGTTTCATAGCCACTCCAATAAAATAGAGTTAATGTAAATTTTTTGTTTACAATAACGTCGCTAAATATACTACCATTGTCGTATTTTTTTAGTTTGCGGTCAATGAATAACCGAAAAACCAGATTTTATGATGTTTTACGTCTCTAAATAGATTTTTAAATTGGTACTTTAGTATTGCTTTTGTGGCGTGGGAAATAAATGTTGAAACCTATCTGTCATTTTGGCTGAGGCTATGTATAACAAAGTCTTTAAAGCTAGTGGTTAATGGTACACCTAAGAATGTTTGTTTGATTGCAGTAATGAAAGTCTAAGTAGTAGTTCTCCTCGGAGGGCACTTGGCCAAGCGCTATCGTATTATAAAGCAACTCCGCTCCTTTTCGACCCATTTCATAGGGGTTTTGGCCAATATTGATTGTTGAAAGTCCCTTTTCCAAAGCTTTAAGTTGTATTTCTTCTGTATCTGCGGAAATGATCACAGCATCGTGATTCGTGATCTTCTCTTTGTAGGGCAATACGCGTTCAATATAATTAGAGTGAAATTGGGCGAAGCCTGCGACAGCAATAAAAATCGGGGGATTTTCATAACTTAGCAAGGTCAATAATTGACTTATCGCATCTTCGCGTTTACCCATTGTGTAAAGTGGGCATCGTTCGTACTCTTGCCATCCCTGCTTGAGATCATTTCCTGTTGTTGAAAGGTTGTCTGTTGTATGTGTAGCAAGTGCATATCTAACGCCATTGATTCTTTTATCTAAATTAGGTGTTGAGTGATGACCTGTTTGAATACAAAACGATTGAAGCGCAGCCGTTTTATAAGGTTTGGCAGCTTCTCCTAGGGCAACACCAAATGCAAAGTTATCGGTTCCTACATAGGCGAGACGGTAATCTTTATGCTCTATTAAAAGGTCAGAGTCAAAAGTGATCACCGGGATCTTCAATTGCTTCGCCTTTTTGAGTGAACGTGACACGAGATAGTTTGAATCGGTAGTTGATATTAATAAACCGTCTACCTTTTTATTCAATAGTTCGTTGATGATAAGGCTTTGCGTTCTAAAATCTTGATAGTCGTCTGCACCATCGTAGATACATTCTACATTTGGATGTTGTTTTGCAAAGTCTACACACCCTTTATACGATTGTTCATAAAAGGTGTCATTTTTAGTTTTGCCTACAACCGCGATGGTTATTTTCGCTTGAGTACTTTGACTCACTATCGCAAATAATATTAGCCCAAATACCAAGGTACAATGGGAGAATAGATTTTCCTTTAACTTCATGTTTAGAGTGAATTAATTTTCTTAAACTACTGCAAGCATAACGTAGATTCTTAGTAACGCAAATGAGGACAACATTCCATCTTGCGCTCACTAGTGCATCGCAGCATTTTTCAATACAAATTGATGAGCATCCATATAGCTTTTAATAGCACTTTGCGCAATTCGTATCGTCGCGGGTACATCAGTACTACCTTTATGAATGCAAAATACTTCCACTTTTTCCAGCTCGAATTCGGGATCTACACGCTCTAGGTTATGATTATTAAATGCGATGATTTCTGGCACTAACCCAATACCCAAACCGCTTTCAATGAGCCCTATTGTATCGCTAACTGAGTTGGTTTTGTGATGTGCTTTGAATGAAAGTGGTTTAACGATATTTTGTGTTGTATGGATAAATTCATAATTTGTGACTTTGCCTTCCCAAGAGTTTGCAATGTAAGGAGCGGTTGTGTCGTTAAATTCACTGTCCTTTGCTTTATACAGCACGTCTCTAAATGAACCAATATATTGCTGTGATTGCTCCACATCTGCGCTTTTTCCCACTCTAACAGCAAGATCTATCCCCCGCTCCACTAGATTGAGAGGGCGATCTTCATTAATTAAATTCAGGCGGATTTTAGGGTGTGTCTTAATCAGCTTACATAGTGCAGGTGCAACGATGGTTTGCATCAAAGCATAGGATGTTGTAACTGTTAACTGCCCTGCGAGTACTGATTGCTTTGATCTTGCTTTTTCCCAAGCTAATTCTGATAAATGGCTGATTTCAAGGCAGTATGCATAGAAGTCTTTACCAACGTTGGTCAATGATTGGCTTCGTGTGTTTCTATATAGTAGTGGTGTTCCTATTTCTTCTTCTAGTTTCTTGAGATGTTGGCTGATCACTGATTTGGACAAAGATAACTTCTCCGCGGCTTTGGTCAGTGATCCTGACTCTACCACCCCCTTAAATATCATCATTCTTCTTAGTTTGTTCATTTTGACTTCTCTTTTCACGTTACTTTATAAGATAAAGACCGCCACATCTAAATAAAATTACATAAATATTACATAAATTAAACATGTATTTTTAATAGTTATAAATGAAATGTGCTTTTTGGTCTATACCAAATTCAGCGGCACTTTCCCAACCTAGCTAAAAGTGGTTATTGATAATTTACTTAATCGTTTTAGGTTTAACCTTGTTTGAATTTTTAAGTCATTTAGATAACTTAAAGTGGCTGCGCTAACGGGCAGTTACTTTGATTTTTCTTTACAAGATTAGGTGGCTGACAATAGATTGAATTTATTTTCTCAACAAAAAATGTGCGTCTCATTTACAGCGGTAGAAACATTGAGTTCGATTTTATGAAACAGTTTAATTAAGATTAAATTTTGAGCGAAAGTGACGGTGAAAATAAACTGTTGACTATCCATCTGTAACAAATTCCTCTACATCTAAAGCTTTAGATGGCCAAGTTTTAGCTTGATTTTGTTAACTTTTATTTACTTAATTTGTTGTTTTGTAGATTGTATACCATGGTGTTTGGTGTTATTGGGAATGCAACTAAACCGCTCAATTTGTTAGAAAGTGTAGAAATTCTTCCATTCTTATTATCCCTATATCAATAATATTAAAAGTACATTTGGTTAACAAATTAACTACATGCACTTTTATCTTCAGTTGCACTTTGGAGACCGGTAAAGGTCTAGTGCAACTTAACAGTTAGAACACCGATTGATTAAGGAATATGAAAGATGAAATCAATTAAGTTAAAGAAAAGCGCAATTGCTATCGTAACGTCACTCCAATTATTTGGGCTTAGTCAGCTCGCAACTGCGAATACCAGCGTCCCAGAAATCTCACCAATTATGTACGATACACTTCAAGGTGATATCGAAGGTGCACCTTTGTTTGTAGATGTTGGTTCAGATGATTTTCTATTAACACAAGAGCAATGGCACACAATTCAAGTATTCGCTCAGGCTGCTGTTGGGTTACCAAACAACGAGTCTGCATTTCGAAGTTCAACGCGCTACCCTGACAACACGCCTTTGAATAACCACTATAAAGCGTTAATGGAAACGTTTGGAGAAATCAACGCATCTGGTCAAGACTGGAATCATAATATCTACCCTAGCGTTATTGATTTAGCGACAAAACTTGCTAACTACTCAGACACTCATGCACTGTTAATTAACCCGTTTATCAGCCAATTAACCAACTTACATAACGCTTCACTTACGGGGGATATGCAAGCTGCTGAGCAGAGTCGCCAAGCCGCAATTTCATTTCTCAATACTTTTATGAGTTTTATTGACTCAAACCTGAATAAAACAGAAGAAGTGGTGAATGAACTTATTAGTTTTCAGGGGGGATTGACTACGCATACAGGGGAGTTGGAAACGCTTGAGAGTACATTTGCTGATATCTTGAATAAAGATCAGCCTGCGAATATTCGCGAAAAAATTAGTACCTTGCAAAATCGCCTAAACAGTCTTAACAACGAAAAAGACACTAAGTTGAAGATAGTAGCAGGCCTCTCTGCTGGGGGACCTTTAGTGTTGTTAATCGGCGGTTCTGTGCTTGGCAGCCAAGTCGAAGAACTCAAAGATGAAATAGATAAGGTTCAAGCACAAATTGATAGTTCAAACAAAGACCTAGCACATTCAGTGAGCCTGGCCGCATCTTACGAGATTGCTAAAGGTCAAGTAGATGGCATGAATGATAAGATCCTCAAAGCAATCGATAATGTACGCTTAGTGCAAGTGCATTGGCAGTCTCTACTAGGAGATATGCGGTCACTTAAAGAAGTCTTAGAGCAACTAGACAGTGAAAATGCACTTCGAAATGCTAATGTTGTGGTAGCTGGTATTGTTTCATCTCCGCTTGCAAGCAGCGCAACAAACTCGTGGAAAGACATTTCAGACAAAGCGAGAGCATTTTTGCAAAACGCTTATCTACCTATCTCTGAGCAGTAATCAAATACAACATGCATTCCTTATTGCTATAAGGAATATATCACAGTACCTGAGCTAAATATGCTCAGGTACATAAGGAGTTACTATGAAACCAACTTTACTCAGCCTATTGATTGGCTGCGCTTTTTCGAGCCAAGCTGCGACTTGGAACGAGCTATATAATCTTGAGCTAAGTCAAAACCTACCGAGCGTTACGACTTCAAATCAACAACAGATAGACACACAAAATTATTTGGTCTCGGCCTTACATGTCAATTTGAATGACGTGCTTACCAGTGCAAGAGATCATAATACTATCGTCATTGCTGCTGACACTCTAGAAATAGACCGAAACATGATTTTCGATGCGCCAAACAAACGAATTTTTATCGTCGCACGTAAAATAATGGGTAATGGTACGGTGAGTATCAATTTAGACACCCAAAATGCGCAAGCATCAACATTGGTATTTATGGCTGATAAAGTTGAGGCTAATATCAATATAATCACAGCTCATTCGCCAAGTGATGGTGAAATTGAACGCTTTAGTATTGCTCCAGACTCGTTTGGTACACTATATCAAGTTATACAAGGCAATAAGTTCGCAACGCCTATTTCACCAGCGTTAACGTCACTTATCTCTGTGCATAAAGAGTACTTTTTAGATGCATTTGAAAAGTCATTCGATATGGCGGCTTCCATCTATGATCAAAATCCAGCGTTGAGTATTGAGATGTTGAGCTGGCCTGAATCTATTTTAAACGCATCTCATGATGTTAGAGAATCTTCCGTTCAAGCAAAGAATTTTTACTTGCAGCTTGCTAATTTTAAACAGTTTTTGTCGTACGCAACACTTAACAAAAACTATGTACCTAGCCTATCCCGCGACTTTTATGAGTTAACGATTAAAGCATATATTGAAGCGATGGAAGCATATCAGGATAGCTACAATAATTTTCAGCAACAAGGCCGAAGTTTAGAAAACAAGCGCCAAGATCTCACTTTGATGCAGAATAACCTATTCGATGTCGCATCTGCTGAGCAACGAATTATCTCTCGCTCTGTAGATCAACTGACGAGCTTGGTAAAGACACTTGATGAACAAAAAGCATCATTCAGCGGACAAGAAAATAATGTCTTCTATTCAGGGGTCGAGTTTCAACAAGGAATTTTGGACTACAAATTAGATAAAATCACTGAAATTGGGCTTAAAGTACTTGAAACCGTAATTAGTGCAGGCACTGCATTTGCGGGTGCTGCTGGGGGTGACACCAGCGGTCTGAAAGACTTGGTCGCAAGCTTGCCCGCCACAATCCAAGAGATCAATGAGTTAAAAACCAAAATTGATGATATCGCGTCATTAATGGATAAAGTGCAAACGGTTAGCGGCCAGTTAAACGTGCTATCGCAAAAAACTGCAGATCCGTTTTCTAGCAGTGAGCTTGCACAAGAGTTCAATCGCCTTAACTCACTCATTCCAACCAAAGAAGAGGCAAATCGAATTTGGGACGAATTTTTGATAACCGCTAAGGCGCAAATGAAAAAAGCCATAGATGAAGATATTGATGGTGCAAGCGACTACCTTGTTGCTATCGAAAAGTTGATTAATCATGGCAAGGCAATAGTTGCTGTAGAGATTGATATTGCCCAGGAGCAGTCTAGACAGATAGATTTGCGCATCACCGCTGATGCAAAGCTTAAACAAATCAATCGTATAGATGCATTTTTACAAAACACTCAAAACAGTCTAGATGAAATTCAGGGCATGGAGGAACAGCTATTCCGGACTTTGAATAATCTAAAACGTCCGATATTTGTTGCATTAACAAACTATCAGGCGGCATTTAGCTACTGGTCTCTTGATGACACCATTGTGACACCAAGCCTTAATCAAAGTTATCAAGAATACCGCCTTGACTTAGCCTTGCTACGTGAGCAAGAGGCCGCGTCATTATTACGCTTTAACCCTCGACCTCAAGATTTTATGCTCACCATAGAAGAGTTAGATGCGCCACAACAATTGCTGGATTTTGCGCAAGACGGTGAAATGAGTTTTACGCTGTCATTGGAAGATATTGATTTTTCCCAGTTTGATCGAGTTAGATTAGACGAGGTCAATGTTGTACTAGAAGGTTCGGGGTTAAATGAGAACCAGCGCTATGATATCGAAGTAAGATCTAGTGGTTCATATCAAGATAGGTTTAAAGGGCAACCCTATCAATTTAGTGCAGAGTCGTTATACCGATTGGTAAGTTACGAGCTGTTAGATAGCGAAACGACGCGCATAGATCCAATCACCAGTGGTGCAATCGCAAACGATTATGCGATTAATTACTTTAAACCAACTCCGTTTACCACTTGGTCAATTAAGCTGAAAAATCCACAGTTTTATGACTTAAGTAAAGTGACGAATATCAGAGTGTCGTTTAAAGGAAATGCGATCCCCAAACAATAGTGTAGTAATCGCACTTTACAGCCTAGTAGGAGCTACTTCACGTGGCGAACTGTTAACAAAAGCTCGCAGGATTAACCTGCTCCTACTTTGGTGAGACTTAAATATTTGGTAGGTCAGATTACCTTGCGTAGGAGCCATTTCACGTGGCGATCTGTTAGCAAAAGCTCGCAGGATTAACCTGCTCCTACTTTGTTGAGGTTTGATTATTCGCTAAATCAGATTACCTTGCGTAGGAGCCATTTCACGTGGCGATCTGTTAGCTAAAGCTCGCAGAATTAACCTACTCCTACTTTGTTGGGGCTTGATTATTCGCTAAATCAGATTACCTTGCGTAGGAGCCATTTCACGTGGCGATCTGTTAGCAAAAGCTCGCAGGATCAACCTGCTCCTACTTTGTTGTGACTTGAATGTTTGCTAAATCAGATTACCTTGCGTAGGAGCCACTTCAGGTGGCGATCTGTTAGCAAAAGCTCGCAGGATTAACCTGCTCCTACTTTGTTGTGACTTGAATGTTTGCTAAATCAGATTACCTTGCGTAGGAGCCACTTCAGGTGGCGATCTGTTAGCAAAAGCTCGCAGGATTAACCTGCTCCTACTTTGTTGAGGCTTAATTATTCACTAAATCAGATCGCCTTTTCGTAGGAGCCATTTCAGGTGGCGATCTCTTAATAAAAGCCCCCATGATAAGCTACCACCTACTCTACAACTTGAGCCTTCAATAAAGATCTGTTATCGAGATAGCCACTAAAACGGGTTGCTAATAAGGCTGCAGCGCTGATAAGTGCCCCTACCCAAGCGGTGTCCTGCAGCGACATATTTTCAACAATTTGACCACCTAAGGCAGAGCCGAGCGCAATTCCAACGTTGAAGGCAGCGATATTCAACCCTGATGCGACATCCACCGCTTTTGGACTAAACTTTTCGGCTAGCTGTACAACATAGACCTGAAGACCAGGCACATTTCCAAAAGCAAATGCTCCCCACACTAGTACTGTGATCACCACGCCGATTTTCGACTGCATGGTAAATGTCAACACAGCCAAAATGACCGAGAGTAACGCGAAGATGATGGTCAGAGCGCTTATCGGCCCTTTTTTATCTGCTAATTTGCCGCCATAGATATTGCCAACTGCAACAGATACACCATAAACCAGCATAATAATACTGACTGTAGCGGCGTTAAAACCAGCTTCCTGTTGTAAAATTGGCGCAAGATAGGTGAATGCTGTAAAGGTTCCACCGTAGCCGAGTATGGTCATAAGATAGATGAGCAGTAATCTGGGTTGCAATAATACTTTTGCCTGCTCAGATAGACTGGCAGATGCGCTTTGCTTTAGGTTCTTTGGAATTAATAATGCACTTCCCAAGAGAGCGATAACACCTAAAGCAGAAACTACTAGAAAAGTGGCTCGCCAGCCAAACTGTTGGCCAATCCAAGTACCCAAGGGGACACCTGTTACGAGCGCAACGGTCAGTCCCGTGAACATAATGGCGATGGCACTTGCCTCTTTGTCTTTTGAGACCAAGCTAGTTGCAATCGTAGAGCCAATCGAGAAGAACACACCATGAGCGAGTCCTGTCATGATCCTCGCCAAAATCAGGCTTTCATAACTTGGCGCTTGCCACGCAAGCAGATTGCCAAAAACAAAGAGTGCCATCAAACTCAGTAATACAGACTTCCTATTCCATCGTCCTGTCAGTGCAGTTAATACGGGCGCACCAACGGCAACGCCAATGGCATATAAGCTCACCAGTAAACCTGCACTTGGCAGTGAAACTGATAAGTCGGAGGCAATGGTCGGTACTAAACCAACAATGACAAATTCGGTGGTACCAATGGCAAATGCGCTTAATGTCAGCGCCAGTAATGCAAGCGGCATAAATAACCCTTTTAAAGTGATAAGCAATAAGTTGGTGTAAGTGTGAAAGCTTTTTTATTTGCAAAAAATAGCGAAAATGACAAAATACTTTTGTAGAAAATGAAAAGGAATACGCATGACCGTCAGCTCAAAAACCGAAGATCTTGAAGCTTTTATCTGTGTTGTCGATACTGGCAGTTTTTCCGCTGCAGCAAATCTGATGGACGAACAAGTTGCAAAGGTCTCAAGAGCAGTAACTCGATTAGAAAAGTCCCTGTGTGTAACCCTATTCAATCGAACGACTCGACGGATAGAGTTAACCGAAGAAGGAGAGCTATTTTTACACTATGCGCGGCAGGCACTTAATACCATAGAGCAAGGCGAAGAGGCGTTAAGGCTTTTACGATTTTCACCGGCAGGTAAATTAAGAGTTGATGCTGCAAGTCCTTTTGTTTTTCATCAGCTTACGCCTATATTAAAAGGTTTTAATGAGGCCTTTCCCGATATTACTTTGGAAATAACGAGTCATGACAGCATCATCGATTTGCTAGAGCATAAAACCGATATCGCAATACGAATTGGTGACTTAGCTGACTCTAATCTTCATGCGCGTTTGCTAGGCCGCAGTAAACTTCATCTTGTAGCCAGCCCTGACTACTTAAGTAAATTTGTAGGTAATGAATCACGGATTGATCTTCCACATCATAACTTGATAGGTTTTACCGATGCCCCACATCTCAACGTCTGGCCTTTACAAAGTCCGCAACAGCTCAAGTTTTCCATTAGCGCATCCAGTGGTGAGACCGTGAGGCAATTGTGTGTTGCAGGCCATGGCATTGCACTGTTATCTAACTTTATGGTGAGGCAAGATATAAAAGTAGGAAGACTTATTGAAGTTTTTACCGAGCAAATTATTTCGCCAAATCGCAGAGAAGCAGTACAAGCCGTGTATTATCAAAATAGTGGTGTTTCCTCTCGGATTTCGGCATTTCTCGACTACATTGCGCCTAGGCTCACGCTATAGTTTTTTCATTTTTTACAAATATATTTTGTATTTATTGTGGTTAATGAAGATATTTAAAACCGTTAAGCTTCTCATAGTGAAAATAAACGTTGAGGAGGCCAAATGGCTGATTTATTTGAGTCAATTAACTTAGCAGGTAAAACACTGAGCAATCGTATCGTGATGCCGCCTATGACCCGCTCGCGGGCAAGTCAACCCGGGGATATCCCTAACAATTTGATGGCAACCTATTACGCTCAGCGTGCAACGGCTGGTTTAATTATCAGTGAAGGGACACAAATATCGCAACTCGGTAAGGGATATGCTTGGACACCGGGGATCTATTCAGACGCCCAAGTTGCTGGCTGGAAACAAGTCACAAAACAAGTGCATGATGCAGGCGGTGTTATGTTTGCGCAGCTTTGGCATGTTGGGCGAGTATCACACCAAAGTAATACCGGTGGGCTTCAGCCGATTTCAGCTTCAGCAATTCAAGCTCAGGGTGTGAAAGTTTTCATCGATGAAAATGATTCCCCTGATTTTATTCAAGCTCAAACACCTAGAGCAATGACCCAAGCAGACATCAATAATGTTATTAACGAATATCGACACGCTGCACGCAACGCGATGCAAGCAGGATTTGATGGAATTGAACTGCATGCAGCGAATGGTTATTTGATTAATCAATTTTTAGACTCTCACTCGAATCAAAGGACTGATGGCTATGGTGGCTCTCTTAATAACCGCATTCGCTTTTTGCGTGAAGTCGTAACGGCGGTGAGTGAAGAAATAGGCAGTGACAAAGTGGGCGTTAGACTTGCGCCGCTTACTACCTTAAATGGTACAGTAGATGAAAACCCTGAGCAGACATACCTCGCGGTAATTAAACAGCTAAATGCGCTCAACGTATGCTATGTACACATCGCAGAAGCGGATTGGGAAGACGCGCCAGATATGCCTCTGAAATTTAAATACGCAATTAGAGAGGCATTTAATGGCGTGTTAATTTATGCCGGAAAGTATACGAAAGCGCGCGCCCAACAAGCTCTTAATGAAGGTTGGGCTGATATGATTGGGTTTGGTCGTCCTTTTATCTCAAACCCTGATTTGCCCTACAGACTGGCAAATGACTTGTACTTAAACGAACATCAGCCTGATACATTATTTGGTGGTAGCGAACAAGGTTATACCGATTACAAAATTCACGCCTCAAATCCAATAAACGTATAGTAGACTAAAAGTTAGTTTCAATCTGCGTACGCATTAACTGGTGTGTACGCAGCTTTCATTTCAACGGCGTTAAGGTGAGAGCAATGTAGTGAACTTTTGCTCTCACTTTTCCTAAATTATCGCTAATGATAGTGTATACCAAAGCATATAGATTGGAGTTTAGCCTCAAAATAGGGAATAATGTCGCCAAACTAAAGACACATAAAATATTCTACACCTCATCTAAAAATGAAAAATATAATTCTATTTGCTATTGCACTGCTCTGCACCATCTCTGTTAACGCCCAGTTACCCGTAGAGAGTTACGCGCAACTCCCTAATATGAGTAAAGTTTCACTCTCACCCAGTGGTAAAGCAGTTGCGTATTTACAAAATTATGAAGGAAATCTCGTTCTTACTGTTCATGACCTAAAAACGCATAAAAAAACTATATATTGCAAACTGATAATAAAACGATAGCACTTGGTTGGTACGATTGGGCCAGCGATGACATGCTCTTATTTGGTGCTAATTACACCAAAGTGCAGCGAGGCGTAAAGTACACAACATCTCGTTTATTTAAATTTGATTTAAAAAACCCTACGGATGAATTGGTTCAAATCAACCGTGCTTATCGCAATGAAATTCCTGCCCAATTTCAAGACGATGTCATTAGCATACTGCCAGAACAACCAACCAAGATATTGGTACAAACTGACTTCGATATGGCAAACAAGCCGAGCGTTTATATCTTAGACATAGCTAAAGATAGACGCGAGAAAGTTGTTCGAGCAAGAAGAAAAATATCTAGCTGGATAGCCGATCAACAAGGCAATGTAAGAATGGGTTATGGGTTTGAAGGGATCCAAGCTTATTATATGCTCTATGATAACAAAACGAAGGATCTAACCGATTTCTACACTTTTCAGGCTCGTGGCCCAGAAGCTATTCGTATTCTTGGATTTGATAAAGATCCAAATATCATTTTTCTAACCGCACTTCATAATGGTAAAAATGCGCTGTTTAAAGCAGACATTACTAAGCGCCCGCTTTTACCTCAGCTTATTTTCTCCGATCCAGACTATGATTTTGATGGCAGTATCATTTATTCACACGACGGTAGAGCCATAGGCTTCAGCCATTCCAATCTTGATAACTCGAGAGTCTATTGGGACGAAGACCGCAAACTCCTACAACGCTCACTCAAGGCGGCATTACCAAGCTACGACACCGTTGTAATAAGCATGAGCGCGGATAATAAAAAATACATTGCGTACGGCGATTCTGACCAAGACTCTGGTACGTACCTGATTGGTGACAGGGAAACCAGCTCTTTAGCGGGGTTAGGACGTTTATATCCAGATATTACTGGTGACAATTATTTGGGCAAACAAAGGGTATCGTTTAAAGCCCGTGACGGCCTTGAAATTGAGGGTTACTTAACCCTACCTAAAGCATTCGATGCGGCTGCTCCCACAATCATCTTTCCACACGGTGGACCATACTCTCGCGACTACGCTGGCTTTGATTATTGGTCTGAACTATTGGCAAGCCGAGGCTTTGTGGTTTTCCAACCTAACTTTAGAGGCTCTTTTGGTTATGGCTTTGACTTCTTTAATGAAGCAAATCAAGGTTGGGGAGGAAAGATGCAAGATGACTTACAAGATGCGGCAAACTGGTTGATTGCAGAAAAGTATGCACTCAAAAATAAAATTTGTATAGGTGGTGCGAGTTACGGCGGCTATGCGGCACTAATGGCTGTGGTAAAACATCCTGAAACGTTTCAATGTGCAGCAAGTTTTGCTGGTGTTACAGACTTAGAATCGATAGTCAGTCGTGCGCGCTTTTTCACAAACAAAGAGCTTGTTCGTGACCAATTTGGACAAGATACTGATAAACTTGAGGCACAATCTCCTGTTAACTACGCTAAGCAGATTAACCGCCCCGTGTTACTTATTCATGGTGATGACGATAAAGTCGTGCCTGTGAATCATAGTCGTGACATGGCAGATGAACTTGAAGATCATAACAAGAAATTTAAATACATAGAGCTCGAGGATGGCAACCACCATCTGAGTTATCAAGCACATAGAGTGAAGACGCTTACTGAGTTTTTAGCTTTTTTCGAAAAACATCTTAAGTAGTAAAGCGCCGCAATTAGCGGCGCTTTTTATTGAGAGAGCAACTTCTTCTGTCACAGAGTTGATGTATGATAGAGTGGTAACATAAAGGAGAATTATTGTGCAGCTCGTTAAATTATTCGTCATGGCAGTGATGCCTATGCTCAGTGTATTTCAGGCCTCGGCTACGTCATTTTTAGTCTTTGGTGATATGCCTTATACGGAGATAGACAGAAGCATGCTGATGCCAAATGGTGCACTGCGTGAAAAGGTAAACGATATACAGCATGATTTTATGGTGCACGTAGGTGATATGAAATCCGGTGCTGAGCCCTGTACAGACCAGCTGCTTAAAGATAATTATGCCCTGATCTCAAGTGTGAGTAGCCAACCTTTTGTATTCACGCCCGGCGACAATGATTGGACTGACTGTGACCGCGAAACTCTGAACCCTAGGTTTGATGAGTTAGAAAGATTGGATTTCATCCGTAAACACTTTGCGGTGCAAATACCTAACCTTCCAAAGTTTAAACGTCAGCAAACAGTACCTGAAAATCAATCTTGGATAGTGGATGATGTGCAGTTTTTAACTTTGCATGTACCTGGCACCAACAATGGTCGCAGACAAATCTTATTATCCGATAAGAAAGTAGTGCACGAAGAGTCCCATCGTCGTGATGTAGAGAATATTAAGTGGCTGGACAGCTTGCTAACACCAAGCCATAAAGCTGCGGTGATATTTCTACAAGCTGACCTGTATCAAAAAGAGAAGCACTCAGGACGTTGTGATAAAAGCTCAAAAGCTAAGTGCGATGGTTATCAGTTATATCGAGAGACACTTGCAGAATATGCGGCTCAACTCAGTTATCCGTTGCTGTTGATACATGGAGATACGGGAGAGTTTTGCTTTTCTGAACAGTCAAAGAATTTATGGCGTCTTAACGCCCCTGGCGACTTTCAATATTTAGATATTGCAAAGGTTAAAGTTAAGGGAGGTAAAAAGAAGCCGTTCAAGGTAACACCCCTTCTTTCGCAAGATAAAATAGCTAAATGCAAGGGACTGTAAAGCCCCTTTACACGCTTTTTACGCTGCTTTACAAGAAGCCTAGCGCGAATTGCTTGCCGTACCTACAGTATAAGCTCGCGCTGTTTATTGTGACTTTCAAACTGCTCTTGCTTAACTGTACTGACAAAATGCCACTCACTTTCCACCTTCTCTTTTGTGAAATTAAGCGTTAAATAACCACGCTGATGAATATTGGCATATTCAAGATCATCGACTAATAATTGCAATACCTCAGCGAATTGTAGCGCCTGCTCATCGCCTAATTGCAAGTAATGCTCAAGCCCCGGAGAGCTGACAGAAGCTGTGGCATACTCTTGACCACAAACAGCTCCGCTTGCATCGCAGAGTTTACCAGACCAGGCGTTGTGTGTATCTCCTGCAACGACTACTAAATTTTTATTGGCCGCTTTTGCTGTTTGTAAAATTACTTCTCGTTCAACCGGGTAGCCGTCCCATGCATCCAAATTATAAGGTGCGGTAAACGTGACTCGCGCTTTTTCTTGCTCTGACAACGTTGAGTCACCAGCAAGCATTCTCCCCTTTATTTGAGCAAGCTCTGTTAATTGCGTCGACATTTGTGCAGAAGGGTTGGCAAGAGACATGAGCAGCTCGGCTGGGATCATCATTTTGGTCATCAATACCTGTTGCCCTAAGACTTGCCATTTCGCCGCAGATGTCTTTAAGTTATCTGTGAGCCAAGTCAATTGGTTTACGCCTAAAAGCTGTTGTGAAGGCGCGGAGAGATCCGCCTGAAATCCGGCAAAATCCACTTGTCCTGTTGTAGGGTCAATATAGTCTTGATAGTCGAGTGCTTTTGCGCGGCTCTCATGACGAGTATCTAGCATATAAAGTGATAATAAGTCGCCAAATTCAAATTTACGATAGAGGCTCTCAAGTTGATCCTTAACCATCGGACGCACAGGCATCCATTCATAGTAGGCTTGCAGGGCCGCAAGTTTGCGGGCAGCGTACTCCCCTTCTCCCTCGTTATGGTTCTCAGCGCCATCCATGTATGAGTCATTGCATACTTCATGGTCGTCCCATACCGCAATAAATGGCGTACTGGCGTGGAGAGCTTGCAGACCAAGGTCCGTACGATATTTTGCGTAGCGACGACGATAATCACTTAATGAAATAATCTCGCTCGCATTATCTGCATCCAGCCCTCGCCCCATGGCGTAGGCATTTTCAGTGGCATACCCACCCATACCATATTCGTATATGTAATCACCTAAATGCAACACCGCGTCTAAATCGCTGCGTTTTGCAGCCTCTGCGTAAACATGAAAGTAACCAGCCGGATAATTTGCACAAGACATGACGGCAAGTTTTACCTGAGTTACATCGTTAACGGGCAAGGTTTTGCATTTACCTATGGGGGAATGCGTTTCCTTAGTGACGAAGCGATAAAAGTAGCGGCTATTTGCAGTCAGGCCATTAAGATCTACTTTAACGGTGTAATCATTTTTTGCTAATGCGGCAAGCTGATGGCTTTGTAGTAAGACTCCAAAATCTTCAGACTCTGATACTTGTAGAGTGACATCCACACTGCTAGGTGTACCTTCAGGAGTGACTCGCGTCCACAGTATAACGCTGTCTGCTAAAGGATCGCCACTTGCGACACCATGGTTAAATGCAATAGCAAAATCGTTGCTTGCAACCGCTTTACTATCACTGCTGCCGCAACCTACTAACGAAACGCTAATTGTTGCTGCGCCAACGCCCATTAATGCACTTTTAATAAAATCTCGACGGGTAAAACTTGCCATTATTATTGTTCCTTAACTGCAAAATGCGCCATATTGGGCGCACTTATCTACTACTTGAAGGAACTAGCTTAGTTAAGCATTATTACAATTTAACGATTGGTCTTAATTAGTGCGGATTTGGAACAACTCGATTTCTGCCACTGCTTTTGGCTTCTAGTAACATCGTATCTGCACGACGAATAATGCTTTCAACGCCAGACTCACCTGCGCCAAATTCAGCAACTCCAAATGAACTGGTAATATCGACCTCTTCACCGACCGCAATTTGAAATGATGCCTGCTCTATCATAATGCGCGCGCGCTCGGCGACTAATATTGCCCCCTCTAAGCCGGTATTCGGCAGTACCAGAGCAAATTCTTCTCCACCTAGTCGAGCTATTAAATCCGTGTCTCGTAACATTTCTGAGAGTAGCGAGCTTACATGAACCAGCACTATGTCCCCTGCTTCATGGCCAAATTGCTCGTTAATTGCACGGAAATTATCGAGGTCGGTCAGTATCACACTAAATGGTGTTCTGTAACGTTCATATAACCTAATTTGACTGTCAATTTTATCGCTTAGCTGCCTACGACTGGCGACGCCCGTTAATGGGTCAGTTTTGGTAATAAAATCAAGTTCTTTACGTAAGTGATCGAGTTCGCTATGCATTGCTTTTGTTGTGGTAATGTTATCTCCGTAGATAACAAAGGCATCATCTTGCAGCGAAAAACATCGTAATCTGAAGAACTCACCGCTTAAGGTATCAATTTCAATTTCTGGATAGTCTAATTCACAGCCGTTGCTTAAGCCTAAAAACCATTCCGTGAGTTCATCGCCGTCGATTCTGTCATCAAACGCATCGTCTGTTTGTGGGTCGAAGATATTACTCAGTGTACGCCCTGTTATGTGAGACGAGGGTTGTCCGATTAGCTTTGTCATTGCTTTATTACAAAATTCAAGAATCGACTTGTTGCTAACAATAGCAACTGCATCGTCACTTTTATTGAGCACGCCACTCAGTAGGGGTTGTAAATGGTTAGCGTTAGACATAATTCAATTCCGTTAGGCTTTTTGTTATTTTAAATCAATCGGGAAGATTTATCTTAGATCTCGCGCAAATCACACAAAAAAGACATTTTGATTTCGTTATTTACATCGATTGATTCTAGTTTGGCACCAATCATATTCCATTTCACTTATGTTTAATGCAACAAATGAAACGTATAGTTACCTCCATACACAAAGGAGGAACTATGTTAAAACCAACGCAACTCGCAACGATTATTTCTGCTTTGCTACTGCTAAGTGCATGTGGCGAAGCTGAGCAGGCAAGCAGTCAAACTCCGCCTCTTCAACCAATTGATGTAGCAGCAACACCGCAAATTAGTATTGCTGATTGGCACACCTATACAACACGCCTCTCTTCTCCAAACGAAGTCGCACTTCGCGCTCGGGTCACAGGTGTTATCAGCTCGGTAAACTTCAAAGAAGGAGATACGGTGCACCAAGGCGATGTTTTATTTGAGCTGGACGATAGAACTTTCTTGGCTGAGGTTGCCAGCCTTGCCGCACAAGTGAAACGTGCCGAAGCAGCCCTTTCGCAAGCAAAAAGTGAGTCAGCGCGTGCGCTTCGTTTAAGCAAGCAAAAAGCGATTTCAACCGAAGAAGTCGATGCCCGTGTTTCGCTTACCGCACAGCGTGAAGCCGAACTAGATGCACTTCGCGCTTCATTTAAAGCAGCTCAGTTAAACTTAGAGTTTAGCAAGATCACAGCACCAATCAGCGGTAAAATTTCATTTGCAGAGGTCACTCAAGGTAACACCATTAGAGCAAACGACACTTTGCTCACTACGATAGTCGCAACCGACAAGATGTATGCGTACTTTGATATCGACGAGCGCACTTGGAATAGCCAGTTTGCATCAGTGACGGAAGGTGAGCCGCTTCCTGTGAAATTACAGCTACTCGGCCGTGAGTCACAGCCAGTCATGGGTGAGCTAGACTTTATTGACAACGCCATTGATGAACACTCCGGAACCCTAAAAGTACGCGCTTCTTTTGATAATCACAGTGGACAATTACGACCTGGCTCGTTTGCGCGAGTGAGTCTTTCATCCGGTGAGCAAAACGATCGAGTATTAATTCCAGACCGCGCAGTGGGTACAGATCTTAAAAATCGTTTTGTTCTTGTCGTCAACGACGCTAATACACTTGAATATCGTCTGATCACACTGGGTAACCGCTATGGCGAATTTCGTGCTGTTGAGTCGGGTTTAGCCGCAGGAGAGCGTATCGCTGTTAATGGTCCTGCGCGTGTAGGACCAGGCATGCCGATAAGCCCAAATTCCGTGACGCTTACCTTGCCAGATAACATTGCCACAGAAGTGGTTGCGATGACGCCAAGCGATTCTTCACAAGGATTAAACTAATAATGAAATTTTCCCATTTTTTCATTAAGCGCCCTATTTTTGCGGCGATGATGTCGCTCGTGATATTAATCGCAGGGGCCATTTCCCTATTTCAGCTTCCCGTGAGCGAGTATCCAGAGGTGGTGCCGCCGACGGTTGTGGTATCTGCAACCTATCCCGGTGCAAACCCAAAAGTCATTGCTGAAACCGTTGCAACGCCACTTGAGCAAGAGATCAATGGTGTTGAGAACATGCTGTATATGTTTTCTCAAGCAACCAGTGATGGTCGTTTAACGCTTACCGTGACTTTTGCACTTGGCACTGACCTTGACCGTGCCCAAGTTCAAGTGCAAAACCGTGTAAATAGCGCTATTCCAAGGTTACCGCAAGAAGTACAACGTTTAGGGGTTGTGGCTGAGAAGGCGTCTCCAGATCTCACTATGGTGGTGCACTTGGTATCGCCAAGTGGCTCGCATGATACAAGCTACCTCTCTAACTATGCCGATATTTATGTCAAAGATCAGATTGCGCGTTTGCCGGGAGTGGGTGATGTAAAGCTATTCGGCGGCGGTAAATACGCGTTGCGGATATGGCTAAACCCCGAGCAATTGGCTGAAAGAAACTTAACCGCAAGCGATGTGGTCCGAGCAATCCAGCAACAAAACCGCCAAGTAGCAGCTGGCTCTTTAGGTGCTCAACCTACAACGAATGAAAATCAATTTCAAATTCTGTTAAACGTTAAAGGCCGTTTGGCAGATACCAGTGAATTTGACAATATTATTGTTAGCGTATCGAGCGATGGCGCGATCACTAGGCTCAAAGATATTGGTCGAGTTGAGCTTGGACAAGATAACTACGCATTAAGAGCGTTGCTAGATGGTAACGAAGCGGTGGCAATGCCGATTTTTCAGCGTCCTGGCTCTAATGCGATAGAGCTGTCGGATCAGGTGCGTGAAACCATGAAAGAGTTATCGACACGTTTTCCTGAAGGGGTTGAATACGATATTGTTTACGATCCGACTATTTTTGTTCGCGGCTCAATCGATGCGGTAATTTCGACATTATTAGAAGCCATCGTACTTGTGGTATTGGTCGTTATCTTATTCTTGCAAACATGGCGCGCTTCTATTATTCCGCTCGTGGCAGTGCCGGTATCGTTAGTTGGTACCTTTGCTGCAATGCAGTGGCTTGGTGTTTCTATCAATACTTTGTCGTTGTTCGGTTTGGTATTAGCAATCGGTATCGTGGTCGATGATGCCATCGTCGTGGTTGAAAACGTTGAGCGTAATATTGAAAACGGCCTTGCGCCCTTTGAAGCAACTAAACAAGCAATGTCAGAGGTGACAGGCCCTATTATAGCGATTGCGTTGGTGCTTTGTGCGGTGTTTATTCCAACTGCATTTATTACCGGCTTGTCAGGTCAGTTTTACAAACAGTTTGCACTCACGATCACGATTTCGACGCTGATCTCGGCATTTAACTCATTAACATTATCACCAGCGCTAGCTGCACTACTATTAAAGCCGCACGGTGCTAAACCAGACAAACTCACAGTGGTGTTAGATAAATTGTTTGGTCAGTGGTTATTCAAACCGTTTAATCGCTTTTTTGATAAGGCCGCTCACGGCTATGTTGGACTGGTAAAAAAACTTATTAGACTGAGCACCATTGTTTTGGTGGTTTATTTAGGGTTAATTTTTGCTACTACTAAGTTGTTTAGCACCATCCCAGGCGGCTTTATTCCTCAGCAGGACAAACAGTATCTTGTTGCGATTGCCCAGCTGCCAGACGCTGCAAGTTTGGATAGAACAGAAGCCGTTGTACGTGAGATGGAACAAATTGCATTACAGACTCCAGGCGTTTTACATTCCGTGTCTTTTCCTGGGCTTTCAGTAAATGGCTTTACAAACAGCCCAAATAGCGGGATTGTATTTGTTGCTCTAGACAAATTTGAAAATCGCACATCGCCAGAGTTGTATGCGTCTTCAATCGCTGCGCAGCTTAATCAGAAGTTTGCCATCATAGATGAAGCGTTTGTCGCGGTTTTCCCACCGCCACCAATACAAGGGTTAGGCACCACTGGTGGTTTTAAACTGCAAATTGAAGATAGAGCAAACCTTGGCTTTGAGAAGCTATTCTCTGACTTACAAGCAGTGATCGCAAAAGCACAGCAGCAACCGGAGCTAATGGGACTGTACTCAAGCTTTAGGATCCAAGTACCACAAATGGACATTGATATCGACCGTGAGCAAGCAATGGTACAAGGCGTACCGCTTGAGGAGGTGTTTAATGCATTACAGATCTATTTAGGTTCAATGTACGTCAATGACTTTAACTTATTTGGCCGCACTTATCAGGTCACCGCTCAGGCTGACGCTAACTTTCGCTCAGATCCTGCACAGATTCTGTCTTACAAAGTAAGAAACAATTATGGTCAAATGGTGCCACTTGGCGCGGTACTCAAAGTCACGCCGACAACGGGACCCGATCGCGTTATGCACTATAATGGGTATCCTACTGCCGAGTTAAATGGCAGTCCTGCGCCCGGATACTCTTCGGATCAAGCACAAATGGCAATTGAAGCGGTGCTAAACGAAACGCTTAGCGAAGGCATGGCATTTGAGTGGACTGAAGTCACCTATCAGCAGATCCTCGCGGGTAACGTGATGGTGTATATCTTCCCTCTGGTTGTACTCTTGGTGTTTATGGTTTTGGCATCGCAATACGAAAGCCTAAAGCTACCATTTGCAATCATTCTCATTGTGCCAATGACCATACTGTCAGCATTGGTTGGGGTGTGGCTAACAGGCGGCGATAATAATATCTTTACCCAGATTGCTCTTATCGTTTTGGTTGCTTTAGCGTGTAAAAACGCAATCCTAATGGTGGAATTTGCCAAAGAAGAGTACGAGCAAGGCAAGACTAATTTGGAGTCAATTATTGAGGCATGTAAACTACGTTTACGTCCTATTTTGATGACGTCGATTGCTTTTACCGCAGGAGTTGTACCTCTGGTACTTGCAACCGGTGCGGGTGCTGAAATGCGCGAAACCATGGGGATTGCAGTATTCTCAGGAATGATAGGGGTTACCTTATTTGGTCTATTGTTTACGCCTATTTTCTTTATGGCGATGACTAAGCGATTATACACGCCAAAAATACGCGAAGCGCAGAGTACGCCCAATGCTATTCCTGTAAAAGATTAACTTGTAATCATGTTTAAAGGCCCATTGGGCCTTTTTTATGCTGCTTTTTATTGCCTTGTAACCGTACTATTCACCTTAACTTCATCCGTTTACGCTAAATTGTCAGATACCGTCTTTTTCTCGCCGGAGTCTGTTTATGAAATCTCAAATTGCCTTTGCTGCTTTAATTACCGCTGTTCTCAGTGCGTGTGGCGAGGACATCTCAAATCGTAAAATTGAGCTTAGTGAAACACTTAGCCGCTATCAATGTGATAATGATTCGATGATAAAGGTTGACTACAACGACAGTGATAAGGCAACTGTCCATTTTAACGAACAAGTGGTTAAGATGAAGATTGCTCGTTCAGCCAGCGGTGCAAAATATCAAGGTGATGGGTTTGTGTGGTGGACAAAAAATGACGAAGGTATGTTGCTTAGACAGGAAGAAGATAAAAACAACCGCATCATCGCACGTTGCGAGATGCGGCCCAATGAAGCCTTAACAGTGAAGGCGCAATCAAACTGATTATAAATGCTCGTCCCAATAGGCAACGTCACTTATATAGAATTAGGATGTCTTATACCGACAACTTTTCAGGTGTAGCTAAAGTACTTTTTACAAACTCAATGGCAGCGCTTACATCAGCAAACAAAACTTGATCTAATGGCTCTGGCATGCCAATTTCTTTGCGCATTTTTTCAATCTGGCTTTTCGCAATTGCCGACTTCAACACATACGCAGCACTAATACAGCCTAACTGCAAACAGCGCTTTGCTGTGCTTACCAGTAACTTGTAGGCTTCTGGTGTTGCAGCTATGGCCTTTTCGGAATAACTTACGTAACCCCATGTCGATGCGTGGATCTCGGCTCGACATTGCTCTAATGCCCTAGAAAAATAATGGATCATAGACTCATTAATATTTCCTTCGAAACAGGCAAAGAGGATATTTTGCTCGGTCCAGAGGGTTACTTTCCCGCACCGAGTTTGATAACTATATTTTGACATTAATCCTTATCCGGCTCCTTTCGAAGTGCGGATTATACATCAGCACGACAAGGTTAAAAAAGAGCAATTGCTACTTTTTTAACCTAAATCGTATATAACGCTTATGGCTCAGCGAGTTGCTGTTTCGCTGCCTCAGATTCTTCTTTTAGGTAGTTGTTAAACGACAAGCCTAAAAACTGCGGTAAAGTTGCGCTAATTGCCAAAGAAGACAAAGTACCAATGAGAATGCCACAACACAACGCCATGGCAAAACTATTAAGTCCTGCGCCGCCTAACCACCATATCGCTAACACCGTTGTGAGCGTCGTTAATGAGGTGATAAGCGTGCGGCTCATTGAATCCTTTATCGCTTGGTCTATGGTATTGCCCACGGGACTGTTTTTCCACTGCTCTTCGAACAAAAGCTCTCTAACTCTGTCACCAATCACAATCGAATCGTTGAGTGAGTAACCAATAATCGCCAGCAGCGCTGCAAGCACGGTTAAGTCAAATTCTACTTGCGTTATTGCAAACAAACCTAGCGTCACAATCACATCATGAAAAAGCGCGATACTTGCGGAGACCGCTAAGCGCCACTCAAATCTAAACGCCAAGTAAATCAATACACTAAGTAATGCGAATATACCTGCAAGGCCACCTTGCTCAATTAACTCATTACCCACCTGCGCACCAAGATAACTGGCGTCTAATACGCTTGCTTGCCATTGTGTTTCAAGTCCTTCTATCCACTGTTTGACGTGTGTTTCATCGGTGGACTGAGGGGTTTGGAAAACTCGCCAGCTACCATCGTTTTGTAGAGAGATTCGTGCATCTTGAACACCAAGCTCAGCTAGCTTGTTTTGCATTTCCGTTTGGCTCTTTTGCTTGGGTAAGTCGATAACCGTAACGTAACCGCCGGTAAAGTCTTGGCCTAATACAATGCCTTTTTGGGTGATGGCTATGAGACTTGCAAGGACAAGTAACAATCCAGAAATTAGCCCGACGAATCTCGCCTTTTGCGTTTTACTTGTCATTTTACTTTGCGCCTTTACGTGATTTTGAATAAAGAGATTCTGATAACATACCGGAGACGACCACACCGGCGAAAATACTGGTTACTATGCCCAGCGCCAAGGTGATCGCGAACCCTTTTACTGGTCCATAACCGATACCAAGTAGGATAAGAGCAGTTATCATCGTGGTTAAGTTAGCATCGATAATACTCGACATGGCTTGTTGATAACCTTGCTTTAATGCAGTAACCATCCCGATGCCTTTACGCCTTAATTCGCGAACTCGCTCAAAAATAATAACATTGGTGTCGACCGCCATTCCAATAGTCAAAACTAGGCCCGCAATCCCGGGTAAGGTAAGCACAACACCAGGAAGCAGCGACATTAATCCAATTAGGCAAACTAAGTTTACCAGTAATGAGGTAATGGCCACTGCGCCTAGCTTGCGATACCATACTGCCATAAACAGCAAAGTTAGGCTTAGCCCTAACGCCAAAGCTTTAAAGCCGCTTTCAATATTCTTTTCGCCTAATGAAGGACCAATGGTTTGCTCTTTCACAATGGTGATTGGTGCGTCAAGAGAACCCGCCCGCAACAATAATGCTAACTCCTGCGCGCGTTCCATTGACTGCATATTGGTAATACTGAATCGGGTATTTAATACTTGTTGAATAGTGGCTACTGAAATCACTTCCGTTTTGCGCTTAATCTCTCCTTTTGGATTCGCGTAATATTCGCTGAATACAGTAGCCATTGGCTTACCTACATTGTTTCTAGAAAATCGGTTTATCTTTTCACCGCCTTGAGAAGATAAGAATAGTTGCACTAAAGGCTTTCCGTATTCATCTCTTCCTGCTGTTGCGGACTCTATTTCATCCCCGCCAAAAATGGCAACTGGGTCGACTGAAACCAAAGCGCCAGATTTATCCTTTAATTTTTGACCTCCCATTTCTTGTAATGCATGAAATGAAAGCTTTGCTGTTGCGCCGATAATACGTTTGGCTTGTTCTGGGTCTTGCACGCCAGGTAGTTCAATTCGTATATAATTAGTGCCTTGACGTTGTGTAACCGCTTCTGTGATCCCGAGTTCCTCAATACGCGAGCGTAAAGTAGACATCGCTTGGGTCATTAACTGCTTATCGAACTCTGCTTTTTTCGCTTCGGCAAAACGGAAATTCACTTTAGTTAAACTGCCTTGTTTATGAGTTGTACTGGTAAATTGTGGATAGAGCTCGCGCAGTGTCGCAGTAAGCGCAACGAGTTCATTTTGCCCTTGCGCTTTAGCAATGACCTCAGCCTGCTCGCCACTGATAACTTGAGGAATAGACAGGTTACGATAACGATTTTTGATCCGTAGGCTATTGGCTTCGTCTGCGAGTGACTGCAGTTTATTTTGCGCCGCTTGTTCTGTGTCCACCTTGAGTACGAACAACACACCGCCGTCCAAGTCTAGTCCTAGCTTGATAGGTTTGAGTCCTGTGCTTTCTAACCACTGTGGCATTGTTGAAGCACTAACAACCTTAACACTTAGCTTTGAGTGAGACTCAGCCATATAAGCACGCGCTTCGGCGGTTAGCGTGCGGTTTTCAAGTTCAACTAAATAGCCACCTTGATGAGACTCGATTTGCTTGACTTTGAATCCCTCGCCTTCTAGTTGAGATTTAAGCTCAGGCAGCGACAGAGACACAGCCTCGTTACTACTTGCTTGAATTTGAATCAAATTCTTATTGGGATACAAGTTTGGTAGTGCACAAAGGAGCAACAGGAACACAATAAGCGCGGTAAAAAAGCGTTTTGCACGCGCGGTTGTACCACGAGGGGTTGATGACCTCGTTGGCGAATTTATATCTTTCATATTTTTCCATTATCTATCTGAGCGATACCGATTTGCTAACGAGTACTGGTCATACTGGCGTTAGGGTGCTGGTATCAAAAACTACTATTTGGGTGCTTTATTGGTAGTAGATAATGATTAAGAGGCGAAGTTGAGGCTGCCTTTGAAGGTTAAGTTTGCCGGCTTACAGTTGTCGATAAAGCCATTATTTGGCCGAGTATCACACATATACCAAGGTATGGGTTTAGGTCTATTGATGTCATAGACTGATGCCGGTACATATTTTTCTGCTGCAAGCTCAAATACAAGCGCATATTCGGCTTGTTGTTTAGGATGTAGAAAATAACTAGGGTGACTAGTACGCTCGCGTTCCGGCAATAAGCCCTTTTCGTGATGCGTGGTTTCACCACTGAGCTTTATTGGATTCGCAGGACTTGGCTTACTGGGTAACTGATTGGAGTCAGCGAGGCCCTTTTGGGTGATGTTTTCGAAGCTCGTGCTGTGCGGATCAGAAGTATGGGATAAGTGATTATCAGGCGTTCCTGTCGCGCACGCAGCAGCTACCCATAACAACATGAGTAATGACATAACGGCGAAAAGGTTAGAACGCTTCATGAAAACTGATTAAACAACTTATTAGATAAAAATACGAGATTGGGGTGATAGTAGCAAATTCAAGATAGCGCTATCAAATATAATGAATATGAGAGGTATAAAAAAACCTCCAACTTGGGAGGTTTTTCTTGTCCGGCGAGTGGATTAAGGATTTACTTGGTCTTTTAGGCCTTTACCTGCTTTGAACGAAGGAATGTTCGCAGCTGGGATTTGGATTTCAGCGCCAGTTTGTGGGTTACGACCAGTACGCGCAGCGCGCTCTTTTACTGAGAATGTGCCAAAACCAACTAAAGCAACAGAACCGCCATCTTTTAGTGTGTTAGTTACTGCGCCAGTAAACGCTTCTAAAGCACGGGTTGCCGCTGCTTTTGAAATCTCTGCGTCTGCCGCCATCTTTTCAACTAGTTGAGCTTTATTCATTATTAGATTCCTATAACTTTATAATTTGCCTAAGCAAAACCTATGTTTATGCATTTTGCGTTTATGTGCAACCCCAAAATTGCGAAATTCGACGAAATATTTATTATTTTATTGCGTTTCGCCCCGGATCCTGTGGGTTTGTAATCAAACGCTATCAATTTGCTGGCAACTGCGCAAGCTTTGTACCCCATAAAATGCGATTAAAACTCACTATCAGATAGAACCCCACACTCCACAGTGCGCCAAATGCTGGCCAAAAAATGTACCAAGGCATTGAGATAGAAACTACATCAAAGTTAGCTGCACCAAGATAGCTAGGTGGCGCGCAGACCAAAAATACCACTAATAATATCGGCGCTTTGAGCGTTAATAGTTTGGAAAGCGCATTATTTATTGTCAGCACCAATGCTATCCACAAAACCCAAAGCCAAAGCGGAAGTAACTCACTACCTTGGTAATTGATGAGCTGAGTTTTGACCGCAATCAATTCAATGCTCATTCCTATGGCGGAACCTACGAGTGCAAGCACCAAATTGAGACGCTTATTTTGGTGCCCTGCGAGCATGACGAGACAGCCTGCCAACATCAACCAAAGCGCGTCTGCTTGAAAAAATAATGCAGCAAACCAAATACTTTGGAAGAGTAGCGCGTTAGTAATCCAATGTTTGAGTACAGACATTTGACTGGTATCTAGGTTTTCTGGCGACTAAATGCACGGCACTAGTTGCTCTTTGTTTAAACGCCCCTTCGCAGTAGCATAAATAAAATTGCCAAAGGCGATAAAAGCGTTCATCGAAACGTTTGCTATCAAGCGAAGGCCATGCTTTTTCAAACCGAACACGCCAGTCGTATAGCGTTCTAGCATAGTGCAGACCGATATCATGGAGTTCGTGGACAACCATATCGGTGGAATTTACGATTTGTTTGCTCATTTCACTCACGGAAGGAAGACAACCACCAGGGAAAATGTACTGCTGAATGAAATCCGATTGCTTGAGGTAATGCTGATAACGCTGGCAAGCGATGGTAATGGCTTGAATCAGCATTGCGCCTGTCGGTTTTAGCAAGTCGTTGCATTTGGCAAAAAAGCCCGACAAATATGCGTGTCCAACCGCTTCAATCATTTCAATAGACACCAGCTTGTCGTATTGGCCATCCAATTCACGATAATCTCGTTTTAGTAGTGTGATTTGCTGCTGCAACCCTTCTTTTTCAATCAATGCTTTCACGTACGCATGCTGCTCTTCCGAAATAGTTGTCGTGGTTATATGGCAGCCATAGTTTTTTGCGGCATAGACTGCAAATGCGCCCCAGCCAGTGCCAATCTCAACAACTTTGTCAGTTGGCTGAAGATCCAAGCGCTCACAGATCGCGGCTAACTTATGTTGCTGTGCTTCTTCAAGCGATGCCTCCTTTGAAGGATACACAGCACTAGAGTACAGCATTTCTTCACTTAAAAATGATTCGTAAAGGTCGTTACCAAGGTCGTAGTGGGCGACAATATTACGCTTTGAACCTTGTTTTGAGTTTTTGTTTTTGAGATGTTTTATCTTATTTGCAATGCTGGAGAAAAATGCAAACTTATTCTCAAAGGCATCCAGCTGAGCTTGGTTTAGGACGAAGATCTCAATCAGTTTGGTTAAATCCGAACAACTCCAGTGACCAAGAATGTAAGATTCGCCAGCCCCGACACTGCCGCCCAGTGCAAATAGCTTATACATTTGCACTGAATGAACTTGAATATCAACGCTTAGGCTTGTTTCTGACTCACCAAAACAGTATTTTTGGTCGCCTTCGACGAGTACCACTTTTCCGGTTTCTAAGGTATTCAACGCGCCAAAGACGAGCTTTTTGTACAATCTATCGAATGTAGAAAGCGAAATTGATGAGGATATTGTCGTGGTATTTTCCATCTTATACTCTTCCGGGGTGCCCAACAAAAGGCACTTTTTTTAAAAATAACTTCAACGCTTGCCAGTAGATACCTTTCGCTATGCTCCATGTCATTGCTGGAAACCGCTTAAGCAATTGATTGATATTTGCTTCATTGAGTTCCTGCTTTTTGAGCGTCATCGTGGCATCAAATAGCAATTCGTCACCTTTTCTATTTTCAATATGGATTAGCGTATTACTACCGGGCGGCTTCACTTTCCAATGGTAGTGCATATCCAAATTCATAAAAGGTGATACGTGAAATTGCTTTTTAAAGTTCACTTCTTTATTTAATTCAACTAAATAAAAATGACGCTCATTCCAAGGCGTGTTACTCACCTCTGCGAGCATATGGCTAAAACCAGAACCCTTCTCGTCTTCAAAAAAGTAGAAATTAACCGGACTGAAGTAAAAGCCTAAACAGCGTATTTGCGCCATTAAATATACTTTTGTTTGTGAAGAAACGGGTTTACCAAGCGAATTTGACTTAGCACGTGCGCGATCAACTAAGCTTTCACCTTCTGTGAGAATATAGTCAGCTTGGTTGAACTTAAGCAGCTTTAAGCCGGATGTACCAAACTTCGATGAAATACTACTGAGTGCGTCAAGTTCACCTAAGTCTAGCCACATCATATACATGGGGTAAGAAAAATCATGTTCGGCATGGGCGAATCGCCGATGCCGAACTTTGCCCACCAGTATTGCACTATTCAAAATGAGATACCCAATTGCTCGGCCACATCTACCGCACTTCTCACACCATCTTCATGAAAGCCGTTGAACCAGTACGCACCGCAAAAATAACTATGGTGTTTACCATCAATATCGGCTTTACGTTTTTGAGCCGCAATGCTGGTGGTATTGAAAACCGGATGATGATAGACAAAGCGGCGGATCACTTTGTCTTCAGCTATCCCTTCATCATGATTTAACGTGACACAGTATTGATGTTTGGCATCAAGCCCCTGCAGTATGTTCATTTGATAGGTGACAACAGCAGCTTTATCCGTCGCTTCGTTTAATAAATAGTTCCAACTGGCCCACGCCAGAGGACGCTTTGGCAATAAACGAGTGTCAGTGTGTAGCACCACTGAGTTTGCAGTATAAGGGATAGCACCAAGTATCGCTTGCTCATCACTCGATGGTGTATTTAGTAAAGCTAAAGTCTGATCGCTATGACATGCAAAGACGACTTTATCGAAGTACTCATTACGGCCATCTTTGAAGACGATGGTGACACCAGATTCATCACGAACTACTGTCTCGATGTCGGCATTAAGCACAATGTTGTCTTTAAATTCTGCCACTAATGGTTGAATGTATTCCCTTGAACCTCCAGGGATAACATACCATTGAGGACGATTTGTGATGTCCAATAGCCCATGGTTGAAGAAAAACTGGACAAAGAATTTAGCTTCAAAGTCGAGCATTTCTTTGATGCTGGTTGACCAGATCGCGGCGCCCATCGGCAAGATGTAATGCAGCTTAAAAAACTCATTAAATTGGTGCTGCTGTAGCAGCTTGCCAAGCGTTTCAACACCTCGATAGTCGTCTTTTTCATACAATGACTTACAAAGACCATTGAAACGCACAATATCCTTCAGCAATCGCCAGAAAGTTGGCCTCAGTAGGTTACGCTTCTGTGCGAATAGCGTACGGAGTGAATGGCCATTGTACTCAAACTTGGATTGACTATTGTGAACACTAAAGCTCATTTCGGTTTCTTGGCGACTAACACCAATTTCAGCCAGCAATTTTTCAAACTTTGGATAGGTTCTGTCATTAAATACGATAAAGCCAGTATCAATTGCGAGCTTTTCACCTTGGTATTCAATATCAATAGTTGCCGTATGTCCGCCAATATAATCATTTTTTTCAAAGACTTTCACGTCATGTTGACGACTTAACAGGTATGCTGCGGTCATACCTGAGATACCGCTTCCAATTATTGCAATCTTAGCCACGGGCTATCCTTTTAGCGAGAGGTAACCACAACGAAAACGGCAGTAACCTTAGAAGTTTTAAAAATAGAGTAAATCTTTTTGGGAAATGTATTTCTTTGCTGCGCTTTTCTATGCCTTTGCTAATGTAACCCACGGCCTCATCGACACTTACAATAAATGGCATCGGAAAGTCGTTTTTATCTGTCAACGGCGTTTCTACAAATCCAGGGTGAACTAAGGTGACATCAATATCTTTTAATGTTGCTGTTAGGGTGCGCGCTAAGTAGCTGACAGCCGCTTTCGACGCACCGTACGCTTCGGCACGAGGTAAAGGTAAAAATGCACTGCTGGAACTTACGATACAAAGTTGCCCACCTGT
This sequence comes from Pseudoalteromonas sp. DY56-GL79, assembly GCF_041414765.1. Classification (NCBI taxonomy): domain Bacteria; kingdom Pseudomonadati; phylum Pseudomonadota; class Gammaproteobacteria; order Alteromonadales; family Pseudoalteromonadaceae; genus Pseudoalteromonas; species Pseudoalteromonas sp. DY56-GL79. Next base: position 127,342 of record NZ_JANHZS010000001.1, on the reverse strand, counting down.
TTTCATTTTTGGCAGTAATACGTCTAGGCAATGGCCGAGTGAGATGACGTTGATATGCATTACTCGCTCAAACAAATGGCCGTCAAATTGGTTGGGACTATCTATATACTCACAACCACCTGCGTTGAGGATCACGAGATCCAAGCCGTCAATATCTTTGAAGTTGTTTTCTATCTCATCGCGGTTTGTTAAATCAAATGCTTTGCTCTTCGCGCCTACGCTGCTTTCTAATTCATCTAACACTTCTTGGTTGCGGCCACAAGCTGTTACTTGATGGGACTGTTTTGCGTAAAATTCAGCAAGACCTTTACCTATTCCTGATGTTGCGCCAGTAATTAAAATGTTACTCATGCCGTGATCCTTTTATCTAATAGCCGAATAACACCACCGAGTAGTGGGACTTGGCGATACAGCATTTGCGCACTGTCAAAGTAATCCCGATGTTGCGCCACTTTTTCGCCAATAAAACTCAAACGGCTATGACCATCGACCTCTATGATCTTACCGCCATTTAGCTTGGTGTGTTGATAGGACATAGTCCAGTAGATAAAGCTGACGTCATCAACTTGATAGGCGTTCGTAACAAGAAATTCGATTTCAGAGACATTCTCATATAACCCCTGAAAATAACTCGTTAGCGCATCAAGTCCTTGAATTTTATGAAAAGGATCCACGAAACTAATGTCCTCGGTGTAGATTGAAGCCAATTTACCGAGGCAGTATTTGTCTATTTCATTATAAATTGCCACGAATCGCTGCGTTCTGTGATCCATACCTATTTAAACCTTAAATGCGTCAAGTGCTCTCGCCCTTGCTTCTTTATGATCAACCAGCGGCTCTACATAGTCGTCTTTTCCGCCAAATGCCGTCAAATAGTCATGAGGAAAATGAATATGCTTTGCTGGAACATTTTTCAATTCAGGCACATATGTACGAATAAAGGAACCATCGGGATCAAACTTTTCGCTCTGCGTGATGGGATTAAAAATACGAAAATAAGGCTGCGCGTCACACCCCGTACTTGCAGCCCACTGCCAGCCACCATTATTACTGGCAAGGTCGCCATCTATTAATTTTGACATAAAATAGGCCTCGCCTTTACGCCAGTCGATGAGCAAGTGTTTGGTTAAAAAGCTGGCAACAATCATGCGTAGCCGATTGTGCATCCAGCCAGTTTTATTGAGCTGACGCATTGCCGCATCGACAATCGGATAGCCAGTTTGACCATTACACCAGAGCTCAAACGCTTGGCTATCGTCACGCCACCTAACCACGTTATATTTATCATTGAAATTAAAACCTTTACATAAACGCGGGAAAGCGACGATAAGATGGCGATAAAACTCACGCCAAATGAGTTCGTTCACCCAACAAAACTCTGGCTTACTTGTGTTTTCAAGCACTTCAGGGTAATGAAGTTGGATCTGTGCGATGAGCTGCTTGGGCGACACAATGCCTAATGCCAAGTATGGACTGAGCCCTGAAGTTCCTTTGATTGCAGGGAAATCACGGTCATCTTGGTAGTCTGCTAGTTTGTCCTTAATAAAACGATTTACAATCGTGACAATGGCATTGTCATCGGCTGGCCACTTTTCAGATTCATTGGTCATCTCGAAGAAAGTTGGCTTTTTGAAGTTTGCCTCATGTTGTTTGTCCAATGGCCAGCTAGAGAAGTGAAATTGCTGCCCCACAAAACGCTTTAACCATGCTTTTTTAAAGGGGGTAAACACCTTGAACATCTCACCGGAGCCCGTAAGCACAGAGCCCGGTTTGGCAACGAGATCGCCATCGAATAATTTTAACGCGATCACAGTTTCACACGCTTCATCGCGGGCCACTTCATTTACTTCGTACTCTTTATTTGCATATAAGCAATCAATGCCTTTATCGTCACAAACAACTTGAAGCTGCGCCGGCAGCTCAGCGAATGTGCTCGCTTCAATGATATGTAGCGTAATGCCAAATTCACTAAGCTGGCTGCCAAGTTCAAGTAATCTGCGCTCAAGTAGGTCGAGCTGAATACTGGCTACTTTGTGTGATTGCCACTGTGGCTTGCAATAAAAAAAGAGCGCATCGCGTGCGCCCTCATTCACGGCTTCAATCAAAGCCTCATTGCCGTAAACCCTGAGATCACGGCGAAACCAAAAAGCTGTTTTCATTATTAAATTCCGAATCTTAAACGCAGTTCGTTGGGGTATGGGTCAAAGTACACTTGGCTTTGCAAATACGCTTTCGGATGCACAGTAAGATGATGCTTGAGCAAGGTCAACGGTACATATAAAGGTACAATACCTTTGCGATATTGATCTATTGCTCTGCACATCTCTTGCTTCTCGATGCTCGAAAGCTCGTTCTTAAAATATCCCTGTAGATGCGTTAACGTGTTTGCTTGATTTTTGCGATTGGCAGGCTTGCTCAGTGCTGACATCAAACCACTGATATATTTATGTTTCAGCGTGTCTCTATCAAATTGCTTGCCATCACCAAGTAAACGACCTAAATCTTTATAGGCTTGGTAATTATGGCTCATCAACAGATATTTGTGCTTGGCGTGGAAATTCGTCAGCTCGTGTAGACCGATGTTTTCCGATTGAGTTAGTTCCTGCCAGCTTTTATAGACGAATACCCGCATTACGAAGTTTTCTCTGAGATGCATGTCATTCAATCTACCATTTTCCTCGCAAGGTAAAAGCGGATTGTGTTTTATGATTTGCTCAGCAAAAATACCAATACCTTCAGATGTGTTACCAGTTCCTGCTTCGTTATAGACCTTAACACGCTCCATTCCACAGCTTGGGCTTTTGGCGCAAAACACAAAGCCGGAAAGGCTTTGTGCCTGAGAAGTTGCAACCTTTTCGCCAAACTCCTTAAGCTTTGGTGCGACATCTTCTTTACCGTCGGGGCGACTAACTTTGATAATGTCGCCTACACGGATCTGTCTGATGGTTGGTCTTGGAATTGGCATGCCTATCGCAACTTCCGGGCAAAAGCGCACATACTCAACATGTTCGGCGAATTCATCCATACAAAAGTTTGAACGCTTGTGGCCTGAATCAAATCGTACTTTGTCTCCAGCCAAACACGCGCTAATGCCAATTTTTATTGGTGATGAAAATTTCATTTCGCAACTATTCCTTTAATAAATCAACTTACCAATTGGGTTTAACAGCTTACTTAACCCTTTATTAAAGTGTAGTGCACTGCTTACCACGGTAAAGCACAGGCAGCCTTCTTTAGTGCGCGGAGAATGATTATGTTTGCCGTCTTGCCAAATAAAGTCGCCCGGTACGTATTCCCCAGCTTCATCTGCAAAATCGCCGTCAAGTAACAAGGTGATCTCAAAGCCCGTGTGGGTGTGCTCTGGAATTTCGCCTTCCGCACCAATTTGTAAAAGACTTGAGCGTAAGTCGCCATCTTCTAGCAATAACCGAGAGCGGGCGATTTTGCCTACACCTGAAAACTTGGTGCGATCGATATTCGCAATAGCCCGAGGTAACTGAATATCCCTGCCCTGATAGTTAAATGTGGGTTGGATATATTCTTTCACTTCGTCTATTTCATCATCCAGTGTTATCACTTGCATCATTGCCTCAAAATCGCTGCTTAGTGCAGAGTCCATATTTCCTCCAAGCTGAACTCTCGCTTCTTGCGCTTCAAGCTGTTGGGTCTTTTTCTGGCAACAAGGACATAGTTCGACATGTGCTGCAATTGCGACACTGATACTTGCAGGCAAATTACCTTCAACAAATTGGCTTAATAATGAATCATTAGGGTGATGCTTAATCATGCTTGATCTCCCATCTCTGCGCGAAGTTTCTGTAAAGCAAGCCGTAAACGTGACTTAACTGTCCCGACAGGTATATTAAGATGCTCTGCCAATTGTTCTTGAGACATTTCTTGAAAGTACACGCCTTTGACTATGTCTCGTTGTGCTGGCGGCAACTTATTGATGTATTTTTGAATTTGCGCCGTTTGCAAGTGGTCTTGAAAACCGTCGTCGTCAGCCTGTGAATCTTGAATTATCGGCCAGATGTCTTCGCTGATGTGTTCTTCTTTATTACTCTTCATCTTGCGCAATGCATCGAACGACGCGTTACGCATTACGGTATAGATCCACGTTGTGGCTGCGCCTTTGTCATGATGATAAAGGTGTGCTTTACGCCACACTGACGTCATCGTGTCTTGTACGAGCTCCATCGCTTGGGCGTCATTACCAAATTGCTTCACACCAAAGCGCCTGATTTTTGGCGCAAAGTACTCAAACAAGAACGCAAAAGCTTTGCGATCTCGTTTTTCTGCAACCTTAACTAAAGCGTCCGATAACGCTTGAGAGGGAGTTTCTTGCACTGCTTTGCGAGTTCCTGACTGAACGTTGCAATCGATAGATTGCTGTTGGCCTAACATAGCTCACCTTCCAATTTATAATTATAAGCTGTAATACGCTGTAAAACTTGGCATGGATCACTATTTTTCATCTAATATAGTATGTAAGAACTCTGCCACCTGTTCAAATGTTTGTGCTTGTTTTATTTTCAGTTTTTGGGTCATCGAGATAGGTAAGATTTCTAGCCAACGATAAGCAACCCAAAGAGGTTGAGTAAAATGCTTGTCGCGGTACAAATCATCAAGGACCGGGTTGGCGATAAAAACACTCTGAAGCTTATCAACAAGGGTTTCGTCAACTAGACTAAATGCTTCCTCGCTACATTGCCATGGCGGCCCATCAATAATGTCACAATCGCCATAACGTAAAGATTGTGAGTCTACTTCCACATTACTGATCGCGACGCGCGATAGTGCCTCAACATCAATGAGCAGCTGACCATCATCATCTTGTGAAAAGTCGACGATTTTAACGTGCACGCCTTCTTTTGACACATTGTTCTGCGTGTCCGCGAGGTATGGGCATAACACAAAACCTTGCTCTGTTTTAGCGGCCTCTTTTACCATATATAAATAGCGCTGCTCAAAGATCCGCAAGCGAGTAAATCCGCCAGGAAGCAAGAATATTGGCAATGGAAATAAAGCGAGTTTCATAATTCCCGTTCAAATATACAAAAACTAACGATAATTACGACTGCTCTATTTATCTGGATCAGTTAACGCTAAATTTATAACTATTCCCAAACACAGTGTTTAGCTATCACGTTACTATTTGAGAATGTGACGGCCTCAGCTTGCAAGCGCGATTTTTGCTCTTGAAATTTACTACTGTCTTGAGGAAAAGAAATACGCCGTTGGCTATTTACTACTCTGAACCAAGGTAAAGTTGAACCGTTTGGTAGGTTTTTCAGCAATTGACCTACTTTTCTCGCATGTTTTGGGGAGCCTGCTAATCTCGCTATTTGCCCATACGACGCAACTTTTCCAAATGGGATACCACCAATTACGGTGAAGACTTTTTCAGCGAGTTCTTGCTGAGGATTGCTGCTTTTCATATTGAATATTTAACTCTTTTAATTTATCCCAAAAATATCTTGCTACTGGCCCATGGTGGGAAATATGCAAACGATACGCGTGGATCTCGGCTTCAAATTCATCCTTTCTATCGAACACCCTCACTTGTTGCAAAATACCAGACTCTAATTCTTCTCTACAAAGGTCAAGGCCGATTAGGGCATAGCCCATACCTTGCAATAAGTATCTTTTTATTGCCAGTGCGTCATCGAGTTTCATGACATTGTTACTGTTTCTGTATGCCAAGCGCTCACTGTCAAACTTGAATTTACTTTCTTTCATTGCAAGAGATGGGTATTGCGCAAGCTCCGAAAAACTAAGCTCTGGTGGCATATAGCCCGTTAATGAGACTAAGCCTAATTTTACGTGTCCAATCGGCATTGATTCTAAATCGCCAGTTGAATGAAAAAGGTCAAACCAAGGGCCAATGCCAAGGTTTGCAATCCCCTGTGTGACTTGCTCAAGCGCAAAAAAACGTTTACCACTTGAGATGTTCATTTCAGTTGCGGGAAACTTAATGAAGGCATTGCCTAATACTTGATCAATCTGGTTTTGATATACGATCGGTTCGTAACAGATGTTAAAGCTTGGTTCATTACCCGCCGCGAATTCAGTCGCGAGTAATGACAAATCTCTATGATGATTAAGCAATTTTTCGGCTTCAAAATAAAATCGACGACCTTGCTCTGTTAACACATTGCGATATTTCTCACGCTCAAAAAGGGCAAATCCCAAAGATTGTTCTAATCTTTTAATTGATTGAGAGACCGCAGGCTGTGTCTTATGAAGCTTATTTGCCGCTTCGGTAAGGCTAGGCGCTTCAACAACGGTGCAAAACGCTGCTAAGTCCGAAATCTTCATAAATAAATCTTATGCAGTATAGAATGTTTTATAATTTTTATTTTATATGTAATTCCATTATTCTGCACGCATTAAAATTGACGTTGTCATGGAGAACAATATGTTAAGAGTGTTTTCTGGAATTGTGCTGGCTACCCTATTAGTGGGCTGCCAAGAGCAAGCAGAACAAGCCCCAACAGAAGCCCCTAACCGTCCGGTTAAAATTCACACGGTTTCGGATCCCAATAGCAGCACGCTTCGCAGTTTCCCTGCTGAAGTGGTGGCAAATCAAGGCTCCTATCTTGCCTTTCGTGTGAATGGCGAACTTATCGAGTTTCCAGTTCTCGCAGGCCAAGACGTACAAAAGGGGCAATTGCTAGCCAAGCTTGATCCTGAAGATTTCAACCTGCAATATGAACAACGTAAAGCCCAATTTGAACTGGCTAAATCGCAGTTATCGAGAATTGAACCGTTATTTGAAAAAGGCATAGCGACTAAAGCTGAGTTTGATAAAGCAAATGCAGACAAGCAAGTTGCCGAGTCTGCATTTAAAATTGCTAAAACAAACCTCGAATATAGCGAACTTAGAGCACCGTTTAGTGGTACTGTTGCCAAGGTATTTGTCAAAAATTACGAAAACGTCGTAGCAAAGCAAAATATTCTTCGCCTTGAAACACGCGATATGATGGATGTGGTTATTCAAGTTCCTGAGCGCATCGTTGCACGTGTTGATAAAGATTCTGATTACAAACCGACTGTTGTTTTTGATGGCTACCCAAGTAAGTCTTACCCGCTTACAATTAAGGAATGGGATACGCAGGCAGATCCTGCAACCTTAACCTACAAAGTCGTATTTAGTCTTCCAATCCCCGAGGACTTTAATTTGTTCGCAGGTATGACTGGCCATGTTTACGTTGACCCAAGCAAAATTACGAACCGTGAAAATACGGCAATCATAGTACCTAACCAAGCAGTATTCTCCGATAAAAAGCAAGGCACAGAGGGAAATAGTTACGTTTGGGTATATCAAAGCGATAAGCAGACCGTAACAAAACGCGAAGTCACCGTTGGTCAACTTAATCATACCGGTATTGAGGTATTGTCGGGTCTTGAACCTGGTGAAGAAATTGTTGCTGCGGGCGTGCATTACTTGCAAGAAGGCGCAAAAGTGAGACCTTGGACTAAAGAAAGAGGTCTGTAATATGAGTTTAGCCAAATGGTCAATTGAGAATAAGGTTATCAGTTGGATGTTTGCCTTGCTCCTGCTTATTGCTGGAGCGGTATCCTATTTGGGCTTAGGCCAACTAGAAGATCCTGAATTTACGCTAAAAAAAGCCATGGTCGTGACCATGTATCCTGGTGCATCGCCACAACAAGTGGAAGAGGAAGTCACCTTCCCGATTGAAAATGCAATTCAGTCTCTGCCTTATGTTGATTATGTAACTTCGATTTCTTCTCCCGGTAAGTCGCAGATCACTGTTGAGATGAAGAGTAAGTACCGTAAGAAAGACTTACAACAGATCTGGGATGAGCTGCGCCGTAAAGTAAATGATCTCTCGCAGAAGCTACCGCCAGGTGTTAGGCCGCCAAGCGTTATCGACGATTTTGCTGATGTTTACGGTGAACTCTACGCGATAACTGGCGAAGGCTATTCGTATGATGAACTAAAAGATTACGTTGACTTTTTGAAGCGCGAATTAGTGCTAGTTGAAGGTGTGAGTAAGGTTACTGTTGCGGGTGAGCAGCAAGCGCAAGTGATCGTCGAAATATCAACACAAAAACTGTCACAACTTGGCATTGCGCCTAGCTACATTTTCTCGTTGTTACAAGCTCAAAATACGGTATCTAATGCGGGTAAAATACGAGTTGGAGACGAGTCTATTCGCCTACACCCTACTGGTGAGTTTACAGACGTTGCTGAGCTAGAGGGGTTACTTATCTCAAAGCCAGGCGCCAAAGAGCTTATTTATTTGGGTGATGTGGCAAAAGTGACACGCGAATATGCAGAAGTGCCGAATCATATTACACGTTTTGATCAAAAGCGTGCACTGCTGGTTGGGGTTTCTTTTACCTCTGGTGTAAATGTTGTTGAGGTGGGTAAAGAAATTGAACATCACTTACAGCAACTAGAATATCAGCGCCCATACGGTATTACGATCAACACGGTTTACAATCAACCAACAGAAGTAGAAACCTCGGTTGACGGTTTCATCGTTAGCCTTTTAGAGGCTGTTGTCATTGTCATTATCGTTCTGCTTATCTTTATGGGTGTAAAGAGTGGCATTTTAATCGGCGGTATTTTGCTTATTACGGTGCTGGGTACCTTTATCTTTATGAAGATATTCGCCATTGATTTACAGCGTATTTCATTAGGTGCTTTGATCATTGCACTGGGGATGCTAGTCGATAATGCCATTGTAGTGACTGAAGGCATTTTGATTAACATTAAACGGGGTCAATCTAAAGTAAAAGCTGCTGTGAACATTGTTGAACAGACAAAATGGCCACTTCTTGGCGCAACCGTTATCGGGATCACTGCATTCGCACCGATTGGTTTAAGCTCCGACGCCAGTGGTGAGTTTGCTGGTTCTTTATTTTGGGTGTTGTTAATTTCATTACTACTAAGCTGGGTAACTGCAATCACACTGACACCATTTTTTGCCAATATGATGTTTAAAGGACCGAAGGAAAAGTCATCAGATACCAGTGAAGAAGACGACCCTTATAAAGGTGTGATCTTCACCGTTTATAAATCCATGCTGACCTTCTGCCTTAAAAATCGTGCTATTACCATTATTTCTATGGTACTGCTATTAGTTGCTGCAGTTGTTGGCTTTAAATCGGTTAAGCAGTCCTTCTTCCCGGCTTCAAATACACCGATGTTCTATGTGGATTATTGGCATTATCAAGGTGCCGATATACGCAGTACGGCGAAAAATGTTGAGAAAATAGAATCCTTTTTACTGGCTGATCCTATGGTTAACGAAGTAACGGCAACGATTGGTCAAGGCGCGCCTCGTTTTATGTTGACCTATTCGCCTGAAAAACAATATGACGCTTATGGTCAGCTAATTGTACGTGTAAAAGACCGCGATGCCGTAGTGGCTATGATTGCCAAGCTTCGTGATTATGAGCTTGAAAATGAGCTAGATGGGCGTCTCAAAATAAAGCGCATGGAAATTGGTCCTTCAACCGACGCAAAAATTGAGGCTAGGTTCTCGGGACCAGATCCTGTTGTGTTACGCCAACTAGCTGAAGAAGCCAAAGGTATTATCAGCCAGGACGATAAAGCGTTTAATATTCGTGATAACTGGCGACAGAGAACCAAGTTGATCCGCCCGCAGTTTAATGAATTGAAGGCGCGTCGTTTGGGGATCAGTAAATCTGACTTAGATCAGTTGCTACTGACTTCGGTGTCAGGTAACAAGGTTGGGTTATATCGAGATGGTACGCAACTGTTGCCTATCATTGCACGCTCTCCAGAGGAAGAGAGGCTAAATGTTGAAAATCTAGGTGACTTACAAATATTCAGCCCTGTCCTTAGCGTCTACGTGCCTGTTTCACAAATCGTGGATGATTTTAGTGTCACTTGGGAAGATAGCCTGATCATGCGCCGCGACCGCAAACGTACCATCACCGTAATGGCTGATCATGATGTTATCGGCGATGAAACCCCAGCTAAGTTATTTGCAAGAGTCAAAGCGGATATCGAAGCCATTGAACTACCCCAAGGGTACGAAATGCAATGGGGCGGCGAGTATGAGTCGTCAAGCAAAGCGAAGAAAGCTATTTTTGGCTCATTACCAATCGGTTATTTAGCGATGTTTATGATCACTGTAGTACTCTTTAACTCGGTGAAAAAACCATTAGTGATCTGGTCTACCGTGCCGCTTGCTATTATTGGGGTAACGGCAGGCCTCGTATTGCTACAAGCACCATTTAGCTTTATGGCACTATTAGGCTTGCTCAGTTTATCCGGCATGTTGATTAAAAATGGTATTGTACTGATGGATCAAATCAATATCGAAATTGACTCTGGTAAGTCCCCTTACCAAGCGGTATTTGATTCTGGTGTGAGTCGTGTAAGGCCGGTGTCTATGGCTGCAATCACAACCATACTGGGTATGATCCCGCTATTATTTGACGTGTTCTTCCAATCCATGGCGGTCACCATTATGTTCGGTCTTGGTTTTGCGACCATACTGACGTTGATTGTATTACCTGTGTTACATTGCGTGTACTTTGGTATCGAACAACCAAAAGACTAGTTTAGTAACATCCACCTTCTTAGGAAGGTGGATGTTACTATCGCTTTCGCTTTTTATCTTTCACCTTTTATTCGACAGGAGTGCTGCTACTGCCACCAACTGTCTAACTTATCTCCAACAAGCTCAGCTCTCCAGCCTAAAGCAAGATCGGGTTTCATCAGTAATTGCTTTTCTTCCGGTGACTTTTTCCAAGACCAGCTGATCACCTGATTGATTTGTTTTTTCGAAGCAAACACATCAACCGGAATATCGTTAGTTTTGGCAACTTCGGCGATAACCTGCTTGATATCCTTGCATGCTGCTTTGTAACCTTTAAAGTCGATAAGTCTTCTCACACGCTGTGGACAATCTTGTTCACTCACTTCTTTTGCTTTTTCTATACAGGCAAGAATTTCTTTACCAGAGCGATTGACTTCCATTGGTTCAACACCTGGAACATTGCGCAAACTGCCCAGTGAGCTTGGACGACGTTTGGCAATTTCTACCATGTTATGTTCTTTAAGCACGAAGTTTAGCGCTAAGTTCTTTTTCTCTGCCTTGGCTCTGCGCCACGCTGCAAGTTCTTGTAGGGTAGCAAGATCTCTAGGCTTAAGTTGCCACACGTTTTTGACATCGAGATAAAGCACTTCATCTGGTTGACGGAAGCTTCTCTTTTGGGCTAGCAACTCACTCTCTTGAAGCACTATGTTAAATAGCTGCTTTTCATTTACTCGAGCTTGAATAGTCTCAAAACATGGTAGTAAATGATATACATCGGAGGCGGCGTAATCCAATTGGCTTTGAGTTAAAGGGCGGCGTAACCAATCTGTTCTGGATTCACTTTTGTCAATGTCCACGTCTCTAAGTTGCTTCACCATATTAGCAAAACCAATACAACTACCCTCACCTAACAACTGTAAAGCAAACTGGGTATCGAATATTGGTGATGGGATAAAACCTGCAAACTTTAGAAATACTTCGATATCTTCTGATGGAGAATGAAGTACTTTTAAAACACTAGTATCTGAAAATAATGTCCACAGCTCACTAAAATCTATATCGGCTAGTGGATCGATAAGAGCAAGGTGATTACCATCAAAGATCTGTAACAGAGCAATTTCTGGGTATAGGGTGCGGCGACGCATAAATTCGGTGTCGACGGCGAGCACTTTGGCTTTCGAAATAGACAAGACAAATTCATCTAGTGCTGTTTGGCTTTCAATAACTTGATACTGCACTGTTACTCCCATGCAATTTACATAACTAGCCATATCGCGCTAGCTATAAAAAAGCCGGCTAGTGCCGGCTCTATTTGTTATTCTTTTAACGCTCTACGCAGTATTTTACCAACGTTAGTCTTTGGCAGTTCATCTCTAAACTCAACTAGCTTTGGTACTTTATAGTTCGTTAGATTATCTCGGCAATGTGCAATTATATCTTTTTCTGTTAAAGATGGGTCTTTTTTAACAATAAAAACTTTAACTTGCTCACCACTAACCTCGTGTGGCACGCCAACCGCCGCAACTTCTAACACGCCTTCGTGCATAGCAACGACTTCTTCGATTTCATTAGGGAAAACGTTAAAGCCGGACACTAAGATCATGTCTTTTTTACGATCAACGATGTAGAAGAAACCATCATCATCATAAGTAGCGATATCACCTGTTGCAAACCAGCCGTCTTTTAAGCATTCGGCGGTTGCGTCTGGACGGTTATAGTAACCAGCCATCACCTGCGGGCCCTTAACACACAACTCACCGGGCTCACCTTTAGGTGTTTCATTGCCGTTGTCATCAACAATCTTAATGTCAGTGCTTGGTGCAGGTAAACCAATAGAACCGTTGTAGGCTTCAAGATCATGTGGGCAAATAGTAACTAGCGGCGCACATTCTGTAAGGCCATACCCTTCCATCAGCTTTGATTTTGTCACCTTTTGCCAGCGCTCAGCGACAGGGCGTTGTACGGCCATACCACCACCTAAAGACATTTTCAGGGTTGAAAAGTCTAGGTCGGCAAAACCTGGTGTGTTCAACAAGCCATTAAATAAGGTGTTAACACCAGTGATAGCGGTAAATGGCACCTTTGCCAGCTCTTTTACAAACGCAGGCATGTCACGCGGGTTGGTGATCAAGATATTGTGACCGCCGTACTTCATAAAGGTCAAACAGTTCGCTGTTAATGCAAAGATATGGTATAGCGGTAGCGCCGTGATAACGACCTCTTTTCCTTTATCTAATACTTTATCTAAACAGCCAGAGACCTGCTCAAGGTTTGCTACCATGTTGCCATGAGTAAGCATCGCGCCTTTAGATACGCCAGTTGTACCGCCTGTGTATTGCAAAAAGGCAAGGTCACTTAGCGTCACATCAGGTTTCTGATATTTTGTAGGATCTGCTGCAATTACTTCTTTGAAAGGAATGGTATTTGGCAAGCTAAAGTCAGGCACCATTTTTTTGAAGTGCTTAACAACAAAGTTCACCAAGTGCTTTTTGAAGCCACCTAACATGTCACCAATTTCTGTCAGCACTACATGCTTCACACTGGTTTTTGGTAAGGCTTGCTCCAGTGTATGGGCAAAGTTTGCAAGAATAAAGATAGCTTTTGACTCGGAGTCATTTAGCTGATGCTCTAATTCGCGCACGGTGTATAGCGGATTAACGTTTACAACCGTACAGCCAGCACGTAGCACACCTAAAATAGTAACTGGAGTTTGCAACAAGTTTGGCATCATGACAGCAACTTTATCGCCACGGCCAAGTTTCAATTCATTTTGTATATAACTAGCAACTGCTTTGGTTTTTTCATCAACTTGCTGATAAGTCAGTGTCTTACCCATATTGGTGTAGGCTGGATACTGAGCATAATCTGCAAAACTTTTTTCAAATAATTCAAGCAATGAGTTGTAATGCTCTGGGTCGATAGTTTCAGGCATACCTTCTGGGTAGCGCTTAAGCCAGATTTTTTCCACTCTTAGCTCCTGTGTTCTCGTTATTTTTATATTCACCCTAAACCATAAACGATGTAAGGCACTTTAACAATTGAGCAAATACTCTAAAAACGCCATATTCCCACAATATCTGAGGATTTACAATCTAGATGCTGTTGAAACGTGGGCTTTAGCGCTCTTTGTGAACTTTTCTTTCCATGATTAGTTTATTCTTTACGCTCCTTCAGTTGTAAACGATGTTTTGTCGCAGTTTTGGTGTGCCTCAATTAGCTTATAGCAAATTTCCGGGTTTTCCATATGGCAATGGTGGCCGCCAGGTATTTTCTCAAGCCTGAGTGAGTCGAAACAGCCCTTAAATTGACTATACTGTCTGACAATCATGTCATAGCCTTGTTCCGCTAACACCAATAAGGTTGGAATGGATATCCCATTGAGCGCCGACTTTGCTTGAGAGATGGAATACCTAAATCCAGAGTGATGCTTTAGTCGGGGATCCAATCTAAGTTGCACGCCATCAGGATGCGGCTGGGTATTTCTTGTCACAAGCAGCGCTGCTATTTCTACCGAAACATCACTGATTTTACTGCGCAGTTGCGTAAGTGTGTTTATATCAGGATAAACCCGTGGTTTAGATTGTTTTAATTTATCTCGGGAATTAAACGCATTAATGAGCTGGGTTTTGGTATCACTCTCTGAGGTACTCACAATCCCTATTCCCTCGATTAGTACCAACGATAAACAACGTGTTGGATAGCAGCTTGCAAACAAGTTAGCTATCATTGCCCCCATAGAATGGCCAACAATATGGCACGTTTTGATCTGTGCTAAATCTAAAAAGCACTTTAAGTCATAGACATAATCGATAAAGTAATAAAAGGCGTCGGCACTTTTCCAATCTGAGTGTCCATGACCTGCTAAGTCAAGTGCGATATGTGTGTACTGTGTATTGCAAAATGGCGCAAACGGTACAAAACTGTTGCTGTTGTCTTGCCAACCATGAAGGTAGATAACGGTTTGCTTTCCCTCTCCCCAGCTTTGGTAGGAGAATGGCCCGATTTTTTGTTCTTTTATCGCATATAGAGACATCGACGAATTCTTTTAGTGTTCATTGTACCATCATTGATTTATCATCTTACCGTGACATATTTGAACTTACTACTTTGATTTGTTGAAAATATTTTTATCGAACATCCATTCTATTATGAATGTGTTTTAAATCGATCAAATAGTAGAGAATCACATACCTCTATCACAATAAGTACACGGGAATAACAATGAATTTCAAAACTAGCCTTTTGGCCTCATTTGTTGGATTAGTATTTGCGGCTCCGACATTGGCTGCTCCAAAAAACATTATTTATATGATTGGCGACGGCATGGGGCCGGCTTACACTACGGGCTACCGTTATTTTAAAGATGACCCTTCAACGAAAGTGGTTGACCCAACGGTTTTTGACTCTATTTTGGTAGGTATGGCGCATACTTACCCAGATGACGACACGGTTGTAACAGACAGTGCTGCGGGCGCAACCGCCTTAAGTACAGGAACTAAAAGCTATAATGGCGCAATTGCGGTAGATACCCATAAAGAACATTTGGAAACGATGCTTGAAGTGGCGAAAAGAAAAGGTAAAACAACCGCGCTTGTTGCGACATCGCAAATCAACCACGCAACACCTGCAAGTTTCGCGTCTCATAATGAATCACGTCGTAACTATGACGACATTGCCAATGATTACATCGACAATAAAATCGCAGGAAAATTACCTGTAGATCTTATGCTTGGTGGGGGCACTAAATACTTCATTCGTGAAGATAGAAACCTAGTTAATGAATTTAAAGACGCAGGTTATCAATACGTCGATGCTTTATCTAAGCTTGATACGCTAAATAAAATTCCTGCGATCGGTCTGTTCGCAGAAGTAGGTCTGCCATTCGCAATTGATGAAGAGCCGCAGCGCCTAACTAAAATGACTAAAACGGCATTATCATTATTGGAAAACCAGAATGAGAAAGGCTTCTTCTTAATGATTGAAGGTAGTCAGATTGACTGGTGTGGACATGCTAATGATATCGCTTGTGCTATGCATGAAATGGACGACTTTGCAGAGTCAATTAAGCTGGCAAAGGCTTTTGTTGATAACAACCCAGACACTATCTTGGTGATCACAGCAGATCACTCTACGGGTGGATTAACGCTTGGTGCGAATGGTCAGTATCGCTGGGAGCGTGATGTGGTAGCTAAAGTGAAAGGTTCAGCGGGCGAGATAGCAAAAGCACTCGTAAAGACAAAAGACGTTAAAGCAACATGGCAAGAACTCACAGGTCTTGAGTATGACAGTGCGACTGAGCTAAAAGTAAAAGAAGCACTATCACAAGGTCCGAAGGCGCTTAGTGTTGTCGTTAAAGAGGCAATTAGTGATGCATCTTTCACCGGTTGGACAACGGGTGGTCACACCGCTATCGATGTACAAGTGTTTGCCCATGGTAAAGGTAAAGAAGCGTTTATCGGCTCGCAAAACAATACTGCAATTGCTGATAAACTGATTGGATTTATTAAAAAATAAAAATCTTCATTTACTTTCAAAAACAAAGAAGGTCAGCATTTGCTGACCTTCTTTGTTTTCAATTCTTGGAAGAGATATTACGCGTAAACAGAAACGCCAATCATACCTTTGATCTCATCTCGTCTTGCTTCCGTTGCAATTGCTTTGTATTCACTAATTGCCTGTCCAGTACGAAAGTTAGGGCGGTCGTAGATAGTCGAACGTTGCTGCGATTGGAACTGCTCCACCAACGCAATGCCCTTTTCACTGGTTTTGATCTGAGCGGTATTGAGCTTAGCCGTACTCATTTCTTCAATAGCAGGGCTCACCGCCTTTTTAGGCTGTGGCTTTACTTGATATGTACCTGCTTGTTGAATGATTGAATTTAGTTTCACGGTTTAGCTCAATAAATACGAAGTGCTTGTATAAAAATACGCCTTTATTCGCGACCTGGCAACTTTTTCCACGTCACAGTATCCCTTACATATTGCGGCTGGGCGTCAGCTGCATCCACAGATAAGCCTTGTGTGAAACTATCGTCGGCTATAAACAGCATGTAATAAGCATCCGGTAACGTGATATTGTCAATGATTTCGCATTCAAGCTGTGTGGCAAGCTCTGAGAACGCTTGCCATCCTGTACCAACACCGGCCGCGCCAGTTGATGTAAAGTCGATATTTTCAGGTTTAATAACTGTTTCTTCGGTGCTTGGTTGAATAACACCACGAGTTTCGCCGTTGTATTGGCATAAGTAGATCTCACCCATACGTGCATCTATTGCCGACACTACGCTGGACTTGCCTGCTTCCATGTATGCCTGTTGCGCCATCGCTTGCAAAGTTGAAACGCCAACCAACTTAAGACCTGAAGAATAAGCTAAGCCTTGCGCAACCGCTGTACTTATTCTAACCCCAGTAAAACTGCCCGGCCCACGTCCAAACACAATGCCATCAAGCTCACTAAGCGTGATATCGGCTTCGCGTAAAATACGTTCAACTAAGGGAAGTATCTTTTGGCTATGCTGCTGTGGGCAAACCTCGAAGTGGCGAATAAACTTGCCTTCATAGTGCAATGCAATACTGAGTGCTTCGGTGGAGGCGTCTATGGCCAACAGGTTATTTTTCATTTTTATCAATATTCTCTAAAAATCGGATTGCCTTGTTTAAGTCTCTCGTGCGAGACATATCGGGCAAACTACTTAAAAACGTCTGGCCGTATTTTCTCGTAACTAAGCGATTATCGCAAATAATCAGTACACCTTTATCGTTAGCATCACGAATTAGCCGTCCAACCCCTTGTTTCAACGCGATAACAGCTTGGGGGAGTTGTATTGCATCAAAGGGTTCTAATCCACGCATTTCAGCGTCTCGCATGCGCGCTTGCAATAAAGGGTCATCTGGTGAAGCAAATGGTAGCTTATCAATGACAACACAACTCAAAGTCTCACCTCTCACATCCACCCCCTCCCAAAAGGAGGCCGTACCAAGTAGTACGGCGTTACCGTGCCGAATAAATTGCTCTAAAATTATCCGTTTCGATGCTTGACCCTGCATAAAAATGGGATATTGCAGTGCCGTATTCAGCCCTTCGTAGACTAAATGCATCGCGCGATAACTGGTAAAGAGTAAAAATGTACGCCCTTTTGCAGCTTCAATCACCTGTTTTGCAAGCTTTACCAGCGCATGTGGCATTAAGTCGTCACGGGTTTCTGGCAAATAGCGTGGCAGGCAAAGCAAGGCTTGCTGCTTATAGTTAAATGGGCTATCAACAATAAATTGTGAGGTCGGTTTGAGTCCTAAGCTACGACTAAAGTGCTCAAGGGAATTATCAACGGATAAGGTAGCGGAGGTAAATACAAAGCTTGCCTCAGTGGTTTTGACAATTTGTGCAAACTTACTTGATACATCAAGCGGCGTGATATGAATAGATAAAAAGCGTCTAGTGGTTTCGAACCAGTAACTAAATCCAGTTTGACTGGTATCAAAGGCACGTTCAAACTGATTTTTAAAGGTCATGACCTTTTCAAATGGGTGTTCTATTTTTTCACTTCTATCCAGACAAAGTTTGAGCACTTTATAGAGAAAGTCTAAGTTAGCTATCACTCGATGCATGGCATCGCAAATTGGTTTATTCGCCAGCGCCTCACGCCAATCACCACGGGCACCATCGCCACCAAATACCAAACGCAAATCGGCGACACTGGTTTCCAATTTATTGAGTGTTTTGCCAAGTTGCAACATATCTGGAATATCAGAACGGTAGATCACCCTTAAATCGTTAATAAGCGCCTGCAAAGCTTTAGTGCTGATAGTCTCACCAAAGTAGTCACTGGCTATTTCTGGTAATTGATGTGCTTCATCGAAGATATAGCTATCCGCGGTTGGCATTAGCTCCGCAAAGCCTAAATCTTTTACGGCCATATCGGCAAAAAATAAATGATGGTTGATCACCACAACATCGGCATCGACTGCCTTTAATCTTGCCTTTCGGATATAGCAGTCTTCGTAGTCTGGGCACTCTTTTCCTAAACAGTTATCTGCAGTTGAGGTAACGTAGGGTAATACCTTTGCGTCTTCTTCGATACCCACACAGTCAGCTAAGTCTCCACTGTGTGTTTCAGAAGCGAACTTTGCAACCATGGCAAGTTGGTGCATAACATCTGGGTCGTCGGTTGGCACATGGCTTAAATGCTGTGATAAACGGTAAGGGCAAAGGTAATTGGCTCTCCCCTTTAGCAAAGTGACTTTTTTACCACTGTTAAGCACCTTTTTTAGGGTCGGTACGTCGCGATGGAATAATTGCTCTTGCAAGGCCTTAGAGCCGGTTGAGACGATGACTTTACCTTTAGACTGAAAGGCAGGAATGAGATAGGCAAACGTTTTCCCCGTCCCTGTTCCTGCTTCGGCGATGCATTGTCCACCATTTTGTATGGTTTCTTCTACCGCAATAGCCATATCAATTTGAGGCTGTCTTGGTTGATAGCCCGGGAAATGCTGGGCTAAAGGCCCCGTAGAAGAGAAAGTCGTAGATACAGCCAAAGTAATGTAGTTTACAAACAGACAGGTCGCGAAATTGTATGTGGCTAAGCAGCAAATCGCAACCGCTGTTTGGCAATAACTGAGTGTTGATACCAATTGAATTAATTCTCTAATCAATTTGAAGGGTGAAATAGCATATTAGCTTCGTTAAAAACTTCTCATTTAGAACACTAAATAGCAAAATTTTTGTCTAGCTACTAAAGCTATTTCCCTGCTTCAAAATAGATCATTTACTTAATACAACTGGTATTACCTATTAAGTTGTCGTTTAACCTTAATCATGCCTATCCCACAAATAGTGAGATACACGAGATATAAAGCGATGCGGTTAAGCCAAGTGGGCTCTGGATAAGGCATGATAACACGCAAGTAATCGTTCAAAACCAGCATACCGACACCGACAATGATGGCTGTCAATTGAAAGTGGCGGTGATTGGCTGAAGAAATGGTAAACAAGGAAACTAAGAGCAGTGCAAGGCTTAAGTAAAATGCTAAAACAGCCATGCTACCGGGCACAACACTGGGAGCTAACGCTAGCGCAGACAGACCTACAACGAACCAACCTATGAGATTTTTTACTGACTTATACGACATGTTATTTCTCCTTAAATAAATGGTCGTTAATTTATGCAACTTTGTTTGAATTACTGAATACAAACAGAACTATCAAATGTGTCGGTATCGAAACAGAACATGGCGAGTGTATCGATAATGGCACGCAAAATACAGCAAGAGTAAAGCGATAACAGTCTACATCATATTGATTGTATGAATAAAAATATAGAAAGTAAAAGCTGGTATCAAAACTGCAAATTAAGCTTACGTTAGAAAACATACAATAGTGATAACGGACACACTAAAAAAGGACACAACATGTTTATTAAATCGCTTATCTATACCTCTTGCGCGGTTATTATTTTGTATAGTGCTTTAACATATGCACAGCAACCCAATTCTCAAATAACAATGCTTGAGTCTGCTTTTTATCATCGTCAGTATCAGCAAGTCACTAAAATCCTTAACACGCTAAAAGATAAAGAGCTTGATGCTGAAATAATGGCCGTGTCAGTTGCGGTTGCGCAAAATGATGATAATAAAGAAGCACTGTTAAACACCTTGATTAAGCGTCATATAGACAATGCAAAGGTGCATTTTACTGCTGGTAATTTATGGTATCAAATAAAGCAACAGTCAAACCTTTTTAATAAACTTAGCTTAGTTGAAAAGTCTAACAAGCACTTTATAAAAGCTGCAGAATTGGCGCCAAATAATCCTGAGTACTTAGTATCTGCAGCGAAAGCATTAGCTATAGAAAGTGGCTTTTGGGATTCTGAAAAAAAAGCATCAAAAGCGATAGTTGATAGACTAAAAGCAATGGATGACCGTTACTATAACTTGGCTTTTATGGATTACTTACAAAACACACAAAATGAAGAGTTAGCCCTAAAAACGGTAGCTTATGTGGGTCAACATTATGCGCAAGATATCGTTTTGATCCATCGAGCTGCTAACTTATTGTGGACTTTTTCAGCGAAAGACGCAGCGCAGCGTTTATTCACTAACGGGTGCCTGATTGAGCATATTGCACTAAGCCAACTACCAACGTGGAGAGATGTTTGTGTTTCATCGGCTTATTTAGCGCTTCAGCAACACGGTGATAAGCCTAGGGCTGTTGATGCTATGGAACGCTTATTGGGAAAAGAGCGAGTACAGGATGAGCTGCATATGGAGTATTTAATGCTTCAGGCTGAGTTATACCGTGTACTGAAACAAAACGAAAAGGCTAGAAGTACGTACCTTCAGGCATTGAATCTTACCAAAATGCGTTCAACTGAGCGAGATATTCACCGGGCTCTCGCTGGACTAGACGATACATAAGCTAGGTTCGAAAAAGCGGGTGGGATATGTTGGGGAATAGATACACTCAGGTATTGAGAAATGTTCAATAGGTTATTTTGTGCAAAATAAATCTACGCCCATGTATCTAGATTCTCACCCTTATGTTCTTCGTGAGATTTTTCCTCCTCATCTTCTTCATCTTCGCCTTCTTTAATTTTTTCATGCTCAGCAGCTTGGCGTTTAAGTTCAATCTCGGTTTTTAGATCTTTCTTAACTTTTTCAATCTTATAGTGCTGCACACCAGCTACATGAAATGCAGACTTATGAGTTACATCTAGCCGTACGATTGGGCCTAAAAAAGGTTTAAAAGCATCCATCTGCTCCCCCACTAACCTACTGTTGGTTTTACTTATTATCGACTGTTATAAGCTATTCTTTAATTTGCGTAAAAAAATGATTGCCAAGTAGAACAAAATTATGTTTATCTATAAATGAACTTTTTGAATAGCATATTAATTACAAAGGTAACATCATGCTAATGACACTGACAGCAAAACATCATCACCATCATCATACGGGATAGCCTGTCAGTTATTTCGCTGGTGGGTTATTCCTGAAAGGAACCTCCGGCGAGATGTAAACTAGAGTTAATATTTATTTCGCCCCGAGGTTCCGCCTCGGGGTTTTTCGTTTAAAGAATTAGGAAATAAATAATGAGCAATAGCAACCGTTTAAGAATCGCAATCCAAAAATCAGGCCGTCTTTCAAAAGATTGCCAAGCCCTACTCAAACAACTTGGTGTAAAACTAAACCTACGTGAACAACGTTTAATCGCCCACTCTACCAACATGCCTATTGATGTACTTAGAGTACGTGATGACGATATCCCTGGCCTTGTAATGGACGGCGTTTGTGATTTAGGCATTGTAGGTGAAAACGTGTTAGAAGAAGCTCAAGCTGAGCGTATTCGCAACGAGCAGTTTGCTGAGGTCACTAAGCTTTCAAAACTGGACTTTGGTTTTTGCCGCTTAGCGCTGGCGTGGCCACAAGAGATAGGTCAACAGGAGAAAGCGTGGTTTAATGGCAAACGCATCGCAACCACCTACCCAGAGATTTTAAAGCAATATCTAAAACGTGAGAACATCGATGCCAGCGTGGTCATGTTAACAGGCTCGGTAGAAGTAGCACCTCGAGCAGGCCTGGCTGACGCCATTTGTGACTTAGTATCAACCGGTGCAACGCTTGAGGCTAATGGGCTGATGCAAGGCGATACCATCTTAGAATCTAATGCTTGCCTCATTCAAAATGCAGCATTGACTGACCAAAGTAAGCTTGCGCTGATCGATAAGCTAATGCCACGCCTTAAAGGGGTGAAACAGGCAAAAGAAAGCAAGTACATCATGATGCATGCACCAAAGAATAAGTTAGATGAAGTATGTGCATTACTTCCTGGCACAGGCCAGCCAACTTTACTTGCACTTGCTGGCAGCGATGAATATGTAGCACTTCACATGGTCAGCTCTGAAACCCTATTTTGGGAGACGATGGAAGAGTTAAAAGCGCTTGGTGCTAACTCAATTCTCGTCATGCCAATTGAAAAGATGATGGAGTAATAGCATGTTTGATTGGCAGCAAGCCACCAGCGAGCAACGCAGCGAATGCTTGAGCCGTCCTGCGGTCAAAGTGGGTGATAAGGTAAAAGCAACTGTTGAAAAGATAATTGATAACGTCGCTCACGACGGCGACAACGCATTACTTGCTTATGCCGAGCAGTTTGACGCCCGTGTTAGCCCAAGAATACGGGTAACGGGATCAGAGCTTATTGAAAGCGAATTTGCATTAACACCTGAACTTAAAAGTGCTATTGACCAAGCGTATGGCAACATTAAGAGGTTTCACCAGTTGCAGTTACCACAAAGCAAGAAAATTGAGACTCAGCCAGGCGTGACCTGCGAGCTCAGATATCAAGCGATAGAAGCCGTAGGTTTATATGTGCCAGGTGGTAGTGCGCCACTGCCTTCTTCTGTATTGATGCAAGGCGTGTGTGCGCAACTAAGTGGTGCAAAAACAATCGTGTTGGCGACGCCGGTCAAAGGTGATTGCCAAATACATCCTGCGATTTTGTATGCGGCTAAATTGTGTGGCGTTACCGATGTGATTGAATGTGGTGGTGCAGGTGCAATTGCTGCCATGGCGCTAGGTACTAACAGCGTACCAAAAGTGAACAAAATTTTTGGTCCAGGCAATAGTTTTGTCACAATGGCAAAACAGCTGCTTTCTCAGTCAGTGCCGGGACTTGCGATTGATATGCCAGCTGGCCCTTCAGAGGTGTTAGTGATTGCAGATAAGGGCGCTAACCCAGAATTTATCGCCGCCGATCTACTTTCTCAGGCGGAGCATGGGGAAGACTCGCAAGTAATATTATTAGCGTCCGACAGTCAACTAATCGAAGAAACTGAAGCTGCAATCGAGCGTCAACTAAGCAAGCTTAGTCGCGTTGATATTGCCAGAGCTGCGCTTAAAAATAGCACGCTGATTTTAGTTGAGAGCATAGAGCAAGCATTTGAGATCTCAGCAGAGTATGGGCCAGAGCACCTTATCTTACAGATAAGGGATGCAGAGCGTTTCCTGCCGCTAGTAAAAAACGCAGGCTCAGTGTTTGTTGGTGACTATACGCCAGAATCAGCAGGTGACTATGCGTCTGGCACCAACCATGTATTGCCAACCTATGGTTATTCAAAAACCTACTCAAGTTTAAACCTAATGGATTTTTATAAGGCTTACACAGTACAAACCATCACAAAAGAAGGCCTACGTGGTTTGCGCTCTGCCATTTTACCTTTGGCACAAGCTGAGGGACTAGATGCACATGCGAACGCCGTCAAAGTGAGGTTGGAGAATAATAATGACTAATATTGCGCTACCAAATAACATTGAAAAGCTTAAGGCCTACAGTTCTGCGAAAAGTGCAAAGCTAACAGGTACTACGTGGCTCAATGCCAATGAAAGTCCATACGCTCGTGTGCTTGAAATGCGCTTTGATAACTTAAACCGTTATCCGGATCCGCAGCCACAAACGGTAATTGATGCCTATGCAGGCTACGCAAAGGTCGAGCAAACAAATGTATTGATGACACGTGGTGCCGATGAAGGCATTGAGTTATTAGTACGCACATATTGTGAACCGGCTAAAGATAGTATTGCAATCTTTACCCCTACTTATGGTATGTACAAAGTTACGGCAGACACCCACAACATCGCTATTAATGAATTAAGCCAAGATCAGCTTGCAAATGACGATGTGGATACACTAACCGCTGCAATTGGCGACGCTAAACTTGTCTTCGTTTGTAATCCAAATAACCCAACCGGTGCAATGCAACCTGCCAGCAAAGTCGCTGCACTTGCTGATAAGCTTAAAGGCCGTGCAATCGTGGTCGTTGATGAAGCGTATATTGAGTTCTGTGAAGAAAAAACCTGCGTTGAGCTTATCAAAGAGTTCTCAAATGTTGTTGTGCTACGCACACTATCTAAAGCGTTTGCACTGGCAGGACTTCGCGTTGGCTTTATGCTAGCGAGTGAAGCGCTATTGGCACCAGTGAGAAAAGTGATTGCGCCCTACCCTGTTTCTACAGTTGTGGC
Source organism: Pseudoalteromonas sp. DY56-GL79 (assembly GCF_041414765.1). Taxonomy (NCBI): domain Bacteria; kingdom Pseudomonadati; phylum Pseudomonadota; class Gammaproteobacteria; order Alteromonadales; family Pseudoalteromonadaceae; genus Pseudoalteromonas; species Pseudoalteromonas sp. DY56-GL79. The sequence continues at coordinate 102,786 of NZ_JANHZS010000001.1, read as the reverse complement.
ACAAATAGCAGCAACAGCGTTAACGTCAGATGCGATAACGCAGATGCGTCGGCAAGTCTCTATTTTGAACTTAGCAAAAAAGAAGCTTATACAATGGCTACAAGACAGCGAGTTCGTAAGCGCAATATTATGCGGCGAAGGCAACTTTGTTACTTTACAGCTAACCGACAAACAGTTTGTGGAGCAAGCGATGCGTCAAGGGTTAATCATGCGGCCATTTGTGCTGTTTGGCGAGGACAACTGGTTGCGGATCTCTATCGGCAACGAGCAGGAATTAAAACAAGTAGAAAACTGGCTGAAACAATGCCAAGTCACTGAGGAAGTATCATGAGCGCCCCCTATTTATTCATCGACCGCGATGGCACTATTATTGAAGAGCCAATAACCGATAAACAAGTGGATAGTCTAGAGAAATTGGCACTATTACCCAATGTGATCCCAGCGCTATTACAACTGCAATCATTTGGTTACAAGCTAGTGATGGTATCTAATCAAGATGGCCTCGGCACAGATAGCTTCCCTCAAGCTGATTTTGATGCGCCTCAAGATAAAATGATGCAAATCCTAACAAGCCAAGGGATCCGTTTTGAGGAAGTTCTGATCTGTCCTCACTTTGACGAAGACAACTGCCAATGTCGCAAACCTAAAACAGGATTACTCACTGAACTGATGCGCTCTGGTAAAGTGAACCTTAGCAAATCATTTGTTATTGGCGATAGGCAAACCGATATTCAGCTTGCAGAAAACCTCTGCATTGAAGGTATTCTCTACGAAGATAACTGGCCCGCCATTGTGACGCAGTTAACCACCTTAAATCGCAGTGCACACATTGCCAGAAATACCAAAGAAACACAGATTTCGGTAGCGATAAATTTGGATCAACAAGCCAATGGGCAGATTTCAACAGGGCTTGGTTTTTTCGACCATATGCTAGATCAGATCAGAACTCACGCTAACCTTGGTTTGAATATACAGGCGAAAGGTGACTTACATATAGACGAGCACCACCTTGTAGAAGACATAGGGATTGCCCTTGGTCAGGCTTTTAAGACCGCGCTTGGCACAAAATCACAAATCGCACGTTATGGATTTGCGTTGCCTATGGATGAATGTAAAGCAGAATGTCAGTTGGATTTATCTGGACGCGCGTCTTTTGTACTTAATGCTGACTTTACACGAGATAAAGTAGGCGACTTGGATGTACAAATGGTTGAGCATTTCTTTAAATCCTTTGCGGATAATGCGGCTGTGAGTTTAATTTTGAGCGTGAGCGAAGGTAATGCCCACCATCAAGTTGAGGGCTTATTCAAAGCATTTTCTCGTGCTATTCGCATGGCAATTGCAACGGATGCGTCACAGCAAATGGCAAGTTCAAAGGGGTGTTTATGATTGCAATTATTAATACTGGTTGTGCCAATATTAACTCAGTGCGTTTTGCATTTGAGCGCCTTGGTGTCACACCTGAAGTGATCACGGCACCTGAGAAATTAGCCCGCTTTGAACGAGCAATTTTACCTGGCGTCGGCCACGCCAATGTAGCAATGAAGCGGTTAAATGAGCAAGGCTGGGCACAGGCAATAGCTGACTATCAACGGCCTTTGATGGGTATTTGCTTAGGGATGCAGCTACTTTGTGAATCGACAGAAGAAGGTGATATTCCGTGCTTAGGTCGCATTCCTGGTAAGGTTGAGTTGTTAGAGACTAACGAGCTAACTGCACCGCATATGGGCTGGAATAACCTATGTGTGATGAAGCCTCATGCGCTCACTACAGGGCTCAGTGAACAAGACCAAGTGTACTTTGTACACAGTTTTGCGCATACCATCAATCAATCGACATTGGTTTCGGGTGAGTACGGTCAAGTATTTTCTGCAATTGTTGCAAACGACAATTATGCCGGCATGCAATTTCATCCAGAGCGCAGCAGCAAGGTTGGCGCGCAGCTTTTACAAAACTTTATTAATTGGCAGCTATAAAAGGACGAACAATGATTATTCCCGCTTTAGATGTATTAGAGAACAATATTGTTCGTTTGTATCAAGGCAAGTATGAAACCGCACAATTTTACCCATTTGATTTAGCCGAGCGTTTACTTGAATACCAAAACGCAGGCGCAGCTAAGCTACATTTGGTGGATTTAGAAGGCGCTCGTGATCCGAGCAAAAAGCAATGGCGCACTATCCAAGCGGCGACTAAGGCTTTATCTGTTCCCTTTCAGGTAGGCGGTGGTATTCGCAGTATTGACGACGTAAAGCAATGGTTAGATGCCGGAGCCGCCCAAGTGGTGATAGGCTCGATGGCGGTCGATAAACAGCAAGAAGTTGCTGCATGGATTAAAGCATGTGGCGCCGATAAATTTGTGATAGCACTTGATGTTAACAAAACCGAAAGTGGCTGGTCTCCTGCCACTCACGGCTGGCTAAATGATGCGAAAAGCGATCTATTCGAGCTATTAGATTTTTATGTTGAGCAAGGTGTAAGTGATTTTTTATGCACGGATATCAGTAAGGATGGCACGATGACAGGTCCATCGTTTTCCTTATACGAAGACATCACTAAGCATAACAGTGGAATTAAAGTACAAGCATCTGGCGGCGTGAGCTCTCTTGACGATATTGCACGGCTTGCAAAGCAACAAGTAGGTGGAGTGATACTTGGCAAGTCGCTACTTGAAGGTGTATTTAGCGTTGAGGAGGCTTTAGCATGTTATCAAAACGCATAATTCCTTGTTTAGACGTAAAAGACGGTCAGGTCGTCAAAGGTGTTAAATTTCAAGGCCATGAAGTCGTCGGTGATATTCTTGATCTCGCCCAGCGTTATAGCGAGGCAGGTGCTGATGAACTGGTGTTTTATGAGATCAGTGCTAGCGTCGAAAAGCGTTTGCTCGATGTCAATTGGGTAGCTGAAATTGCCAGACATATCGATATACCATTTTGTGTAGCTGGTGGGATTAAATCGGTGGCTGATGCGGCTCGAGTGCTTGAGCAAGGCGCGGATAAGATCTCCATTAACAGCCCTGCCATTGCAAGGCCTGAACTCATTAAAGAGTTACATGACGAATTTGGCAAGCAATGTGTGGTTGTGGGCGTAGACAGCTTTTATGATAAGCAAACTCAAGAATATTTAGTATACCAGTTAACTGGCGATCCGAATGCGGCAAGTCGTACTCGATACAAAACGCAAGAATGGGTCAAACGAGTTCAAGATCTTGGCGCTGGAGAGATTGTACTTAATTGTATGAATCAAGATGGCGTGCGTAATGGCTATGACATAGCGCAGCTCAGCGCGATTAGAGCGCTGTGTAAAGTGCCACTTATCGCCTCTGGCGGCGCAGGCAGTATGCAAGACTTTGTTGATGTATTTAAACAAACTAATGTAGATGGTGCTTTGGCTGCAAGTGTGTTCCATAAAGGTGTAATTGACATTCCAAAGCTCAAGCAGTTCTTAATAAATAATGATGTGGCGGCACGACAATGATAATTAATAAACAAAACATAGCAGAAGTAGATTTTGATAAATCAGCACTCATTCCCGCTATCGTACAAGACGTATTAACCGGGGTAGTGTTGATGCAAGGCTATATGAACAGAGAAGCCCTTGAAGTGACGCTAGAAAAGCAGCTCGTCACTTTTTATTCGCGTTCAAAATCGCGTCTTTGGACCAAAGGTGAAACCTCAAACAATGTTTTAACCTTGGTGGAAGTACATACCGATTGTGATAAAGACAGCTTACTGATTTATGCAAAGCCGCAAGGTCCAACTTGCCACCTCGGTAGCGAAAGCTGCTTTGCGGAAAGCATGCCAGAGCTTGCATTTTTAGGAAAGCTTGAGCGAGTGATTGCCCAGAGGAAAAATGCATCTCCTGAAAGCAGCTATACTGCCTCTTTATTTGCTAAAGACTTAAGTCGTAGTTGTCAAAAGGTCGGAGAAGAAGGGGTTGAAGTGGCGCTGGCGGCGATGAAAAACGACAACGAAGAGTTGCTCAATGAGTCCGCAGACTTACTGTATCATCTTATTGTCCTACTACAGAGACAAGGGCTTACGCTCAGTGATGTGGTCAATACGCTCAAAGATAGGCATAAGTAATTTGCGCTTTGGGTAAGTAACCATTTCACCTACTTTTTCGTTGGCTTGTTTCAGGCATTGTGCAGTAACAAGCCAACCTACCACAATCGAAATAAATCTGTAATTAGATCAACTCCCGTTCATATAAATAAGGTAAACTTCTCATAGTCTTACAACTATGCAGTGGCAAAATATTAGTCTAACTTTAATGGTGCGATTGCGAACAGTATGGAACGATTTATGAAAACAAGATTACTTGGTCTATTGCTGGCAGGGTTAACTGCTGCCGGATGTTCAACATTGAGCCCTGAACAACAGGAAAAGTTGGATGATATGTCGGGATGTGAAAAGCTAAATACGCTTCTAAATGCTTCTGCAAATGGGTTTTCTGCGCTTAAAGGCGCTGAAGTCGGTGCAAAGTTAATGAACTCTTGGCAGGCTAAGGCACACCTAGTTGGCAACAAGTGCCAAATTATTGAAAGTACCGCTGGTAAAACAAAATACACTTGTTCAGAGCAGTTTAGAGAGTACGAAAACGCAGTAAAAATCCATAACTATGCGCAGAGTCTAGCAAAGCAATGTTTAGATCACTCTTGGGTTGGTGATAGCCAAAAGAGTGGCCAGCTAATGCGTACGAACATTATGTCACCTAGCTCTACTAGCAAAATTGCAATTGAACTAGGCAAAGGCCTCGACAAAGTCACGCCATGGATCGTTACGTTTAATGTGACTGAAAAATAAGACGTAAAATACGGAGAAGCGTTGTGCTTCTCCTACCCTATCCCATCCTAACATTTTTCCTTTGCAATCCCCTTCACATTGTCTGTTTGAGCGTTAATAAATTTTTAATTGTTGCTTTACTCGGTTCTAATGTCGCTTCGCGTGGCGTCTTTTATATGAAAATAGTGAATAGTAATTGTGGTGTAACGCGATATTAATTTAGAAAAAATAAGTAGTATATATTTTGAGCGGCGTTGAGATCTGCAACAGTCTATATTTAATTGATGCTGATTATGCATCTCTTTGGTTTTTGTGTGTTAATAAAAAGCTTGTTTATTAAAAAAAAGTAGCATTTAATTCAGCTGCTATTTTTGTTGTTAGCGCTAAATTAACTACTATTTTTAAAGGAATTAAGATGAACACATTGATAAAGTTGTCGGCTCTATCCCTCTCTGTTGCTATGTTTTGCATCCCTGCTTCGGCTAATGAACAAGCTAAGCCATTTGAGTATACAGTAAATGGCAGTGTATATGAGATCCCCGCTTCTCAAGCTAAGAATTTAGATGAGATAATTGCGCTAATAGAAACTAATAACGATGTTTCAGGTTATGACGTTACTGAGACTAAGTTAGCAAAAACTGAGCGCACAGAAATTGCCAGTGATTTTTCAACGCTAGCTGGTGGTAACTTACGCGTTTATAGTGAACTCAATACGGGGTATTTAAATGATTTTGACCAAGCATTTACTTACACTTGTCCAAGTAATATGTTTATTAAATCAATTTCAAGCTACCACCAAGATAAACAAGAAGACAGACGCTTTAGCTTAGTCTGTGCAAAATTTACAACGGATAGCGGTAGTCGCATTTATCGTAAAACGACAAAGTGGAGCGGTTACGTAAATTCATATGATCAAGCGTTTAACTTTGTTTGTCCTAATGGCCAATTCTTTGTCGGAATGTCAAGTCGCCACGATAATGGCACAGAAGACCGTTTGTTTAACTTTAATTGCGCATCTATGGCAACCTCGAGCACAGGCGCTGCACTATTCGCTGAATCATGTATTACAACACAATACACAGGCTACGACCAACCTTGGACATTAGGTGGTAATGGTGCAATCATCGGCATGTCAAGTCGCCATGATAACAGAACGGAAGACCGTCAGACTGCAGTGAGTTATTGCTCAGCTGCGAGTGACTGGTAATACTTTCCTATAGAGTAGGGTTGATACCCTACTCTATGTCAGAATTTCGTCATTTCACTGTCATACAAAAGTCGCACACTCAAAATGTAATTAGTTAGCGGATTTAAGACTCATTGTGACCAAACCGAATATTTTTCTCATCAATTTAGATTCTTGTACTGATAGACTCAAGGAGTCTACTTTCCAGTTTGATAAGTTCTCACTACCCTTTGAAAGAATAAGTGCTATAAAAGGTGCAGAGCTGAGCCCAGACGTTTTAGATATGAGCTATTGTAAGTTAAAAAACACTAAGCAATACTTCCGGCCTTTAACGTTAGGAGAGATAGGCTGTTATTTAAGTCATATAAAAGTACTGAGCAAAATTGTTGAGTTAGAACTGCCCTACGCTTTTATTTTTGAAGATGATTTCCAACTACACGACGACTTAGCACAGATTGACCAACTGATCGCTTCATTGCCATTTGATTGGGATATGATCAAGCTATTTCAATCTCAGAAGAACAAACGTACTCCGATTGCAAGCTTCCCGCTAAATAAATCGTTATCGCTATTTATGCAAAATAAGGTACCTGCCGGAACCGTTGCCCAGCTTGTAAGTCTTAAAGGAGCAAAGAAAATATTATCCAAATCAATTCCTTTTGGCAGACCGATTGATATTGATTATCAACATTTTTGGGAAAAAGATCTAAGTGTATTCGTAATGAGTCCTTGTCCTGTTAGCCATGGTGAAAAGTTTGCGAGTACCATAGATAGAGCAACAAGTGTTACAGGAGCAAAGCGGTATTTTTGGCGTAAGCAGTTGCTACAGATAAATAAGTTTATAAAAAACAAGTTTTATCGCGGGCTGGTTCTCAAACGCTATCAGCAACACTTCTAGTTATATGGTGCGAAAGCCGCTGTACGCCTTTTGAACAATGGGTTTTATACTTGTACGTAATAGAGAAAAATTCGTGTTAAAAGTGTAATTTATGGGAAGACTTCTGAAAAAGATGTGCTAGTATCTAAGATTATTGCAATAAGTTTAACTTTTTGCTTAAACCATTAATAATAACAACGTTGAGGGAGCACAGACGTGTCTATAGAAATCAACTTTGAACTCTCTGATTCAGATCTTGAACACTTCCGTGGAATGATGAAAGCTGCTATTGAGAAAAATGGCGATGTAAGTGATGCCGAAATCATTGCTAAAGCGCGTGATTTAGTGGCAACGATGGAAAAATCCAACCTTCCTGAATTTGTAAGCACTCGTCTAATTTCGTTACAAACGCTAATTGACGCAGTGTTAGATGAAGAATGGCAAATGCCAGAAGATGAAAAGCGCGAGATCATGGCGTCTCTTGCTTACTTCAGTGAGCCAGAAGACATCGTTCCAGATCATATTCCAGTATTAGGCTATGTCGATGATGCGATTATGATTGAACTTGTGTTACAAGAACTGTCGCTAGATTTAAAAGCATACCGTGAATTCTGTGGTTTTAGAGCTACTGAAGAAGCAAGACGTGGTGATAACGCTAAGGTCGATCGCGAAAGCTGGCTTGCAGGTACACGTTCTCAGATCCGCTCTTCTATGCGTAGAAGTCGTTCTAAAAACCGTTCACGCTTCTTCTCTCGCATTATGTAAGTTAAGTAGCCCTAAGTTAAGCTGATTGAGATTAAGCTTAGGACTGTGGACTAAAAAAGGGCTGATAATCATCAGCCCTTTTTGATAGCGTATTATTTTATTTCATTTGGGTGAGAAACCCCCATCCATGCTCTATAAAGTAGCGCTTGCTTGCTTGATGGATTAGGCATGAATGTTATCTTTTTAGGCTTATCATGTTCGCGGTTAAGCTTGATTTTTGTATTCATCAACTTATCTCGACGGATAAAGTCTACCGCGATTGTTTGACCTGGCTCGAAGTTTTCTAAGCTCGCTTTTAAATCTTTACGAACATGGTGCTTATCAAATGCAACGATAAGATCGCCTGTCGTTAACCCTGCTTGCCATGCATTTCCATCTCGAGCTACATGGGTCAACTCCAGTAATTCCCCCTTTTGTCTTGCCATACCATCTATGCTCGCAATCACTTTTGCCGACTCTGGATAATCATAAACAAGCCCCACTTCGTCGAATAACTTGTCAAAATCTATGTTCGCCGGTGTCTCAACATGTTTATTCCACCAAGTACTGTAGTCTTGACCGGTAAGCGCTTGTAGGATGTTTTTAACATCTTCACTGGTAAAGCTATTTGGCAGTTTATGCTGTTGGTAAAGCGCTTTATGAACGTCACGGTAGCTAATTTTTCCGTTTGACTTTTCGAGTAAGTCGATGTCAAGTGCCATGGACACCAACGCACCTTCTGAATAGATATTGGTACTGTAATTTATGCCATGATCGCCACCTTGATTGATCCATTTATCAAAGCTCGTTGCTGCTACCGACTGAACATGACGACCAGGAGTTTTCAAATGACGATTAACACGCTTAGTCAGCATTTTAAGATATTCGTCATTGGTGGTGATCCCTGCACTTAGCAGCAAATAATCCTCAAAGTAGCTGGTTGAGCCTTCTGCTAGCCACAACAAATCAGTGTAATTTGGTGCCACGTAATCATAAGGAACCATGCCCGCTGGGCGATAGTTCTTAACATTCCACGTGTGGATGAATTCATGTGCTGCTGTAGAGATAAAACCAATGTAATCATCTCTTTCTTTAAAACTGTCTCTATGTCTTTGAATAATTGTCGAGTTTAAGTGTTCTGTTGCCCCTCGTGCACCACTGGTTGCATGCACCATAAAAACATACCGATCATAAGGATAATCGTGCCAAATGAGGGTGCCGGTTTGAACAAGTTTTTTAAGATCAGCGAGCATTTGGTCAACGTCATAGTTGCCCTCACCCCAAATAACTAATTCATATTTGCGGCCATCTACTTCAAATTTATGCAGTTGATTAATACCAGTTTCAATAGGGGAATCTAACAATATGTCATAGTTATCGGCTTTGAAGCGGTGTTTTGAATCGGCAAAGTCCATACCAGAGACTGAGCGCCAATCTTTAGGTACATTGAGTTCAACAGAAACAGGCTCAGATCTGAAAGATTCACTAAACATCAAAAAGCCAGATGCATCGATAAACGCATGGGTGTCATCGATGTGTCTGGCTCGAAGACCTAACTCATTGGCATAAACCTGATATTTAACCGTTAATTCTGTAGGTTCGCTTAGGTGCACGCGCCATGTGTTTTTATCAATTTTTTCCCATTTTTGTTCTTGCCCGCTTTGAGATTGTGCATCAAAAAAGCGTACACCGTTGGCTAAATTCAATATTTCGTAGCGGCCTGTACGCCAATCTGGAAGTTGCACATCAATGCTTGATTGTGAGGATTTAGGAAACTTAACTTCTACTTCTGCAAGGTGATGCTGTGGTTGTGTAATTGAAATACGGTAGTCGACGTCAGCATAAACACTAAATGTTGCTGCACATGCTAAGGCTATAAGACTTTTCTTCATTATTTTTGTATTGGTAATTCGAGATAAAATCAATTTACCAAATCAGCGACTTACACGCTAAGTAATATCGATGAGTAAACAGCAAACTCCGATACTTTACCTCGTTAAATTTCTGCGCATAACAGCTTAATTTGTTGTAGACTTAGTAACTAAGAGATTATTTTATGATTGGAAATCTGTGACTGATAATGCCGTGATGCTTGAGCAAAAATTAAAACAAGCCATAGAGGCTAGAAAAACGCTTGAGGATGCAAGAAAACAACAAGTAGAACTCCTTACTCAGTTTGCTGCAAAGTTATCCTTAGCCTGCAAAGGGCAAGATGTTTCACTTGATAATCAGTTAGCTAAGTTTCGCCTTGCACTTAATAAAGGCGTCGATTTTGAGCTGCTTGTGCCTTTTATTGACGGAATTTCCGAGCCGCTAAAGTCACAAGAAGTGACCAATTCAAATAATCAAAAAGCGTTGCAAACAGCAATTCAGCAAAGCGGAAAGTTACTGCAGAAGCTCAAGGGATTACCAGATGAGTCGCGCAGAAAGTTGCGTCACTTATTGGATGTGGAACTTGAAGATATCAACTCTACTAATGCCTATATCCCTGCGTTGGAGTCTTTGGTTTCTATCTACCATACGGTTCTACAATCAAAAGTAGAAATTACTGAAGAAACATATAATACTCACCACCCTGAATTAGCTGCTGAGCTTCAAGCTTTGATCAACGAGTTAATTTTCGAAGATGAAGTTATAGAAAAGGTCAAAGGTATACGTGCAAGCGTTGCTGAAAACAACAGTTTAGATAATTTATATTCAGCAGCGACAGAAATCATTAAAATTATTGCGCAAACGATTGCCAAAGAACGCCAATCTGCACAAGGTTTTTTGGTTTCACTGAATCAAACACTGGAAGAGCTACATCGCTCTATTGTTGAAACAACGGCTCGTTCAAAATCAACATCTAAAGAATTACAGTCGTTAAACAATAAAATAGAATCAAAAATTCAAAACTTAAATCAGCAAACCCAAAACGCCAGCTCTATAACAGAGCTTAAAGCCTTGGTCGACAATGAGTTGAAACTACTGAGTGCTGATTTGATAGAGCGTGAAAAGCTTGAAAAAAATGAGCGAGAGGCGCTGCTAGACTCGTTTGATGCAATTAATAATCGTATTAACACCTTAGAGTCTAAAGTTTCAAATTATAAAAAGCGACTCAGCGAACAAAAGTTCAAAAGCCTATTGGATAGCTTAACTAAGTTACCAAATAGAGCGGCTTTTGATGAGCGTCTCACTCATGAAATGCACCTATTTGAGATAAACGATTCAGATGTGACGCTGGTTGTTATCGACGTCGATCACTTTAAATCTATCAACGACCGTTACGGACATAGTGCGGGCGACAAAACCTTGCAAGTGATCGCACGAGCCCTTAAAAAGTCTATTAGGAAAAGCGATTTTATCGCACGCTACGGCGGCGAGGAATTTGTCTTACTAATGCCGGGCATGCCGCTCACTCATGCGCAAAAACCGCTTGAAAAAGTAAGGCAAGTCATTAAATCTATACCATTCAAATTTAAAGAAAAAGAAGTTGAAATTACGATTTCTCTCGGCGCTACTCAGTTTGTCAAAGGGGATACTGCCCTGAGCGCCTTTGACAGAGCTGATGCAGCGCTTTATGAAGCGAAAAATAGCGGGCGAGATAGATTGTGTTTTAAGTAAATAAAGTTAACTCGGGTAAAGGCTGAGTGGCGAGGCATTATACTCGCCCCCGCTTTGCTTGGTTATACCAATTCGCTGCGCATTACAAACAAGGAGTAAGCCTATGCAAGTAGAGCTAAACCCAACTGGGGTTCTTAACCTATTATCAAGATTGGAAGTCGATTTACTTCAGCAGTCAACCACAAGTGAGAGATATAGGCTTTTTAGAAATTGTGCATTGGCGGTGTTGAATGTAGGTAGTCATACCGATTCCAGCTCTGAAATCTACGATAAATACGAAAATTTCGATATCCAGCTACTCGCACGCGAGCGAGGAATAAAAATTGCGTTAAGCAACCCCCCCGAGTCTGCTTTTGTCGATGGTCAAATAATTACCGGTATCCATGAGCACATATTCTCCGTGATCCGCGACATACTTTTTATTTGTCAAAAATACCACGGTGAAAATAAATCGCCGGTAGAGATTACCCATATGGTTTTTGACATGCTGCGTAACGCTGATGCGCTTGAAGTGAATAAAGACCCTAACATGATTGTCTGTTGGGGCGGTCATTCAATCAATGAAGTTGAATACAAATACACCAAGGAAGTGGGTTATCAACTTGGCCTTCGCGGCCTAAACATTTGTACTGGTTGTGGACCGGGCGCAATGAAAGGCCCGATGAAAGGAGCAACAATTGGTCATGCTAAGCAACGGATCTCGAACAATCGTTATTTAGGTCTTACTGAACCCAGTATTATTGCCGCAGAACCGCCTAACCCTATTGTTAATGAATTAGTGATTTTGCCTGATATTGAAAAACGTCTAGAAGCGTTTATACGTATTGCGCATGGCATCATTATTTTCCCTGGTGGTGCTGGAACAGCTGAAGAGCTGCTTTATTTACTGGGTATTTTGTTACATCCAGAAAACGAAAAGCAATGTTTACCTGTGATCTTAACTGGCCCTAAAGAGTCGGCTGCATATTTTGAAGAACTCAGTGCCTTTGTTGAAAAAACACTCGGGAAAGAAGCACTGTCTAAGTTTGAAATTATCGTAGACAATCCAGAGCTGGTAGCCAAAAAGCTCAAACAATCGATGGCAACGGTGCGCGAGTATCGTAAGTCTGAAGGTGATGCCTATTACTTTAATTGGACATTAAAGATTGAAAACGATTTTCAACATCCATTTGCACCAACGCATGAAAATATGTCGGGCTTAGACTTACACCTAGAGCAGCCAAAACAATTACTGGCCGCTAACTTAAGACGTGCTTTTTCTGGTATTGTTGCCGGTAACGTGAAGGATGAAGGTATTACAGCAATTAAACAGCATGGTCCGTATGAATTAAGTGGCGATAAATCCTTGATGGCCGATATGGATAAGCTGCTAGGTGCATTTGTAACTCAGGGGCGAATGAAGCTACCTGGGAGCAAATATATACCGTGTTATAAAATTAAAGCTTAGAGTGAATGAATAATTTGTTGTTAATAGATGCGCTTAACCTTATCAGGCGCATCTATGCTGTTAACGAACCAAAAGGTAATAAAGAACAAGAGGCCCATATAAAGGCCTCTTGTCTTCGTGTAGAGCAAGCTACTCGTAGCTTGTTACGTAAAACGGGGGCGACACACGCCGTCGCGGTCTTTGATGGTGATAAGAGTTGGCGTTATCACTTTTACCCAAAATATAAAATAAGCCGTCAACCAATGCCCGAATTCCTAAATCAGAACCTCGATAAGTTTTCAGAAGCGTTCGCAAGTGTAGGTATTAAATCATTTAATCCCGAACATGATGAAGCTGACGATGTGATAGCGACGCTTGCTTGTAAAGCCGCTGCCGCCAATGTCAACTGCACGATAGTATCGACCGATAAAGGCTTCTTACCCCTGATAAATGAAGCTATCTCTGTGTACGACTATTTCAAAAAGTCGATAATTTCTATTGAAGATATCAAAAGTCGATTTTCTGTGACCCAAAATAAGCTCGAAATGTTTTGGGCACTAAGTGGCGACAAGACGAACGATATTCCTGGTGTTACAGGGGTTGGGGTCAAGACGGCGCAAGAGCTGCTGGCAAAACATGACGACTTTGAAAGTATGCTAAAAGATGAGACCGTAAGGCCTGCTGCAAAAGCAAAATTAGAGGCCGGAGCAAGCGACTATGTTACCAGCCTTGCACTGGTGACACTAAGAAGAGATATTGAAATTGGCTTTAGTTTGAAGGATATACGAGTGGTTTGAAAGGACTTTTGATTGGCAATGTACTACATCGTCGCTAAGCGCTAGGCGAATGTAGATGACTTTGATATATTGCATACAAGCGTATCTCCGTTTTTGCAGATACAAGGTCCGTTTTACCCATTCTTTATTGAGCAGTTAGATGATTAGGAAAATACTACAGTACATATTTCTTGGCCTTGCGGTTTACGTTACTGTGGTGTTTCTCGTGATCAATTATTACAAAGATGACCCGCAAGCGATGATTTGGCAGGACCGAGAAGCGTTTAACAATCGTTTCATTCGTAATCTTAGCCTTGAAAAGCCGACTGAGTTAGACACTGTGTTGGATACCTTGGGTAGCCCAGATCTAACGTATGTAAAGAAGAAACAAGACAATACGATTGTACAAATTGTGTTTTATCGCACTCAGCTTGTAAAACCAGATGGTATTACAACGGAAGATGAATGCACCGGACTATTGTTTGAAAATGGCATATTAAAGCTTTGGGGACCTGGCGCTCGGGTCACATTTGATAAAGTGTGATACCAATTAGATTAATTTTCCAACCAATTTGAAGGGTAAAATACCATATTAGCTTCGTTAACAACACCTCTTTTAGAACAACTAAATAGCAATGTTTTTGCCTTGCTAAGAAAGCTATTTTACCGTTTTAAAATAGACCGTTTACTTAATAAAATTGGTAAAGATAGATGGATGCAAGGATAGTTACGAGTAAAACGCTGTTCGCGATAGCCCAAGGTACACATAAAGTATTACGGCTTTATTATCACAAAGAAAAGTGGTCTTCTATCTACCCTACCCTAGTTAAACTTGCACAGCTTTATATGGACTGTTATGAGTCCTCGCCTAGTAGCATGCATGGGCAGCTTGGACTGTATTCACAAAACTTGGGTTACAACACTAATCTGGTCATGAATCAAAATGTGTTGGTCTGTATGGCTTGTCATCACTTAAAGTTTTCTCGTGCAGTAACCGAAGAGCTATTGCTTGCGAGCTTTGCGGACTATTTATGCGTAGCGAGAGAAAGCGATCAACTCGCAGCAGGTAAAAAGTTAGACGCACAGCAAGATAAGCTTTGGAAAGTTCGACATCAGTTGGCCGTACAAATACTGAGTGATGGACAAACACCTAACTTGCAATGTTTGCGAATTTTATCTCGCCTTTCAAACTACGATAGCAAGCTCGTGGCTTCTACCCCTCAGCGGTTTAATGACCATGCTTCTTTAATTGTTGCAATTGCTCACCGATTAGCAAGCTTAATAACGCCAACACACAAACAAAATTTCATAGCTCTAGACAGAGCGATTAAGCTTCTTTATAGCAAACTCAGTTATGCTTTTGCATCAAAAGTACTGAGTGCAATTGCAGGGGCATTTGTTAAACATCCTGCGGGATTGCTGTGTGAGATTAAAGGCGAAGAGGGCTTTTTGGTGATACAAAGCAATAGTGAAAAAATAATCGCTGTTGTGGAACAAGGGCAAACCAAAAAGCTGGCGAAGGCCAACCGTAAGTTCCAGTTTCACTGTGGTTTAACTGCAACGACAGATGCGAAGCTACTTTACAATATTTGGGACCGAGCTGCTGAGCCTGCGGTAATGCCTTTCGGCTCTGAACATTTACACCTGCTAGAAACAGTAAAAGCCTTATCTCACAGTCAATTTCAAAGTATTCGTGCACTTGAAAAGCTGATTTGCGAGTTCGATTCGGTGTCAAGTGCATTGCAGATAGCAGCAAAGCAGTATAACCGCGAAAATCTAAAAGCCGCATCGGTTAGGCACTCTCTCGCCATGGTAGGACTTGATGCTGCTGGGTTACTGGCGCAGCGAGTGTTGCTTGAGCAAATCATAGCGAACCATAAGCTTCCTTTCACAGAAGATATCGTGCATAAATATGGCGTGATTAGTCAAATCATCGCCTTATATGTTGGTGAAAGTTATGGTGAACAATTTGAGCGTTTATTGTCGCCATTTGCAGCGGTTATTGTATTTTTAGTGACTAAACAAGGGGTAGAGATCCAACATGCCACGGCACTCCATTCTCGTGAGTATTCAGAAGAACTAGTATCAATTGCTAACCTATTTGGGATCCGCGCGATTGCAAAAGATAAATACCTAGACTTTAATCAGCAGTACTTTGAAAAAAGCATTCTTCATAAGGCAATGCTAGATAGTGAAACGTTAAAAAAATCTCAGACCAATACGCAGTGTAAACTGTTCATTTTTATTAAACTGATTGCACTTAAAGTGATATCCCCCACTTTTGTGTTAACTGCGTGGCAAAAACAATTGGTCGATGACGTATTAGCTGAAAGTCGTTTTGTTACCGCACAAAAGTTTGATGTAGCGCTACTAGAGGCCGGATTTTACTCATCTATTGCCTGATATTTATTCTATAAATACTATCAATAACAAGCATAAATCATATGTATGTCATTTTTTCATTCCATACTGGAATAAGACCTAATTAATTGCTATAAAACGCGGCTTAAACAAGCGAACGTACACCTTTGTTAATTTCTACTAAACTTAGTTTGCAATTCTTCTCGGGTGTATTCCAACTTTTGATAAAGGAAAAAACATGGCACAGCAAACCATCACAGTTATCCGTGGCGACGGCATTGGCCCTAGCATCATCGATTCAGCAATCGAGATCTTAAAAGCCGTAGGTTGCGACTATGAATACGAGTACGTAGACGCAGGTTTGGCTGCTTTAGAAAAAACAGGTGAATTACTTCCAGCAGCAACGCTAGAAGCAATTGAGCGTAACAAAATCACGCTAAAGGGCCCACTAACTACACCTGTTGGCGAAGGTTTCACTTCAATCAACGTAACATTGCGTAAGCATTTTGGTCTTTACGCAAACGTTCGTCCAGTTAAGTCATTTGAAGGCACTAAAGCACGTTACGATGATATTGATATCATTACAGTACGTGAAAACACGCAAGGTATGTACTCAGGTCTTGGTCAAGTTGTTTCTGAAGATGGTAACGAAGCGGAAGCAATGTCAAAGATCACTCGCGAAGGTGCCGAAAAGATCGTAACTTTCGCTTATGAGTTAGCACAGCGTGAAGGTCGTAAGAAAGTAACAGCGGTTCACAAAGCGAACATCCTAAAATCAACTTCAGGTCTATTCCTTAAAGTTGCTCGTGAAGTGGGTGAGCGTTACCCTGAAATTGAATCAGCAGAAATGATCGTTGATGCTACTTGTATGAAACTTGTAATGACACCTGAAGAGTTTGATGTGATCGTAACAACAAACCTTTTCGGTGATATCCTTTCTGATCTTTGTGCGGGTCTTGTTGGTGGTCTTGGTATGGCACCAGGTGCAAACATTGGTACTGACGCTGCAATCTTTGAAGCAGTTCACGGTAGCGCACCAGATATCGCAGGCAAAAACCTTGCAAACCCAACTTCTGTTATTCTAGCTTCAATTCAAATGCTTGAGTACTTAGGCGAAGCTGATAAAGCGGAAAAAATCCGCAGTGCAGTAGCTGACGTTATCAAGAGCGGTGACCGTACAACACGCGATCTTGGTGGTAGCCACGGCACTACCGATTTCACACAGGCGGTAATTGAGCGTCTTTAATTATTAACGCTCAATTTAATCCTTGGGTGGTGCGTTAGCACCACCTTCTTCTTAATCCCACTAGCATTCCACCGATTAACGCAAACCATCCGATACTACCCCCAGACGATCCGCTATCACCAGAGTCCGTTGGCGTTGTTGTTGGGGCTGTCACTGTGATCTCAACAGAGCCTTTCGCGCTTTGATCCGCACCATCCGATAGTGTTAACACGACATTATATGTGCCCGCTTGAGTGTAACTATGTGTTGTAGTCAAACCAGAACCTTGTGTGCCATCACCGAAATCCCAATTAGCTTGATAGTTACCATCGCCACCAACAGCAGTTGCGACAAAGCTTGCCTGTAAGTTAGATGTGGTCGCTGTGGCTTCAATGCTTAGTGGTACTACAACAGTCACCGAGGTTGATTTAGTTACCGCTTCACCTTCGGCGTCTTTCACATTAAGTGTTACTGCGTACGTGCTGCTTAGCTCATAGATATGTTCAACTGAGTTTGATGTTGCTGTGGTCCCGTCACCAAA
Organism: Pseudoalteromonas sp. DY56-GL79; assembly: GCF_041414765.1. Lineage (NCBI taxonomy): Bacteria > Pseudomonadati > Pseudomonadota > Gammaproteobacteria > Alteromonadales > Pseudoalteromonadaceae > Pseudoalteromonas > Pseudoalteromonas sp. DY56-GL79. The sequence goes on along the minus strand of NZ_JANHZS010000001.1, from coordinate 85,263 downwards.
ATTCCACTCAAGTTCATAAGGCGTTTTGCCACCGATAATTTCGGTGTTGAAGACAAAGCCTTGCCCTACTGCGGTCGCTTTGATATCACCGACTGTAAGCGGGATTGGTTCGACGTTGCCAACGCTGACATTTGAACTCAGCGCTGAACTGCTCCCGTCTGCTTTGGTTCGTGTGAACATTACCGTATAGTTGCCGATATCTTGATAGCTGTGAACAGGTGAAAGCGCGTTACTTGTTTGACCATCACCAAAGCTCCACAAAAAGCTATCTGATTCGTTTAATGCTAAGCCTTTGACATTAAACTTAACGGTGTTTTGCGATTGTACTTGAGTGATTTTAGGGTCGCTGAGATAAATTACACCGACTTGCGCACTGCTTACATCTTCTTCTATGGTATTCAATCTAAGTTGAACACCAAAACCTGGCAAACTAACACCTGACTCCTTTTGGATTGAGAAAGTGTAATCCTGAGTATCATCAAACGTACTGATCGGCGTGAGATGTTGATCGCCAAGACCCGCTTTTTGAGTATCTAAACGCAGTGTTGCATCTTTGATTTGAATAATACTCGTTGCGGGTGTTGTGCCGTCGGCTTTGAAGATCGGGTTTTGGTCTTGGTCAATCACCAACATATCGCCAGAACCGGGGTGTAACGAAGTAGAGTTATTGCTTTGCCCATCGTTGCTGTACCACATCAACACACCTGTATTATAACCAGACAAAGACAAACCAGCATCTAACCCTCTAAATGAGCGTAAATGCGCGTAGTAAGCGTTACTAGGTTTAGCTCTGTAACCAGATATTTTACGAAAACCGTTGTAGACTAAGTCGTTTGTTGGCTCTGCGGTATTGGTATAAATTTGCGAACCATCCGCTGTCACTGCGATGTTATCGAGTAGTACCCCTTTAAGTGTTTCAAAATCGTCAGTTTGATATACGAATGTTACGGTAACAGTTTGTCCTCGGTACGCTGAGATATCAAAATCTAGCGTAATTGGGTTAGCCCCAAAAGCCGACGACTCGCCATCCATGTAATTAGTCACACTGGCATAATTTGGATGGTTCGATTTTGTGGTATTGCCAGCAATTGGCTGGCCATTTACCGCCACTTGGAAAATATCGTAGTTAAGCTCGATACTATAATTTGCAAGCATGGATAATGAAATTTGGCTTGCGTTAGGTAAGCTTACGGTAAAACTTGCTTGGTTATTGAGTTTGTCGTCTTGTCCTGAGTAATAGTGATAATTCCCATCAAGTGGCGTTATGAACTCCTCTAGTTGAGCAGGCAGATTTATCTTTATTTGATTCGTAGTACTATTGTTCACCCCAATATCTGTGAGCGTTACCGTTTGTTCTGTACTCAAATCATCAAATGTGTACTCGGTTTGGTTTAGCCAATTTCCTGCATAATTTTGTTGTAAAAACTCAAGGCTTTTAGGGGAAAATTGGGTTGGTTGCGAGCCACTTAATTGACCTAAGTAACTGCCTGAAGACATGACTGACCAAAGCGCAACGGGTTCACCTATGTCATTGGAATTTAAATCGTATTCGTCCGGTAATCCGAGGTCATGACCAAACTCATGGACAACCACACCGATTGCAGCATCAATAGGATTAATGGTGTAGTTATAAACCTTGTAGTTGGTATCTGGAATTGCCTTAGGTTGGTTGTTTTCATCAAATACGAAGAAGCGATGTGACCAAATTGCGTCAGTATCTAATACGCCGCCACCTGCCTCTTGACCAATACTTGAATGAAATAACATGACATGATCAATAATGCCATCCGGCTCAAGGCGGTTGCCATCACCATCTATGTCGTTCAAATCTGTTTTATCGTACTCAGATAAGTCGATATTAAATTGAGTTACAGCTTTGCTTACAGCTTCGAACACCAACTCTTCCGGTCGTAAGTCTCGGGTATCGCCTTCTTGTTCGCCATAGTAGGCTGCATTTTGAGCGGCTCTTACCCAGCCAAATGCATTGCCAGATACCTTAAAGCTACCGCCTGAGGCCGCTTGATAAAACTGAGTAGCTGATTGTAACGATTCATTGTTCGGTCCGTTGTAGCCGCTATCTGAATACAATAATGATTGGTAGTGAGACGCGGGATAGCTTGAGTAGTACATATCTGTATCACCCGGGTTTAGTCGGTTCTGGTCGTTAGGCAAATCCGGGAAATCGACCAGAATAGCAAGAATTTTGGCTTCATTAAGTGTTTGCGCTGTGCCCACCGCAAATTGCTTGCCTAACTTAGTGTTGCCAAGGTGCACGTTTTTAATTGCATAGGGTGTTTTTATTTGGCTGGCAATGGGCGTTGTTTTGACAAATTGCTCAAGCGCAATTTTTCGCTCGTATTCACTCAATGTGCGGCCGAGCTTTTTCTCCTGCCAATAAATAACCTGATCTTTATAGAGTACCTGGGCTGACGCTGTACTTGATAGCAGTATGGTTGATGCCAATATGCTTAGTTTAAAAATATTCATCTAAGAATCCCTAGTACAATAGAGCTTTAAGTTTAGCATTTTTATCGCTTTGTTCCCGTATAAGTTCTGCTAAATAAAAAATCTAATTGGTGGTGAATTTTAAATTGAAATGTAATATTTCAACAATTGAAAGGTGGAAAGGTGGAATTTATATCTAATACTGTGTAGGCTAACTTTGAAATCAACTTAAAGGCAAAACAATGACTAATTTCTTTCAACTAATCGTTCTCGTGGTGGTACTGGTCTCTTCATAGAGTTCAGCGGGGAGCTATTACTTGAAAGAAATACTCAAACCCCGCAACCAGCGGGGTTTTTTTTTGATTTTAGAAATATAACAGGCACGCACAGTCAACGAGGAATGAGGTAATGGCAGAGCAATACAACGGCTCCGAGCTAGTAGTAAAAGCATTGAGCGCATTAAAAGTAAAATACATATTTGGCTATCCCGGAGGGTCGGTTCTTGATCTTTATGATGCCTTGTTTCAGCAATCAGATATTGAACATATTTTGGTTAGACATGAGCAAGCAGCGACCCACATGGCAGACGGTTATGCCAGAGCAACGGGAGACGTCGGTGTTGTCCTGGCGACTAGTGGCCCTGGTGCCACTAACTGCATTACAGGGATCGCGACCGCTTATATGGATTCAATCCCAATGGTTGTACTCTCAGGGCAAGTACCTTCAAACCTAATCGGCGATGATGCGTTTCAAGAAACGGATATTGTTGGTTGCTCTCGCCCTATCGTTAAACACAGTTTTAACTGCCGCGACGCGACAAAAATCCCAGAAGTATTAGCAAAGGCATTTTATCTAGCAAACTCTGGTAGACCAGGACCGGTTGTAGTTGAGCTGCCAAAAGATATTTTGAACCCTGCGCTTAAATTCGATTATCAAATGCCTGAACAGATTGATATGCGTACTTACAACCCGAGTGTAAAGGGGCATTCCAAGCAGATCCGCAAAGCGGTCGAAGCCATTATTGAAGCGAAGCGTTTGGTTATCTATTCTGGCGGCGGCATTATTCTGTCGAATACCTCGGAAAAACTAACTGAGTTGGTTGAGAAATTAAACGCGCCTATCACCAATACCCTAATGGGTCTTGGCGGGATCAGTGGCACACATCCTAACTTTATTGGTATGTTAGGGATGCACGGTAGTCTTGAAGCGAATAAGGCGATGGCGAATGCCGATGTTATCTTAGCGTTAGGTGCACGTTTTGATGACCGTGTAACCAATAACGTCAAGAAGTTTTGTCCGGATGCCAAAATTGTTCACGTTGATGTGGATCCAACTTCAATTTCTAAGACCATTCAAGCGCATATTCCTGTTGTGGGCTGCTTAGATACGGTGATGGAGCAATTGCTACGCGGTATTGAAAAAAGTGAGAAGCGCATCGACCGCGCCGCACAAGAAGATTGGTGGCAAGCAATTACAACATGGCGCGCTCAGAAATGCTTGTCGTTTACTGCGGGGGTAGAAAAAATCAAGCCGCAAACGGTTATCGAAAAGCTATACCAAATGACCAGCGGTGACGCGTATGTTTGCTCGGATGTAGGACAGCATCAAATGTTTGCTGCGCAGTACTATCCGTTCAAATCGCCTCGTCAATGGATTAATTCAGGCGGACTTGGCACCATGGGGTTTGGCTTACCTGCTGCGATGGGCGTAAAAAAGGCATTCCCGCAAAGCGAAGTATTGTGCGTAACTGGAGACGGCTCAATCCAAATGAATATTCAGGAGCTTTCAACTTGTTTGCAATACGGCCTTGCTGTCAAAGTCATCTCGTTAAACAACCGCTCGCTTGGTATGGTACGCCAATGGCAAGACATGATGTATGAAGGACGTCACGCAAGCTCTTATATGGAATCACTGCCTGATTTTGTTGCGCTTGCCGAGAGTTATGGTCATATCGGTATTCGGGTTGATAAGCCTGAGCAACTTGATGCAGCGCTGGAAAAAGCAATGTCGATTAAAGACCGACTTGTATTTTTAGATATTTTGGTCGATGAGTCAGAACATGTGTATCCAATGCAAATTAAGCAAGGTGCGATAGACGAGATGTGGTTGAAAAAAGGAGTAAAAGCATAATGAGAAGAATATTATCGATTTTATTGGAGAATGAACCTGGCTCACTTTCTCGTATTGTGGGTTTATTTTCTCAGCGTGCGTATAACATTGACAGCTTAACGGTAGGTACAACCGCAGATAAAACGCTATCTCGTATTACCATCACGACCCAAGGCGATGACCGCATTGTTGAACAAATCACTAAGCAAGTGAACAAGCTAGTGGATGTGCTTAAGGTCATAGATTTAACTGATATGCAGCACATTGAAAGAGAGCTGCTACTGGTAAAAGTCTATGCCAGAGACGAAGTAACACGAGCAGCTATCAATCGTGTTGCTGAGGTGTTTCAAGCTAGCATTATAGATATGGGCAAACAAAGTTATATATTACAGATGGTAAGCTCAGCCGACCGTCTTGAGTCTTTCTTGGATCTTTTACGTCACGAAAGCGACATTATTGAACTAGTGCGCTCTGGCGCGGTAGGTATTGGCCGTGGTGACAAAGCGCTGAAAGGATAAAGCCACTTAGCTTATAGCTGTCACTGTGATCTTTTTGCGCGGGTGAGCACGTTGTGTTACATACAACCCGCTCAGCAATTTTGCATGGCGGCTTCGATTTACTCTCATTAGGTTACTGGCTATAATCTCGTTTTTATCAAGTTAGATTATGCACATGGAACTCGAACGCTTCTGGCAGCTTGTCACCGCCTCCGATCATTCAAACGATAATGAATATTTAAAAACGCGTTTATCACCGTTAAGTTCAGAAGAAATTGCTCAGTTCGATGCATTATATACCAAAGAGCTAAGAGCACTGTGGCATTGGGATAACTGGAAAGTGGCCTACGTGATTGCAGGCTGTAATAGCGAATATGACTTCTTGGATTTTTGTAATTGGATCATCAGTCGTGGCCCTGAAGCGGTAAGCGTACTCACTGCGGAACCAGATGAATTAGCAAATAAGTTTGCTATACCGAATAAAGACGACCTGCCCTACCCGTTTATTGACGAATTAGATTTAGTTGCAGGGTTGCTTTTTGAAGAAAAAAATCAAGACGAACTTCCGTATCACAGTGTCGTGAACTTTCCGCCGCAAGGCAAAAAGTTTAAAAATAAACCAAAACAGTTAAAGGCTGAACTACCTCAGCTTTTTGGTCAATATTGGCTTGGATAAGGTTTAGTTTATTGTTTTATATGATGGGTTTTAGTTGTTCTAGAGTTAGACGCTGAGACTCACTATTACCGTCGCAAGATGTCGCCGCTCCAGATGCCTATCAATCCTTCCCGCTAACCTACCAAAATGACTTTGCTAAAAACACAACCTCTTATTAAGTCTTAAGCAGTGGTGGAATACTATGCTTATTACCTGTATCGGGAACGAAAAGAATAATGAACTTAAACATTGATTCTTTTCTGCCTCTCTGTCCATTTCTTAATTTTTTTGAGTGAAAAACACCTAAGTTGAAGTTGCGATTTTATGCCCGTATTTCGATTAATAAAAAGCTTATACATGAATTCCTCGGCTGGTAGCCATATATGATTGCTGACATTAACAACTTCCGCCATCTCCACTATTGCAGCCACCATCCCCTCCTGAATTGCCGAAAAAGCCTCCGCCATCACCATTTGTTCTGCCCGTATAGTTGCCAGAGCCTCCAAAGGAAGAAGTAACTTTACCAACCAACAAGATTAGCAATAGGCCTGATAAAATGGGACTAAAGATCCCTTCAAACCCTGATGAAGAAGAAAAGTCAGTGAAAAATGAGAATAATGCTAACCCTACGACGTAGATTAAAGTTTTCATATTTTCCGCTCTCTATTGGAGTATCATAGGTTATTAGTACTAATATACCTTGTAATGCTGAAACCGTCACCGTCCTCTTATAACTGTCTGGCAGGTGAATTCTAAACCTAATAAGTAATACTGATCGTAAGCTCATTTATGCGCTGGTAAAAATTAGCTGATACTTATACCGGCAGTATCCCTTGGTAATCACGCAAAAAACAGATCAAATATTTACACCAATAATTCATACTTTCAAAAGTCCCCCAGCATTGATGCAAATGGTGGTAGGCGTCACCAATTCCCGTTAACGGCTGAATGAAATTACAGCTATAGGCTCAGGTATTCTTTGGCAGATAAAAACGCCAAAGTACACGTTCGAGCTATCTGAAGTTCATATTACTTCGTCTTGCTAGTACTGCCCTTTTATACGAACCATTTCATTCGCATACACTGACTCGCCATTATATTCAGTAAGAAATTCATCAGACACTTCGAATCCGTATGCCTTGTATAACTCCTTAGCAGGCTCATTTGTCTTGGCGACAAAAAGGTTCGCCTTGCCGCATATTTGTGACAAAAGGAATTCAAGCATTTTTCTTCCGATTCCGTTTCCTCTAGCACTAGGGCAAACAAATAGTGCCCTAATCTCTGACCCAAATATTGCTCCAAACCCAAGAATATTCCCATCATCAAAAACGTATATCTTTGATTCCTTCAGCGCTGGTAGTCTCTTTTCATCATTTTCTAGAGGTAAGAGCTTAAATGTCTTCTTCTCAAAACGAAGCTCATCCAGCTTAGATTTCGAATAGATCTCAAAAATTCTCGGATAGTCTTCCTCTGTCAACTCTCGAATATTCATATGGTGCTAGCTCTTATCTATTTTAAATATATCCATTGTGCGTTGCAGCGTATCACTGTTTAATTTCATATCTTTAAACAACTCATTTAACGCTTTCGATGTATCTAATTCATGGTTTGCGGCTTCAAGCACTGCGGCGGTGTTTTGTGATATATCGGCGGCGACTTCTGATTGTTCGCAGGCTGCGGTGGCAACTGAGGTCGTTAGCTTTTCAACATGAGAACTGTGTTCGTTTACTCTGAGGGATACTTTACGCGTTTCTTCTACTTCGTTCATGGTATTTTGTGTGAGCAGTGTGTTTTCTCTGATTGATTTAACAACGCTTTGGCTTATTTCTGACAAGCTAAGTAAGAGTGTGGAAATTTGCTCTGAAGATTGTTTACTGTTGTTTGCAAGTCCGCGCACTTCATCGGCTACAACTGCAAAGCCACGACCGTGCTCGCCTGCGCGGGCTGCTTCTATTGCAGCATTGAGCGCAAGCAGGTTAGTTTGCTCGGCAACACTGCGAATTGAATCCAAGATAGTATTTATTTCAGATACCTGCTTTTCCATACTCGCGGCCATCTCGTCGACGGCGTTCATACTCGTCGATAGGGTTTTCATGGTGTCTAAGTTCTTTTGGTTGTCTGCAAGTAATTGCTGTGATTCGATGTTAAGTTGGTCGCTGGCATCCAGTGTATCTTGCGCGAGTTTTGCGATTTCTTGGCTGGTTGCGGCCATTTCTTCTATTGCAACCGCAATGGAAGATGCCATGCCTTGAGTTTTTTGTGCATCTTCATTGACGTTAGAGGCTGCTAAATGCATTTTTTCGCCAAGCCTTGTACCTAACTGTACGGACTTGGCTAAGCCAACCATTAAATCTTTAAACGCATAAATCGTATTGTAAATTGACTCGGAGATTTGCCCAAGTTCGTCTCGCGTGTTTAAGCGCATATCTAAAGTTAAGTCGCCCTCTTCAGCTACGCGTTTTAATATGCTCGTTAATTGTGAAAGCTCTGAGCGTAGTGAGCGAATGAGATGAAAGTTGACGAGCGCGATAAAGCTGAGAACAGCGACAAAAAGCACAAACATTAAGATACTTTCAAATGCGATATCTGCTTTGTTCTTTTGACTATCTTTAATTGTCATTTCCCATACTAAATCGAGTTTGCTCTTGAACTTACCGATTAGACTTGTCGCTGCAGAAAACCACTCGGCACTTGAAGGTAAGCTACTAAAGTCAACTTCCCCTTGGCTTTCAAGAGTATCAAGAATTTGATTGAACGCTTTTGCCTCGCTTGAAGATAAAATAGTTTGCATGTTGCTTTGGCCTGTGCCTTCGAGTGCAGTTTCTAATTGATGTAATGACATCTCTAGTTGTTGGCGATAGTACTTGATATCGTCTTTGAGGGTGTCGGACATTGCTTTTTTCGCAAGCACACCATTCACTTTGCCACGGATCTGTCCAAGGCGCTCTTTGCTTTGGGCAATAAGGAAAGCAACAGAAAGTTCAGAAGATAAGGTTCTATCTGATACGTAGGCTTGAATTTTTGCTGCTGTGTTTAATGAAACTTGATTAAGTTTGCTGTTGTAAGCAAAGGCATTACTGCCATTTTTCCTGTCGACCTCACCTCTTACGCGGTGCTTATTGGCTTCCACTTCAAAAATATAAGGTAACCATTTTTGCACATTTTTATCTTTAAGAAACAGTGAAGAGTGAATACTCTTAAGCGTTGATATTGTTTGGTCGGCAATTTCACGTTGCTCGTCGACCTTTCGTTTGTTATCACTACTTGGGTTACCAAGGAATCCTGCCGTTAAGCCGCGCTCTACCGCATGGTGATGCGCTACTTTCTCAATGGCAGCGAGTAAAACGACATAGTTGATATCTTGATCGGCCGCATTGTACTGTCTCCAGTTATTCAAAACGTTTTTGCCAACTAAAAATAGTAAAAATGCAAGCAGCGAGATAGAACTTATCATCGTGAGCTGCATAATCGAAAATCTTTTCAAAATACCCATTCATCTCTCCGTAGCGCGAGCGTAGATTATTGTTTAATCGAGGTAACTATAGCCCAACAAAATTAAGGTGAGATATTTTGTAACAAACATCGTGATAGATTTAGCGTTTTGAGGCAGTAAGGATAAGATAAATGTTATTTAAAGTAATTTTTCTGAAAACAAATGGTAATGCAGTATTGCTACTGTCCTGTTGCTGATAATGGTATTAGCGTCAAAATTAAATAGAGGAATGTATGAAAGGATTTATCAAACTAATGTTAGTGAGCCTTGCGCTTATCTCTTTGAAGTCATATGCGGTTGTATTTACGTGTAAAGGTATCGTGTACGACCTTTACTCAAAAGGTGACAACCGTTATGAAGTAAGGTTTGAGCGTGAATCTGGTTTCGACCTTGAGCCTGTTGTTATCTATCCAGAACAGCACTACCTTTTGGCTCCGGTTTTAGATGCTATCCGCGAAGGCGAAAAATACCGCACCGTATATCGCTTAGTCATTGAAAATAGGGATAGCGGTGACACTCGATGCCACGATGGTGAGAGTGAAAACGCCTTAATCGGTCTTACAAAAGTCATCGATTAAAAAGCAAAAGGCGCCAACGGCGCCTTTTGAAATTAACCTGTAATGATCCTTAACATTCTACGAAGTGGCTCTGCCGCCCCCCATAAAAGTTGATCACCAACAGTAAATGCACTGATATATTTTTCACCCATTGTGAGCTTTCTTATCCTGCCTACAGGAATACTCAGTGTGCCAGTGACATTTACAGGAGTTAGCTCTTTTGCCGTAATATCACGCTCATTTGGAATAACGCGCACCCATTCATTATGTGCCGCTAGAATTTCCTCTATTTCTTCGACGCTTCGATTTTCACGTAACTTGATGGTGAGTGCTTGTGAATGACAGCGCATCGCGCCAATTCGTACACACAATCCGTCGATAGGAATAGGTTGCTTTGACGAGCCAAGGATTTTGTTTGCTTCTACTTGTGCTTTCCACTCTTCTTTACTTTGACCAGACGGCATTGGAACGTCAATCCACGGAATTAAGCTGCCGGCCAACGGCACACCAAATTGATCTTGTGGTAAAGATTCATCTTTGATTTTTTCCGCCACAAGCTTATCAATTTCTAAGATGGCTGAGCTTGGGTCGTCGAGTTGTGCTTTAACCGAGCTGTGGATCTCACCCATTTGAGTGATGAGTTCACGCATATTTCTCGCGCCTGCACCTGATGCCGCTTGATAGGTCATTGGGCTCACCCACTCTATTAAGTCTTGCTCGAATAAACCACCAAGCGCAAGTAGCATAAGAGAAACCGTGCAATTACCACCGACAAAGGTTTTTACACCTTGTTCAAGACCTTGTTGAATGACATCTTTGTTGACAGGATCAAGCACAATAATACTGTCTTTTTCCATTCTCAGTGCTGAGGCTGCATCTATCCAATAGCCTTCCCAGCCCTGTTCACGCAATGAAGGATATACAGATTTGGTATAATCTCCGCCTTGGCAGGAGATGATAATATCCATTTCGCTAAGCGATTGAATATCGCTAGCGTCTTGAAGCGGCTTTGGCTCACCACCGCCTTTAACAACAGGGCCGAGTTGACCTGCTTGTGAGGTAGTAAAGAAGTGTGGATCAATGACATCAAAGTCATTTTCTTGCTGCATACGCTCCATTAGCACGGAGCCAACCATTCCACGCCAGCCGACGAGTCCTACTTTTTTCATGTTATGTGCCTTAATTCTTGATTATACGGATCATTGCGTGAGTCGTATGTCTAGATGGCTACCATAGCAAAAGAATACGCGGTGGACTAGCTAGAAATTAGGAATTTAATAAATAAAAAACCCCGCATGGCGGGGTTTGGATACAACATGTAAAGGTTGTCCTAATTAAACGCATTTGCGTCAACAAGAACTCGGTACGTAACGAGCTATGGTTTTGTTTTTAAAGCTCTTAAATAATGTTACTGGTTAAATATGACAAGTATATTAACAACCTAGTAACCTACTGAAGTATTTGGATATATTTTTATATATAGTCCAACTATACACAAAGTTACAGAACTTAGTCCATGAAATAATGAATTAGTAGAAAAAAATATCTCGAAGATTGATAAAGATCAAAAAAGCCAAGGCTGACCTTGGCTTTGGTTAAAGCTTAGTTGTTCTTTAGAACTCGTAGCTGTAGCTCAGGCTAACAGAGGTACCGACATCTTTTTGTCGCACCACTACGTCAGATTGAGTTACTTCTTGATCTTCATTTAGCAAGTTCTTGACTTTAAATTTAACTTTAGAGTTAAAGTCAGGATACCAAGTATATACTAGGTCAAGTGAGTGGAATGGTTGCTCATAAGCATCATCTCTACCGCCGATCCCTGAAGCCAAAATACGCTCACCAAAAACGTTATACACTAATGAGCCACTGTGTTGACCATCAGCCGAGTCATAGTTTAATTGCATATTAACTACGTACTCTGAGTGACCCGTCATACGCTTCGTTGGGTTGGTTAAGTTACCAGCACGAGCAGGATCTATCGATACTTCAGAATCACTTAGGGTGATGTTACCTGACGTAAAGAAGCCACTCGCAAGACCCGATAAGTCGTATAGCCATTCGGCTTCAATACCGTATACTTCACCTTCCTCACCGTTTACGAAGGTTGCTGTATAGTCTTCATCACCAACTCGCAAGATAGTTTCTATTGGCGCCGTAATATCTTTATAGAATGCCGCAACAGAGAAGTTATCGCCATTATCCATATAGTATTCAAAGCGCGCGTCGTAGTTTTTCAGGTCACTACTCTTAAGGCCAGCTACACCGAAGGTGCGGATATCGGTTAATGGATCATAGTAGGCAACCGGTACTAACTCACGTAAGTCAGGACGTACAGTGGTTTCACCATAACCAAAACGTACTTGATAGTTACCGTCTGACAGATACGTTAGCGATAGTGCGTTGAAGAAGTTATCTTCGTTAACTGTACCAGCTAAAATGCGCTCCTCGTCGTAAATCGTTTCCATCGTTACGCGGTCGAAGATTAGACTCGATGTTGCAAGTGACACTTGTTTAAAGTCTTCGTAACGAATACCACCACTAATACGCCAGGTATTGTCGAAGAAGATATCAAACTCACCATAGCCCGCATCAATCTTTTGAGCCGCGATATAATCGTCTGCCGCTGGTGCCTGAGGTTCGTTGAAGGTCAACAAGAAAGTGTTGTTGTTCAAAAACTCATCGTCAAGATAACCCGATAATCCATAGATCTCAGATTCATCAAAGTTTACTGGGATGGATATGCCACTTTTGTTATTTACAACGAAGTTACTGGTATTGTAAACACGCGCTCTATCCATAAAGTCGTAACCACCTTTAAGGGTAATTTCTATGCCCTCGAAGGTTAACGGTAAGGTGACATTGCCGCTGTAAGACTTTACGTTGTCTTCCATGTCTGTAAAGGCGTACGTTATACGGTTATCATCACCGGTAACGATGGAGTTTTTATAAGAACCGTCTTCGTTATAGTTATCAATAAACTTAAAGTCGATTTCTGTTGGAATATCGGTTTGCGCTTTTGACTCTGTATACTGCCAGTCAAAGCCAATCCCCCAATAATCGAGGAACGTGTGTTGACCAATCACTTGGTCGATATCCAATGTGCGTTCTTCGTAATCAAACTGATGTGAACGCTGTGCCGCGCCTGTTCCCGCGATTGTTCTAACGGTACTACCGTTAGGGCTTTGTAACACGGAAAACTCTGATTCGGTCTCGTTATCTTCGAGATAAATCTTAGAATAAGTAATGCTATGCTGATCTAAGTGGTAACCGATATTAAATACACCATTTAGGCGTTCAGTTTCAGTGGTTACTTTAGATTCTTTAAGTGTCACATAACAGGAATTGGCTGTGTCTTCTGCGGTTTCTAGTGTTGAAGTACAGTTTTCAGCTAATGTGTCGTCAATAACGCCCGTCGTGCGGTCGCTATAATTCCAATCATTGTCATAGGAACCTGCAAGCATAAAGCCTACCGTGCCGCCTAACCAATCTTCTTGGAAACTATTGCCAATATTGGCTTTTACATCAAAGTTTGGATCTAAGGACTCTTCTTTGACTTGAATATCGCGAGGAAGCGATGACACAAAACCTTTGATCACGTCAATTGCTTGATCCGCACGTGTTAGCCCGTCTTTATCTTTGAAACCGTTTTTGTCTACAACTTCACCGATGTCAAAGTTACCACGATATCTTACAACTGCATCTTGTAGTACTTGAGGTATACCTTCCGCGGTTCCGCTGTAGGTAAAGCCTTTATCAGAATTAAAGTTTTGGCCAATACCTACCTCAATACCTGCGGTGAACTCCGATGGTACAGACTTCGTACGGATATCGATGTTACCACCACCGAATGCAGCAGGCATTGACGGAGAATAAGCTTTTTGTACCGCTAGACTTTCAATAATGCTTGCTGGAAAAATATCGAGTGGAATAACGTTTCGGGTTAAGTCCGGGCTCGGTACTGCGGCACCATTCAGGCGAGCACTTGAGTAACGCTCACCTAAGCCACGAACATAGATAAACTTACCGTCAACTAATGTAAGACCGGTAACACGACGTAGCGCGGATGCTGCATCACTATCACCTGTTCTAGATAGCTGCTCTGCGCCTAAGATATCCGCAACGAAGGCTTGGTTTTTACGCTCTTCAATTACCGCCGCAGCACTACCTTGCAAACGAGTACCTACCGCAACAACTTCTTCGATTGCCTGTTCATCTTCTGCAACGCTTGGTAGAGAAGTTGCGACTGTGAGTGCCGTACTGATGGCTAAAGCAACTTTTTTAAATTTCATTTGAGTATCCATATGCAATCCTGCCAAAAATCATAAAAAAGGCGCAATGACTGCGCCTTAATTGTAATAACTAAGGTCATTACGGATAATTAGTCAGCGTTTGAAGCCTCAATTGCTTTCTTAACCCACTGATACCATTCAGAAGATGTATCTTTATCAGATACCGCACCAATGTAATCAACAGTCGTGAAGAAGTTATCATTTAGGCTGCTTAGGTCGTTTGCTTCTACAGTGATAGCGGTAGAGCTTGAATTTGTTGAGAAGCCGTCTGCTGCAAGTACGTCAGCTGCACCGTTTAGAATTTGGTTAGAACCTGCGTTAACAAACCAGTCTTCTTTACCTTCACCTGCAGGTAATGGGTCAGAACCATTTTTAAAGTTTGCTGCACAAGCAAGTACAGAGCTTACGTAGTTAAGCGTATCAGCTTCAGCGTTTGCTGCTGCATCTGGGTCTTTGAATTCTAGACATTCAGTGCCATTCGAAGCTGATGATTTAACTACTAATGCGTTGTAATACATACCACGGATTGCATCGTCAAACTTCATGCCTTGTGATTCGTCATCATCACGGATAGAGTTACCATCAGTCGTTATCACAGTTACGTTTGCGAAATTAAGCGTAGATGCTGGTGCTTGGCTATAATCAGGGCCAGCTGCTTTTTCACCATCGGTTTCAAAACCGTTGTTACCCATGAAGCCTTCAGTGCCAGCAGGGATTAGTACCGCGTCGCCTTTATCATCAGCATAAGTAACGTCACGCTTTGTTTGAATCGTACCGTGTTTAACAATAATAAACTGACCTTTACCCTGCCAGCCCGCATCAACGTCGATACCATCATCTTGAGTATCTGTTACTACGATATTTTTGATGTTTGCAGCACCACCGAAGAATTCGATACCATCGTCAAAACCTTGGTGAATGTGAAGGAATTCGAAGCTTGAACCAGAACCCACTGCATTCAGTGTTAGTGAGTTTAAGTCGTCCCCAGGGCCGCCATCACGAGGACCTGAACCTGCATACCAAATGTGCGCATATTTGATTTGACCGCTGCTATCTGCATTGTTTTTACCGCCATAGTAGCTTGTTACACCTTCAGAATCTGCATTACAAAGGTTGCCATCGCGCTCTGCATCAGTACATTCATTTGTGATACCAAAACCGTTAACCATGATACCACCCCAGTCAGCAAACTGTGGACCGATACCTGCTAGGTTAAATGCGTCAAATTCTGCTGCTGAAGTGAAACGAATTGGCTCAGCTGCAGTACCAACTGCGTTGATTTTCGCACCACGCGCGATACGAACAACTGACTCACCAGAAGTGAATGCCATTACTGCACCTGGCTCTACAGTTAGTGTTGGACCGTTTGCTTCGATTGTACAACCTGTTGACGTGTTACAATCTTTACCGATTAAAAGTGCACCTTTGAATACGTGAGCGCCACCATTCTCAAGCTTTTTGAATGTCACATCAGCTTGTACTTCTAGTGATTTAGAAGCAAAGTCAGTGCCGTATACACAGTGTGGTGCTTGGAACGTACCTTGAACTTCAGTGCTTCCTACAGCGCGAGTTGTACAAGGGTTAGTTGTGCCAGTATCGCCACCTGTATCACCGCCTGAATCGCCATTGTTTGTTGTATTGTTTGAATTGTTAGTGCTGTTATCGTTTACAGTAGGTGTAACTTCGATGTCACCACCACAACCAGTAAGTGCCATAGCAGCGACGATTGCAGAGACTCTGAAGAGGTTTTTTAGTTCCATTGCTAACTCCAATAGTAGACTTTTAAAAAATTATTTTTTTACTGTGTTTAAATGATGTGACTAAATTAATGGGGTTTTATTACACGAAGATTACACAAAATGATTGTAATTAAATATTCATAATAAAAATTGGAACTTTTAAAAATAAAAAAACCGCCCGGAGGCGGCTTTGGTGTTGCGATTATAAAATATTATAATAAAGCTTGTTTTAATGTTTCAGCATGAACTTTTTCTCGCTTCACATATTTAATCCATTGTTTAGCGAGGTTTGCTGATTTTTTGTGCTTTTCAGCTTGTTCGAATGCCAATATAGAAGCATCAAAGTTTTGCAGGTTAAACTGTGCCATTCCAAGTGCAACATAGGCGTTAGACTCAAACGTTAAATCGCCTTTATTGAGAGCAAGTCGGGCGTGATCTGCGGCTTCATCATACTTTTCAAGATTTAAGTAGATCTCTGCAAGTCTCTGATCTAAATTACCATGTTCAACTTTTTCAGTTGCAGCTAGGAAAAAAGGTAGTGACTTTTTATCTTCTCTTGCTTGAACGAAAGCTTCTGCGATAAAAGTTAGGTTTTTGGCGCTGTCTTCAACGACACCTGCTTTTATTCCGTTATCGAGTGCTTCCGCTGCTTTAAAAGGCAAGGCGTTCATTAAATAGACTTGAGCAAGTTGCATATAATCAGATTTTGATTTTATAAAGCCCCTTTGCTTCGCAGTTTCAAATGTTGCAAGCTGTTTTTTCTCGGCACCTATTTCACCGTACATACCGCCAAGCTGGATCCAGTATTGTGGTTTGTCATAAAGGGTAACCATTTTCTCTAAAACATCCGCTACTTTTTTCGGCTGATTTAATGAGTAATATATCGCACGTTGAAGAACTAACCAGTTTTCTTTTGGTAGTTCACCGTCGGCTTCAACTAAATCAATCGCAGTATTTATATTGTTTATCGCATCATTATATTTTTTTAGTTGATATTGTGCTTGCGCCTTTAAAATATAAAAGTTACTTTTTGGGGTCTGCGTATTAACTTCTTTCCACTGATCAAGGAATGATAATGTACTTTCAAAATCATTGTTTGCCATGGCCAATTGAGCCAAACTAAATGTCGTAGAAAGACGCAGGGACTCAGGAATAGATTCTTCAGCAATAACGGCTTTGAAAGATTCGATGGCCTTGTCGAGCTTGTTCTCGTTGTAATAAATAAAACCATAGAAGTTATACATCATTGCCACTTCGTAGCTATTCATACTCGAAACGCGTTCTTTCACCGAATCTAATGCGGCGAGGCCTTCTGCAACTTGACCGTCGTCTGCAAGTTTTTGCGCGCGGGCCAGTTGACTGTACACTTTTTCGCGTAGCGCGGGCACACGCTTGGTTTTAGTTTCTGAGTCAGCATAAGCCGTTGCCAAATTAACATTTGGTATGACCGAAATGAGACTCGGCGCTATTAAACCTGTGCTAAATAACGCACTTATTAACGTAATTTTTTTTAACATTTTCATAATCGCAATCCTTAATGACGGTTAGCCATTAATTTGAAATGAAATCTTATTTTGAACACCCGCAACTTCAACCGGTTCACCGTTTACTACGCGAGGTTTGTATTTAAATTTCAATGCTGCATCAAGCGCTGCTTGGTCAAAGATTGATTCTGGTTCGGCGCTTACTACAACAGGGTTTCTCACAGTGCCTTGCTTAGTTACAATGAACTCAACAATCACATACCCCTCAATTCCGCGTGATAAAGCACGTCTTGGATATACCGGCGCAACTTTCACGATTGGTAGATATTCACCATCACTGGACTCAAGTGCCAAACCACCCGCCAAATCTACGTCAGCGTCCACATTGGCACTGAAATCAAAGTTGCCGCCTGTTGCGTCAAGATTGTTGTTCTGTGTTTGTGGTGCATCCATTGGTGGAGGCGGCTCTTTTGGTGTCGGTGGCTTTTGTGGCTTACGCTCTTTTTTCTCCACCGTTTCTTCTTTTTTAAGACGGACGAAATCTAGTACTTGTCCTTTTACAGGATCTGTCATTGCTCCTTCCCCTCCTTGGATAAGCGCTTGCATACCCAAGAAAAGGAAAAAGGTAACTATGCCTGCAATTACTAAAGCAATTAAGTAACGCATGGTATGTTCCTATGACTCCTGTGCTGCAATCGAAACATCAAATGCGCCAGCTGCGCGTGATGCATCCATTACTTTAATTAGCGTGTCAGTAGTTGCCTTTTTATCAGCTTGAATAACTACACTACCCTGCGGATTCTCCGCTTTAAGACGCTCAATGTTTGCTTGGACTGCACGGATGTCTACTTGGCGTTTATTAATCCAAATTTCACCAGTATCTGAAATTGCAACCAAGATATTGGCTCTTTGCTTTTTCACTGCGGTGGCCGCTTCTGGGCGGTTAACATCAATACCCGCTTCTTTAACGAAAGAGGCCGTTACAATAAAGAAGATAAGCATGATAAATACAACGTCCAGCATTGGCGTCATGTTGATTTCTTCTGCTTCTTCTTCTTGGAATACTTTTGCAAGTGGTGCTCTCATAATTCTTTCCTCACACGACCGATTAATGGTCTAGTAGCATTTTATCTTCTAACAACTCAACTTCACGCTTGGCTTTACGCTGAAGGTAGGTCGATGCAAATACACCCGAAAGCGCGCCAACCATGCCTGCCATTGTTGGGATAGTTGCTTTTGATACCCCAGATGCCATCGAACGTGCACTGCCTGATCCGGTGATCGCCATTACATCAAATACTTCAATCATGCCGGTTACCGTACCTAGGAGTCCTAATAAAGGACACAGTGCCACCATGACATTGATATAGGGTAAGTTGGCGTTGAGTTTGATCCCGACGCGAGAGATAGTTGCTTGTCTTATCTGCTCTGCGTTCCAACTGTTACGCTCATTTCGAGAGTTCCAAGCTTGTAGGACTTCGTTTTTGTAGCCTCTGTATTTACCGAACACAAACATGAAGCGCTCGAGAATAAGTAGCCACATGGCGAAGGTTACGAAGCCGATGACCAGGAGAACCTGGCCACCTGTATCAAGGAATTCACGTAAAGCGTTAATTGCATCAAGCAATAAAACCACGATTACGCTCCTTTCTCGCTACGCTCGGCAATGATCCCCGCGCTCTGCTCTTGAAGAATAAGGAGCAAGTTACGAGAACGTGTGTTTAGTAGTGTGTAAAGGAATACAGTCGGAATAGCGACAACCAGACCAAGTACGGTGGTTACGAGGGCCTGAGAAATACCACCAGCCATGAGTTTAGGGTCGCCCGTACCAAACAAGGTAATGGCTTGGAAGGTGTTAATCATACCGGTCACTGTACCGAGTAGACCAAGTAGCGGTGCTACGACTGAAATAATTTTGATTAAAGTCAGGTTACGAGTGATCTTTGGCATCTCACGAAGGATTGCTTCGCTTAGTTTGAGCTCTAGCGTGTCATAAGCCACATCTGGATATTGCTCTTTCACTTTCATCACACGACCTAGCGGGTTGTCGTCACGGGCAACACTATCTTTAAGCTGACGGTTGATTTTAGAACCCATCAACATGAGTGATACAAAACGCTCTATTGCAATAAGTAGTGCCAGTAAACCAACACCTAGGATCACATAACCTACCGCGCCACCTTGGTGTACTTGTTCTTCGGTATTTGGCGCTTGTACTAGTAGACCGAGAATTGAACCGCCTGTTGGATCAAGGGCAAAATCAACAGAACCAGTCTTCGCACTTTGTAATTCCCCCGCTGTTGAGGTGAAACGAGACGCTGGCTGACGAGTCAGTTCAGAAAGTGTTTGTGTATCGTTGTTGTAAGTCAGGTATTTACCATCAGCGATTAAGTTAAATGCACCAACGCGAAGCACTTCTTTATTTTGCTTGGCACCACCGGCTACGATAACTTCGGTATTAAAACGCGACACTTTACCTTGTTCTGTCATTTCACGTTGCATCTCAAACCAGACTTTTTCAATGTCTTCGATTGATGCTAGACGTGACGTTGAGCCCATCTTTTTCGCAAGCTCAGTCATGTAATCATCACGACCTTTAATTTCAGCTGATACAACTGAAGTTGCGAACTTATTTGAACTATCGCCAGCTACTTGTTGAAGCACACCGAATAGCTCTTTTAATGTACCCATACGCTTGCTAAGCGTGTCACTTAGGTTGGCCAGTTTAATTTCGTTTTCTTCGAAATTGGTTTCTAGACGTTCAGATTTAGCCAACGCTTGGTTACGTTCACCCGTTAACGCATTCAACATTTGGATTTGGTTGTTTTGCTGCGCTTTGAATTCGGCTTCACGTTGTTTGTTTTGCGCTGTTTGTGCCGTTTGACCTTGCTCTAAGGTTTTAAGTAGTGAATCTAAATCTAATGCTTGTTCAGCATGCGCAGATGCGGTTAACGCAAGGGTTGTTGCAAAAATAGCGTGTTTAGTGAATTTTTGTACGAATCTCATAGTGGTGTCACCTATTACTCTGCAGCCTGAACTGGAAGCGTTAACATGTCAGGTGCTAACTGCTTACGTGCGATGCGAATGCCTTTATTGATTTGGCTGATGTTGGTATCTGGTAATGCCTCAAAAGCGTTGCTGTCTTTGTTCCAAAAACCAGCTTGGCTGCCATCTTTTGTGACATAAAGTAGCTCAAGACGACCAATTCGTAGGAAATCTACTTCACGTTCTTGTCCATTCACGTCAAGTAATGAGGTGTAAGCTTCGATAGTACGTCCGTAGTCAACTTCGACTTGGTAAGCTTCAAGTACGCGGCGGAACTTTTCGCTTGATGAAATATCAGCACGCTCCATCAAGTTAGTTAACTGAGTAATACGCTCAGCACGCTCTTTAGGAAGGAAAGGCACATCTAATTCAACAAACTGTTTCAGACCTGTGATCATGCGCATCATGAGAGGTGTGATTTGACGCTCGATCACCGAAACCTGATCCATAGAGGTGTTAATGGCTGCCATTTCTTCAAGTTGGTTTTTGATTTGTTTTTCTAATTGAGCGTTGTAAACAGATAGGCCGTCGATTTCTTTGTTCAACGTCTTGAACTTTTGCAAACGAGACTGCATATCGTCTGCAATACCATCGATTTTCCCTTGAGACTTTAATGCAGATTCATTGATAGCTGCACTTTTGTCCATCGCTTGATTTAATTCTGTTGCTCCGGCAGAGGCCGTTGCTAGCATACCTGCTATAAGCAAGTGGTTAACGCACTTCATCGCATACACCTTATAAATTATTGCTAGTTGCTAAAAAACTGGGTGCAGTCTAATTACGAAAAATGACAACCATGTTGCGCAACTAATACACAAATGTGACAGCTGTCATTGAAATTACATTAATCAATTAACTTATTGTTTTTAAGGGAATTTTGTTGGTTAATGAGATGTTGCAGGTGTTTTGTGTCATAAAAGGATCACAAAAAAGCCGCTTTTGTTAAGCGGCTTTTAAGCATTATTGGAATGGCGTTAGACTCTAAACTTGAGCACCATTTGTTCTAATTCGTCGAACTGTAGTTTCAATGACTTACACTCTTCAAGGGTTGCGGTTAGGTTATTGCTGCCTTGCAGGCTGAGGTCACTAATATGATGAATGTCGCTATCTAATGTTTGGATAACGGTGTTTTGCTGGTGGGTGGCGCTGGCAACTGCATGGTTAACGCCGTCTATGGCATCAATCGAATTGCTCACCTCTTGCATTTTAGTACCTGAAGCATTGGCTCTATCGGCGCTTCTCGCTGAGTCTTCTAAACTCGCTTTCATTACGGCCACAGCTGAAGCAGAACCTTGTTGTAGCTGTGCAATCGTGCTTTCGATTTCTTGCGTTGACTCTTGCGTGCGCTGTGCTAATTGCCTTACTTCATCGGCAACGACTGCGAATCCACGTCCAGCCTCACCAGCCCTAGCGGCTTCAATGGCAGCATTTAACGCTAGTAAGTTGGTCTGTTCGCTAACTCCTTTAATCACCTCAAGTACTTGCCCTATGCTGCCTGAGAGTTTATCCAATCCATCCAGCGTGTCTTGTGCTTGAGACATTTTTTGTGTCAGTGAAGCGATTTCTTCGATATTTTGAGTAAGTGAATGTTGGCTTTCAACAGAAAGCTTGTTGGCGTTACTGGCAAGTTCTGAAGCATGGGTTGCATTGTTTGAGATCTCTTGTGCACTTGAAGAAAGCTCGTTGATCGCTGTCGCGACGCTATCGGTGCGCTTTGACTGATCGGTATACATAGATAAGGTATCTTGCGTTTGCGCAACCAAACTATTCACCACGTTTTCAAGTGTTACTGTAGTATTTTTTACCTGCGTAATAGAAGCGTGAATTTTGTCGATAAATTGGTTGAAATAATCGGATAGCTCGCCAAATTCATCTTGATTTTCTACAACTAATCTACGAGTAAGGTCTCCTTCACCTTGGGCAATGTCTTTGATGGCTGCGTTGAGATTGTACATCGGGCGCATCAGATACTTGAGCAATAGTTGTAGCATCACCACAATCGCAATCACGCCAAGTAGCATATAGATAGCTGCCATATTTCTAAAAGAAGATACGGACGAATAGGCAATTTCTTTATTAATGACAACGCCAAGATACCAGTCGACATTTTTAATGCCTTTCATTTTTACAAATGAAACGAGCTTTTCTGTGCCATCAATTTCAAGCTCCGTGAAATCCCGACTTAATGACAGGCGTTTACCAAACAGCTCTGACATCGGCTTGTCATTCAGTTTAGTATCTGGATGACTGAGTATTTTACCGCTTTCATCAAGTAAAAAACCGTAACCAAACCCTAAGAAGTCAATTTCATTGATAATTTCTGTGATGGTTGACATGTCGATGTCCCCCCCAGCCACACCTGCGAAACGGCCTCCTTGTTTTACCGGTACAACGGCAGAAATAGTGAATTCGTTGGTGGTAACGTCGATATAAGGTGCGGTAAATGCGGTATCTTGTTTTTGCTCAGCGAGCTTATACCAAGGGCGGCTAGTCGCATCAAAATCAGCAGGAAGTTGGATACTTGGATCGTCCAACACAAATGTTCCATCTGGCGTGCCAATAAAAACGTTTTTGAAATCCCCCGCAGTGTCTGCGGTTTTTAACCGTCTTCTTATCTGTTCAGTGGAGTCATCAGCTCTATGTCCATCAGCAATCGAGACCACGATTTCAAGTCTGTCATTGAGCCAATTGGCGATATTCTGTGAAACCGAGCTTGAAATCTCTTGTAAAACCAAGGTAAGTCGAGCTTGAGTTTGGTCTCGCATAACAAGAAAGTTGTTTACGGTAAATAAGCCGAGCACAATCACTAACACAAGGGAGGCTGCTACGGTTACTTTGGTGGTGAACTTTAGCGCTTTAAACATCATGATCCTGTTGAACTTGTTCTTTTCTTCAGCCAAACAATACACTTGTTGGCCGATTATTATTAATAGATTTAGGAATTGGATTCCTTTGTAACTATTTTTATCAAAAACTCAAAGGTTTGTCTTTGATTATCGGCAGGAAATGAGAGAGGTTTAGAGTGAATGTTAAATAAAGGTGAGACTAAGCTCACCTTGCGTTACAGTAACGACGCTTGATAATGTCGCCAAGCAGTATCTAATTTAACACCTGCTGATTGCTCAAAGTATTGCCAGTCCCACTTTATGTCGTCATGTGGGTCCAATTGAGCATTGATCTCCTGAAGTAGGTCTCGGTTACTTTGCTTCGATAACCAATCGATAAAGAATGCTGTATTTTTATAGCCGTCTTTATAGTTGCCACCAGGCTTTTGGGTATCATCAGGAATATACCCAGCTTTTAGTCTAACAACATCTGCTATTCCCTCAATGATTGGCCCTATTTCCTTGTAGTTATGATCATCTAGCTGATAAGCATGGGCAATTTCATGATAGAGAATACCGATAAGTTCGTCGACTGATTCTGTTTCACTGTGCGATGTAGAAAAGTTTTCCATGTAATTTGCACTAATATGGATGGTTGCACCGTTAAAATCGCCCTCTTTATATGCAACTCCTTTTAGGTCTTCAAAGATAATATGGAGTGTAGGTAGTTTAGGCGCGCTTTCCATCTCCTTATACAGCAGTCTCGCTACGTTATAACTTATTTGCTCTATTACTTTGTTATCAATTTCTTGCCATGCAAAATGGTCAATTTTAGTTGTTTTACTGAGCGAGACGGCAGGCAGGGGAAATTGACGCCATGCTAAGTCTGACTGAAACGCGATCGGTTTTAATCGCGCTGCGGCACTATCGGCATCATTTGCAAGTGCGAACGGCGCACTTGCAAAGATGGTGATAGCGGCAAGAAACATTCCTGCTTTAACCATTATTTATACTCCGACAATGAAGGCGGTCTCTGCGTCTTGGATTGACCCCATGCCTTATTAGGCTTGTTAGACATTTGATACTCCAATGTACCGCCATTCATGATGTCGTTATGGGTGATATAACTGCGATTAAGTGGTTTGCCATTTAATTTAATGGATTTTATGTATTTATTCTCGTTACTAAAACCTTTCGCAACGGTTCTAAACGCTTTACCGTTTGCAAGTTTCAACGTAACTTCTGGCACCTGAGGCGCACCAATCGCGTAACTTAGGTCGCCTGGCGCAACAGGATAAAAGCCCATCGCTGAAAATATATACCAAGCAGACATCTGACCTACATCGTCATTTCCTGCAAGGCCATCCGGTTTGTCTGAGCTCAAGGTATCCATGATCTGACGAATGCGCTCTTGGGTTCTCCACGGCTTACCCGCGTAGTTATATAGATAGGCAATATGATGGCTTGGTTCATTACCATGGGCATAGTTACCAATCAGACCTGCAATATCTTCGTGCTCTTTGATCATCTCTTCAGAAAGGTGGGTATCAAACAGTGCATCTAGACGTGCTTCAAATGCATCATCACCACCCATTAATTCAATTAGGCCAGCTACGTCATGCGGTACATAGAAGCTATATTGCTTCGCGTTACCTTCGGTGTATGGGCCCATGTATTTTGCTTCAAATGGGTCAAATTCGGGATCCCAGTTTCCTTTTGAATCTAACCCTTGCATGTAACCGGTTTCTTTATTGAACACATTTTTATAGCTCATCGCGCGGCGGTAATAGTCTTTCGCTTTGCTGGTATTGCCCATCGCTTCATACATTCTTGCAATGGCAAAATCATCGTAAGCATATTCAAGAGTGATAGAAATAGACTCAGGAAGTACGTCCATTGGTACATAGCCAAATTTCTTGTATTCAGGGATGGCATCGTACACTGGGTTGTTAGCCGTGTTTTCAATCGCTTCTACTGCTAAATCAATATCGTAATCTCTGATCCCCTTTAAATATGCATCGGCAATGACTGAAACCGCATGATAACCAATCATGGTCCATGTCTCGTGGGCATGGAACGACCAAATAGGTAACATTTTTTCATAGCTTTGCTGATAATGTACTAGCATCGATTGGATCATGCCGGATACGCGGTCTGGGTCGATATAAGTGAGTAATGGATGTAATGCACGATAGGTATCCCACAACGAGAATAAGGTATAGTGCTCAAAACCTTTGCCGTCATGAATTTCACCGTCAACGCCTCGATACTGGCCATTTATATCCTGGTAGATATTAGGCGCTTGTAGTGCATGATAAAGCGCAGTGTAGAACTGACGTTTTTGCGCTTTGGTGCCTTCCACGTCGACTTTATCTAAATAACTTGCCCACTGAGACTTGGCATTAGCGCGAACGGTATCAAAATCCCAATTTGGCACTTCAGTTTTAAGATTCTCTAATGCATTTTTGCGGCTAACTGCAGAAAGTCCGACTTTAACTAACAGCGGCGTTTTGTCTAGATCATCAAAGCTTGCAACAAACTTAACGGCTTTACCTGCCGTCATTTTTACTGCGGTATTCTCAATCGTAGAGTGTTTGCTATCTTTTCCTAAGCAATTCATACAACGATAACGGTTGTTGTCTAGATTATAAAACTGATAGTCAGTGATAGGTTTTGAAAACTCGATGGCAAAATACATTTGGCGGTTACGCGCCCAGCCATTAGTTGCGCGGTAAGCAACCAATGTGGTGTCGTTTATTTTCCGGATGTCACTCCAAATCACTTTATTCTCAAAGTTATAGATTGCAGAGGTCAAATCAAGCAATACATGGCCTTGTTTTGCTTTGTTGAAGCTGTATTTATGCATACCCACTCGCGTGGTAGCGGTGACTTCGGCTTTCACACCATAGTCGAGTAAGTCAACACCATAATAGCCAGGTTCAGACCATTCTTGGTCATGGGAAAAGCGTGAGCGATACCCTATGTCTGGATTTTCAGCGGTACCTGCATCGAGTTTTACTTCGCCAGTCATTGGCATGATCAGCAAGTCGCCAAGATCTGAGTGACCAGTACCAGAGAAATGCGTGTGGGAGAAACCAACAATAGTATGGTCGTCATAGTGATAGCCAGCGCAACGCTTATAGATTTCTGGTTGAGGGGAAACACCGCGCATAGGGTTATCTGTATCTGGGCTTAATTGCACCATACCAAATGGGACGACAGCGCCTGGGAAGGTGTGGCCATCACCGCCAGTACCAATGAAGGTATCGACCCACTGTGTATTTGATTCAGTGGCGTGAACTGTTGCGCTTAACAACACACTTTGTGTGATTGCCAACGCCCAAGTTTTAGCTCGCATTACTCTCTCCTAGTTTTTGTTTTGAATTGGAGCGTTCCAATTTTATTTTATAATACCCTTTATGAATACGTATTCAATACTCTGCGACGAAAAAATTATGCAATAAAAAAGGCGAGCTATGCTCGCCTTGTAAACTTTCGTTAACTTAATTCAGTTTTGCTTGCCACTTTTGCGACAGCTTAACCACGTTTAATCCGTACCATGCGATGTAGACATAACAAAGCAATGGCACAATAAAGCTGATCTGAATATGGAATTTATCCGCAACCACACCTTGAATGAGCGGCACAATAGCGCCACCGACAATGGCTAAACACAGCCAGCCAGAACCTTTACTGGTTAGTGAGCTCAAGCCTTCAATTGCCATTGAGAAGATTGTCGGGAACATAATAGAGTTAAACAAGCCAATCGCGAGTACGGCAATCATCGCAATGTTGCCACTGGTGCTCATGGTCAATGCCAGTAATAAAATAATAACGACAGCGTTAAAAGCCACCGCTTTTGAAGGTGCAATAGTCTTTAAGGCAGCAGAGCCGATAAAGCGCCCTACCATAGCACCACCCCAGTAGTAACCGATAAGTTTTGCCGCGGCATGCTCTTCAAGTCCTGCGATTTCAGGTTCTGCGAAGTAATTTACAAGGAAACTCCCAATCGCAACCTCTGCACCGACATAGCAGAAAATAGCTACTACACCCATTACTAAGTGTGGCGCTTCAATCAGGTTATGGTGTTTCGCTTTACAATCTACCGCTTCAGTATGCTCAGCAATGACAGGCAACTTTAAAAACGCGAATACAACGGCGATAGTCAATAGTGCAGCGGCCAAAATAAGATAAGGTACTTTGACACCCTCTGCGCTTGCCGCAGCTTCAACGGTTAACGTACCGGCTGAGCCAAACAATAAAAAGCCACCAACGATTGGGCCAATAGTGGTACCTAATGAATTAAGCGCCTGAGCAAGGTTTAAGCGACTTGATGCTGTGCGAGGATGTCCGAGTGCTGCTACATAAGGATTCGCTGATACTTGCAAAACAGTGATACCAGATGCAAGCACAAAAAGGGCTGAGAGAAAAATCCAATATTCGTGAACAACAACGGCAGGATAAAACATGATGCAGCCAATGGATGCCACGATTAAGCCCGTTAGTACGCCATTTTTATAGCCAAAGCGTTTAACTAAATACCCAGCAGGTAAAGAAATAATAAAGTAGGCACTAAAAAAGCAAAACTGGATCAGCATTGCTTCGGTGTAGTTAAGGTCAAATACGCCTTTTAGACGTGGGATGAGGACATCGTTTAAAACGGTGATAAATCCCCAAAGGAAAAAAAGCGTTGTCATTGCAATAAGCGGAAGTCGATAATTATTATTCTCGGTATTCCCGCTTGTGACGAAGGTTTGATTTGTGTTTATTTCGCTCACAAGTGATACTCCAATCTGTTTTCACCTTGATTCTACACACTGTTACATGAAAATCACAAATGTTTTATTGGATCGTTCCATGTTTTATCTGCTAAAGTAACGGAAATGTTCAGCAGTAGGTTAAAAGTTAGATGAATTTTAGAACAACGCAATTTTTAGAAGCACACATAAAAAAGACGCTCAGCTTTTACGCACCAAATTGCGTGGATGAACGTGGTGGCTTTAATCACTTCTTCAAGGATAATGGCGAGATTTATGATGCGAAAACGCGTCACTTAGTATCAAGCACCCGCTTTGTCTTTAACTATGCTATGGCTTATGACTATTTTAAAGAGCCAGCTGACTTAGATAAGGTTAAGCATGGTATCGATTATTTAGAAACCGTCCATAGACAAGAAAATGGCGGCTATGCGTGGCTAATTGAAGGCGAACATGTTATCGATGGGACTAACCATTGTTATGGCCTAGCCTTTGTTTTACTGGCTCATGCCTGTGCGCTTAAGGTTGGTTTATCAGAGAGCAAGTCTACAATTGAACGAGTATGGCAGCTGTTAGAAGAGAAATACTTTGAGCCTGAGTTTGGGCTTTATAAAGACGAATTCGATGCTGACTTTTATCAGGCAGATAAATACCGTGGTCAAAATGCCAATATGCATACCTGCGAAGCGCTAATCGCTTGCTATGAAGCAACACAGGATGAAAAGTTTTTACAGCGTGCATATTTGCTTGCCGACAATATGGTAAATCGTCAAGCCGCTAAGGCAGAAGGGCTGATTTGGGAGCACTATGATAGTCTATGGCAAATCGACCTTGAGTATAACAAAGACGATCCCAAACACTTATTCAGACCTTGGGGATTTCAACCAGGCCATCAAACTGAGTGGTCAAAATTATTATTGCTGATTAACCGCTACATGCCAAAGTCATGGCTTGTGGAAAAAGCCGTGCACTTGTTTGATGAGTCATTAAAAGCTGCTTGGGATAATGAATTCGGCGGAATTTGCTACGGTTTTGCGCCGGATAAGTCGATTTGTGATGATGACAAGTACTTTTGGGTTCAGGCTGAGTCATTCGCTGCGGCTGCGCTACTAGCACTTGAAACCGGTGATGAAAAATATTGGCAGTGGTACGACAGAATTTGGCAATATGCTTGGGATAACTTCGTCGACCATGAATACGGTGCTTGGTATCGTATTTTGAATAACAAGAACGAAAAGTATAGTGATGAAAAAAGTCCGGCGGGCAAGACCGATTATCACACCATGGGCGCGTGTTACGAAGTCCTGCGTTCAATGAAGTTAAAAGGCGAATAACATGGCACTTGTTTGTTTTGGTGAGGCGTTGATTGATTTTTTATCGGACGGCAAAGCACCAGAGTCATTTACTAAATATGCAGGTGGTGCGCCTGCAAACGTTGCGGTAGCTGCTGCAAAGCAAGGCGTTGGTGCATATTTTTGCGGTATGTTAGGCAATGATATGTTCGGCCAGTTTTTAGCTCAAGAGTTACAGGCTAATGGCGTAAATACTCGTTACCTTGAGTTTACTGATAAGGCCAAAACGGCATTGGCATTTGTTTCTCTAGATAAACAAGGTGAAAGAAGCTTTAGTTTTTATCGGCCACCAGCGGCGGATTTGTTGTTCAGGCAAACACATTTTTCTGAGGATATGTTTACAGAGCATTCTGTATTACATATATGCAGTAACAGTCTTACTGAAGAGAATATCTATAAAACCACGGTTTATGCGCTCGAGCATGCGCGTTCAAACAACATGCTTGTTAGTTTTGATATGAACCTTAGGTTAAACCTATGGAGTTCGACTGCGCATATTCTTGATAGAATTTGGCATTGTATCGCACTAAGTGATGTCGTTAAACTCTCACGCGAAGAATTGGAATACCTGAACGCGAATAGTCATTCGGGTAAAACCGAAGCGCAAACCATAGCCGCAATTATGGATAAGCAAACTCAATTATTATTGATAACCGACGGTGCAAACCCCGTTGAGATTTATCTACCAAATGATAGTGCTAAAGTCGCTGCGCCAAATGTTGTCGCAGTGGATACCACTGCTGCGGGAGATGCGTTTGTAGGGGGGTTACTTGCTGAGATCATTCGAAAGTTTAAACCTACCCGAGATATTGAGTTTGCCATCTCACTAGATGAGGCAAAAGGCTTAGTCGCATATGCTGCAAAATGTGGTGCGTTCGCCGTTCAACGCTACGGTGCATTTGCCGCGTTGCCGTCTAAAGCTGATATTGGCGAATAGAATACTTTTTCTAGGATAGATGCACGCTCGCATTTATCCTAGTCCCTGTTTCTTTAGTCGCTGTCTTTGTGGGGCCACTCTACTATATGCGCTTCAAAATCAGACTCTAAATCTACCTCCAGCTCTGAGGTTGCCTTACCAAAAATACTGATCCCCGCATCTATCATGGCTTGTTTGGAACCATTATTTCTAAGAGGATGCCAGCTTGCCAGTCCCCTGCCCTCATGAAGTCGTCGATAACTACAACTGTTTGGCATAAAAAAGATATCTTTGAGGTTTTCTTTGGTTAGCTGTACGCAAGACGGAACTAGAACTTGCCTTTCGCTGTAGCGGCTACAACCACAGCTATTTTTATCGTTATATTGGCAAACAACATCAGTGTAGAGTAACTCTTCACCATCGCGTAAAAAGTCGGTGCTTTCAAATGATTCATCTTCCTCATCGCTGTCGATAAAAGAGTGTAAACAGCATTTGCCACAGCCATCACAAATCGCTTCCCACTCATCTCTAGTCATTTCTTCGAGTGTTTTTTCTTGCCAAAAGCTCATTACTTTGCCCCTTCATTACGCTTTTTTGCATCATATTTGATTTGTGATGTTGGAATCGATCACATCAAACAAGCGGCGCATTCTATAGGATAGTTGAACGTAATTCAAAATTGGCGAACTATTTATGGCTGACTATGATTAAAGTACTATTTTTATTTCATAATCTTTGGCGAGAGCGCTATTTGTCTGCGATTATGGAACGTAGCGAGGGTAGTTGATTGAGGCAAAGGTACGTCTTTTTATTGTTTGTACTCCTGTTGTCTCTGTGTAGTCAAGTGGTAGCTGCTGGCAAAGAGACGTTGCAACTAGAGTACGTGGCTTCAAATGCTAAAATTGTCGACGTCATAAATAACTCAAGTATCCATTGGCAAACTACCGATGATAAAGTGTTGAACTTAGGTTATTCCAACCTAAGTTACTGGGTACGTACGTCGTTAAATATTGACGAAAAAGAAGGGCCTTATTTACTTGAGATAGCCTATCCGGTGCTGGATCAACTTGATGTTTACATGCTACAAGAAGGCAATATATTTGTTCATCAGCAATTAGGAGATAAACAACCTTTCGTTGACCGCCCTTTTGCGCATGAACATTTTATCATACCACTACCAAACGGTACGCATGGTAAGGTAGCACTATACATTAAAGTACGCTCATCCAGTGCGCTGCAACTTCCCGTGGTACTTTGGACAAACCATGACTTTCTGATAAACGACCAAGTTTTTCGTATCGTGATGGGGATCTACTTTGGTTTGATGGGGATAATGGCAGCTTATAATGTGCTCCTCTATTTTACCATTCGCGAATCCACATTATTTTACTATGTTTTATACGTTATTTGTTTAGCGCTATTTTCTGCTTGTTTGTCAGGTTTTGCCTTTCGATATCTTTGGCCAAATAGTCTTTGGTGGAACGATCAAGCAATCTTGTTCTTTCTTATCAGTTCGGTGTTAACCGGCACTTACTTTGTTATGACATTGCTCGAGATTGGTATTTCGGACAAGTGGCTTTATCTAGGTTGTCGCTTAATTTTGGGATTAGGGCTGGTACTCTTATTTTCTTCTGTGTTTTTTGACTATGCAGTGATGATAAAACTTACCATAGCGTATGCCGTATCAGCTTGTATCTGGGGCGTATTCTGCCGTATTTTACGTTTGGCTGGGAAAAGCCGCTTAGCGACATACTATTCGATTGCTTGGAGCTCAGTGCTCATTGGCGGGATCATTCTTGCGCTAAATAAATTAGATTTAATCAGCCAAACTTGGTTTACCGAAAATGCGCTATTGATAGGTACTGCCATTGAGGTGGCCTGTTTGTCGATAGCAATAGGTGAAAAGCTCAATACCGAGAAAAACAAGCGCTTTCAGGCGCAATTAACGGCGTTCAATGAAATCCAAAAAGTAAATTCTCAATTAGAGAAGACTGTCGCCATCCGAACTCAAGCGCTACAGGAAGCTAACGATAGACTGGAGCTTGCGAGTCGCACCGATGCGCTTACTGGTGTTGCCAATAGGCGAGCGCTAGACGAAGCCTTGCATAGTGAATGCTTAAGAGCAAAGCGTTTTGAACACGCTCTTAGTGTTATTATGATCGATATCGATTTTTTTAAGCAGGTTAACGATACCTATGGTCACGAAGCGGGAGACGATTGTCTGATTCACATCGGACGTATACTTTCCAATAGTGCTACGAGAGCGGGAGACTTTGTCGCACGGTATGGCGGCGAAGAGTTTTGTATTGTACTTGCACAAACCGATAGCTCGCAGGCTTTTGACCTTGCAGAGAAGATCAGAATGACATGTGAGACTAGCCCATTGATAAGCGATAGCTATTGTATAGAGATGACATTAAGTGCAGGATTACATACTCAGACTAAGCCACCATACAGCGGTAAAGAATTGCTCGCCTCGGCAGATCAGGCACTTTACTTTGCTAAGCGTAATGGTCGTAATCAAGTGGCAATCTCAGGTGAGCTGTAAATTTGGTATTCGGCTGTAAATGAATTAGCTAAGTCACCATAGAAAAGGATATAAAATGAAGACACTTTACAGAATCGCTATTTTATTGGCGCTCCTCATTGGGGCAATAGCTGCTTATAGCTATAGCAGCCACACTGGGATGTTCATTTTTGTGATATTGGGTGTGGCACTTGAAATTGCATTTTGGCTTAAGTTAATACCGCGACGAAATAATAAAACGTGAGCGCGAAAACATACTGTTGTATATCAACTAAAAGCAGGCACTTTAGTTAACGGAAGCTTGATCTCCATGTTCAACCCGCCTAATAGGCTATTAAAGGATTCAATTTGTCCACTGTGAGCTTCTACCACTTTTTTGCACATCGCAAGGCCCATCCCCTTGGATTTTCCCGAATTGGTTCTTGCTGATTGTGATTTGTAAAGCGGGTCAAATAGCTGTTGGTGCGCCTCATAGGATAGCGGAGTGCCAGAGTCTTCAATGCGAATGATTAGATTGCTGTCGACGCTAAAGAAGCTCATCTTTACTTGGACCTTATCTCCACCATGCTTAATCGCATTACCTAAGATCTCAAGGACGCAGTTAGTTATCGCATCTAGGTCGATGGTTATCTTTTCTGTACCAGATATTTGATAGTTAACCTCTAATTGCTCCTTATTATCCTTAAATAAGCCCGCGGCCTGAGTATGTACTTGATTTACCAGCTTGCAGATCGTGAAGTCTCTTAGATTAAGCATAGTTGCTAACTTTTCATTGTCAGTGACCAGCATCAATTGATTAATAAAGTGATTTAGCTCGTCGATTTTATCCATGAGCTTGCCGTAGCTCTCCTGAACATTCTCAACGATATTGTATTGTAGAGATTCAACCTGTACCTTCATAACGGTAAGTGGTGTACGCAGCTCATGAGAGAGATCGGTAAATAAACGTTGTTCTTTCTTTTCTAATGCTTGCTGATTTTGACGGTTGAACTGTTTCTCTGTTTGTACTGTATTCGAGAGCGCATTCACCTGGGTTTGTAGCGTTGATAGCAGATTATTTTGGGCTGACTTATTTTGTTGCGCAAGTGCCAGCGTAAACAACATGACCTCAATTAAGTAGCCAAGTTTAATCGCGCTTGATATATGATAAACATTGATAAAGCCAGCATACATTGTTCCACCGATGGCAATGAAATTCACAAAAATGACATGGTTTAGCAGGCTGAGGGAAAAAGTTACAGAACCAGGAGCACTCTGTTTCAAAGACCAATAGCTGGTATAAAGAAATAGCGGGATGATACTCAAGCTTAATACTAGGTTGTAATGAACTGATTTTGAATAGATTGCCACTGGGATAAGCAGTAGGTAAGCCGCTAAAAATCCATTATATAAAAGGTGTAAGGTTTCGTTTCTATGCCTTAATTGCAGAAATTGCTTGATGAAAAGAAGGTGAAACACTGGTACAAAAGTCATCAAACAAGCTGAAAATAAGGTGGCAAATTTGCCTTGTGAAGGCCAAAAATATTGAAATGTGAACCCTGACATATCCAACACAATAAGCAAAAACAATAGCGTCCAAATACAATAGTAAGCATTGGTCGCGTTGGCATTAAAATAAAAGTTAACCAATACAATAACAAACACGGCGGCGATGATCCCGCTTAGCGCAGCATTGGTAACCGTACTGGTAAGAACGTTACTGTTGAGCTCATTATCATTGATTAATCTAAGGTCAGCGGGGGCATTCGCAAAAGTTTGATAGCGGACAATAATACTTGCCCCTGTTAAGTGCTCTTTTGATAATGGCAGATATAATTGAGGTGCTTCCACTTCCCTTTTATTAAACGCGGTATTCAGGGTGTGTTGCGTTAAAAATTTGACCTCGCCGTTGTTAATCAAAGCAACACTTAGCCAAGGTAATCTAGCAAAGCCAAATGCGATGTAATTTCTGCCCTCGGATACAAGCATATTTGGGGTGATCAATGCCCACTGATAAGACTCATTCTTTAGCTCAGGTACTTGGCTTGAAAGTACCTTTACAATAGATTGGCTTTCGCGCTCATTTATGCCGAGCGTTGAAGATAATTGCGCAGCATCGACTTCTCCAAAATGGATTGTTAATGGTTCACTTACTCTAAGCTCGGCACTAGGCGTAAAGTCAACTGCACCAGCCGCCATAGAAAAAAGCATAAAAATTAACGAGAAAAGTCTTAACATAGTGATATAAGGCACAATAATTATAGTTAAATCCTACTTTTAAATAGTGAAGCAAATGTGGATCAAATTTGGAGAAGTAAACAAATGTAAATGCATCACATAACTAATAATCAGTAAAAACAGCATATTACTACTATTAGTTACCATTGTTTCAAAAAATGCGATGAGAAAATGAGCATACGTGTCGAGTTACATAAAATTGAAATATAACTGTAACAATTGGGTGGTTAAATGCGCGGCTGAAATAAAAGTGTAATGAATGAACATTACTTACTCTAAGAGCGAAACTATGGTTAATCAATCTCAGACTTCAGCATCAGCTAAACTTTTTAACTGGCTGTCAATCGTATTACTTGTTTACTTAGTCTTAGTCGCAGTTGGCACTGTGAGTGGCGGTTTTAAATTGGCCTCAGGTGGAAGTGAAGGCGCGAAGGAAATCTTCGCATTTGCAACCAATCCAATCGTCGCCCTACTCTTAGGGGCTTTAGCAACTGCATTGGTGCAGTCCTCTTCAACGGTAACTTCTGTTATTGTTGGCCTCGTTGCTGGTGGATTACCTATTAGTATCGCAATTCCTATGGTGATGGGCGCAAATATTGGTACAACTATTACTAACACGCTCGTTTCTATTGGCCACATTCGTAGTAAAGACGAGTTTAGAAGAGCGTTTGCCGCATCCACCGTACATGACTTCTTTAATTTATTAGCCGTTGCTATTTTCCTTCCTTTGGAAATCATGTTTGGCATGTTAGAGAAACTTGCGTCAGGACTAGCCCATGTATTTGTTGGTGATGCTGACTTATCGTTAAAAAGTTACAACTTTATCAAACCACTAGTGAAACCAGCGGTTAGCGTGGTAAAAGATGGTGTTAGCTTCTTAGATTCTACAGCAGCAGGTATTGCCATGGTTGTTATCGGTATCATGATGATCCTGTTCGCTGTAACTTACTTAGGTAAATTACTCAAAAAGGCGTTGGTAGGTAAAGCGAAAGAATTATTACACAGTGCGATAGGCAGAGGCCCCGTCGTAGGTATAAGCTCAGGCGCGTTAGTTACGGTAATGGTACAATCGTCGTCGACAACAACAAGCTTGATGATCCCACTCGCTGGCAGCGGCGTATTTACCACTCGTCAGATATATCCATTCACTTTAGGTGCAAATATAGGCACTACAATTACCGCTTTGTTAGCGGCGACTTCTATCACAGGTCCTGCAGCAGAAGTCGCATTAACGATTGCACTTGTACATGTTATGTTTAACGTTTTTGCGGTAGCACTTATTTACGGTTTACCATTACTGAGAGAAATTCCGCTTCATCTAGCTGAGAAGTTAGCCGAGATTGGTGCGCAGAATAAACCAGCAGCTTTGGCTTACGTATTAGGTTCATTCTTCGTATTTCCGGGGCTCATTATGCTCGCAGTACGATAAATAAAACGGACAAAGAATGCATTTAAAGCTCGGTATTGCCGAGCTTTGACTTTTTTAGCCTTTGGTTGGTAAGTCATAATTCTGTAATCTAGCTTTGAGATAATTAACATTGTCTTGTAAATAACGAAAGAAAGTAATGAGTAGCAAATCTGGTATTTTTAGTTTTAATGCAGCACAGATCACAAGTTCTATGAGGGGACAGTACCGTGCTGTTCAGCCCTATGAGAAACTTAGTCTGCAACCAGGTGAGCAAGGACTTTCTTTGGTCATAGAATTGCCAATGGATGCTCGCATTGATGACCGAGTTAACGTTGTACTAACAAAGCACGGCGAACGAAATGCGAAGTGTGAGGTCTCTTTGGTGGTTGTTCCGGAGTCTTATCTCACTAAAATTATCGAAATTAAAGTAAAGCAATCGCTTGAAGCAGGCTCTTACTTTATGCAATTGAACTTAGTGGGACTTCACGATTACCTAAAAAATGCGGCTGAGTTTGATATCATTTTGACTGAGCGAATTATCGTAAGCGAACCAGTATCTGAAGCGGTTACAACTCAGACTACTGGCTTCAAACGTATTTTTAACTCGGCGGTCAGTGCAGTATTATCCGTTTTTTAGTGACTATGTTGGTAATGAAATCTTTCCCATAGAAAAAGGCAGTGCATCGCCATCACCTGATACGGTTTCATTCGCAAGTAGCGCAAATAAAGCGGCCTCTTTGGCATCAGGGTTGATACCCAGTTGTGAGAAATCCTTGATTAAAACACGGTTATTCAAATGGCTTTCAATTCGCGCCATTAAAAACACATTATGAATTCCACCTCCGCTAACATATAGCTCTAATTCAGTTGTACCAAGCTCGTTCACCGCATTTGCGACAGTGATAGCTGTGAATTCGGTCAGTGTCGTGATGATATCTTCATGATTATAATCTTTTCCGTCCAATGCATGATGCACGAAAGTTTGATTAAATAACTCTTGTCCAGTTGATTTTGGAAGTGGTATATCAAAGAATTCGTGTGACAGTAAGGCTTCGAGAAATGGCAATCGAATTTTGCCACTTGACGCAATCTCACCATTTTCATCAAATGGCAGCCCTAATACGTGGCGACAATATTGGTCTACTAATGTGTTTCCTGGACCGATGTCACTACTCATACTCTGCGTTAGTGCACAATTTTGTGGTAAATAAGTAAGGTTTGAAATACCACCGATATTGAGTAAAACCCTATCGATACTCGTGTCCGAATATAATAGATAGTCACCATATTGCACTAGAGGCGCGCCCTCATATCCTTTGGCGATATGCTTTTGTCTAAAGTCTGCGATGGTGATGATGTTTGTTTTTGTCGCAATAATATCGGCGTCAACGATCTGCAACGTGCTATTTAAGTTTTCAATGTCTGCAAAGGCTTGTTTCGGACAATGGTAAAGTGTTTGTCCATGACTCGCTATTAAATCAACAGTGTCGGCCGCAACTTGCCATTCCGCCAAAGCATTATTGATGAGACTTGCGTACAACTCGCCGAGCCAAGCATTTAATTGACATAACGTTTTAAGATTTACCTGAGATTTAGACGCGTGATCACTGAGAAGCTGCTTTTGCGAAGAGTTGTATTCTAACGTAGTAAATTGTTCGACCGTTAGCTGTATATTTTTTCCTACACCTTCAATTTTACATAACGCAATATCTAACCCATCCAATGAGGTACCGCTCATTAGTCCGAGTATGTATTTGGTCTTTTTTTCCGCGATTGTGGCGAGTTTAATAATATCTGTTTTCATTTATAACGCGCGCTCCATGATCAGTGCTTTTGCCGTGTCATACCTTACGCCGGATAAGCTACCAAACCCCTCAAGTTGTCTGAATTTATATTTAGTAAAATAGGGGCAATTTAAACCTAACAAAAACAAAGTTTTGAGATGAGTTGAAAAATTAACGCCGCGTTGCGATGCAAAATGTGACGCGTCTCTTAGAGTATTTCGTATTGTTTCAATATCTAATTCTTGGCTCTCTTGTACATTGACGATCAGATGCTTACCGCTGCAGACTCCGCAATGGCCACATTGCTCTGGTGCGTGCATATCACCGAAGTAGCTGGCAAGCGCTTTGTGATAGCATGAAGTCAGTTGGAAAAATTTAAGTAAATGTCTTAGTCGTGCAAGTTCGCCT
Organism: Pseudoalteromonas sp. DY56-GL79; assembly: GCF_041414765.1. Classification (NCBI taxonomy): domain Bacteria; kingdom Pseudomonadati; phylum Pseudomonadota; class Gammaproteobacteria; order Alteromonadales; family Pseudoalteromonadaceae; genus Pseudoalteromonas; species Pseudoalteromonas sp. DY56-GL79. The sequence goes on along the minus strand of NZ_JANHZS010000001.1, from coordinate 46,756 downwards.
TGCTCTTTAATTTGTGATTGCTGATAGAAAGACTCAATCAGTTCATTAATGTTTACTTGTTGAGGAGGCTTTGAATAAACCGACGTATATTTAGCGACTTTTACGTCAATCAGTTGTTGGTTTTGCAAATATTCAACGACTTCTTGGACTTTAGTCAGTGGGATGTTTTGCTCGCTTAGTGCTTGATGTGAAAGCAATCCCCATTTCTTTTTGAATTCAAAACACGAGAATAGCTGAGTCAAAAACAGTTGCCGCTCGGGCGAGTACTTGGCTAATATTTTATCTTTGTCTTGGATGAATGCGATGCTTAGCTCTGCAAAATAGCTGTAGTTCACCTGTAAGTAACCTTGCAGTTCTAGCTGGACGATAAGTGTTTTTAGTACCAATTGATTAATATTGGTTTTGTAAGCGAGATCGTATTCATTGAGGTGATAATCTGTAGCTGGATCACCGAAAATTTCGTTAAAAAGCTGTATTAATGACTCTCGCTCTAATGCACCGGCATAAACGAAGTTCTCTAATGTAGCAATTTTTTCATTATTAATTAAAGCAACACAATGTGCATTCTCGCCATCTCTCCCCGCCCTACCCACTTCTTGGCTATATCCCTCAATAGATTTTGGCATATCATAATGTAGTACCCAGCGAACATCGGGTTTGTCTACACCCATACCAAATGCAATGGTAGCTACAACGATAAGGTTAGTCTTCGTTAGAAAGTCGGCCTGGATTTGGGCCTTTTTCTCGCTCTGCAACGATGCATGAAAAGCTTCTGCAGGAAAGCCACAGGCAGTTATCATTTTTGCTACTTCTTCTGCTTGCTTTTGCTGCGTGACATAAACGATACCTGCGCCTTTTGCCTTTTTTAAAAAGGCGAGTAAATATTCGTCTTTTTGAGATTCGCTAATATGCACCGCACTTAAGAACAGATTCCTTCGATAAAAGCCCGTTCTAACGATATTTTGATCGGTTACATCGAATTTACCCGCCATATCGCGTGCTACTTTATTTGTTGCTGTCGCGGTGAGTAATAGCACTTGGTTGATACCAAGTTCATGTCGATATTTAGCCACTTTTAGGTAATCTGGCCTGAAATTATGTCCCCACTCAGAAATACAATGCGCCTCATCAATTACAAGAAAAGAGATATTGCTTTTTGATAACAAAGTACGTGCTTTTTGGCTATTCAGCCGCTCGACTGAGATAAAGAGGACTTTAAGTGCATTGTTTCGTACTGCATTTTCTATGCGCAACGTTTCTTCTTTGCTTTGAGTACTATCAAGACAAGCCGTTGCAACCCCTTTACTTTGCAGGTAATCCCGTTGTTCATGCATCAGAGCTAATAGTGGTGAAACGACTAAGCACACCCCTTGCTTCATGATTGCTGGTAACTGATAACACAGCGACTTGCCAGCACCAGTTGCAAAAATAGCGATTGTACTTTGACCTTTAAGTATAGATTCTATAACTTCCGATTGCCCCGGACGAAGTGTCGTATGTCCAAATGTACTTTGTAGTGTTTGAAAGAGTTGCTGTTGTTGAGTCATCCTGAATCTTTTCTATATTTTTCTGAGATATTCGCTATTGTGCCATTTAAATTGGTGATTGCTTCATTGACGCGCTCAATGTCACTACGCTTAAATGCATGACGTCCAAGCATAAAATGTATAGCGTTATCGTTAACTACATAAGGGTGTAGCTGAATGCTTTGATAGCCTAGCTTGTTGATATAGTAGTAGCCTGCGTCTTCATCTTCAATCAGAAAATCAACGCGGTTTTTAGCCACCATTTCTATTCGTCTGTCTAAGCTCGCGATTTCAAACAATCGCTTGTCGTACCAATCGATTTTTTTTATTTGTTTGACTTCCTCACCATAGTAGGCTCCGGGATTAGCCGTAAATGTATAACCAGCAGAAAACAACTCAATCAAGTTACTATCGAGATCTATTTCCTTGTTAGCAAACAAGCGCATTTTTTCACGCCGATATGGCGAGGAAAAATAAGCAATTTTCGCTCTATCAACGCTAAAGCTTGCGGATGGCAGGACATCAATTAAGCCCTTCTCAAGCTCGGTGATCCCCCGTGCCGACGAAGGAAGTTGAATGAACTCGATACAAAACCCAGCGCGCTCAAACACTGCTCTAGTGATATCTACGTCTATGCCATAAGGACGAGTGCCATACATAACAAAAGGCGGCCAGCTAGAGCCAATGCCGATTTTTAGGGATGACTGACCCGCGCAGTCGGAAGCGTAGCTTTTCGAAAAAACTAAAACGAATAATAAAACGGATAAACGAATAAGCACTGCCAGAACTTATGACTCTTTTATGAAGTTCATTATGTCATTATGAAAGACCAAGCAGAAAAAGAAAGAAGAAATTGCTGATAAAAGGCAGATAATGGGTAACTTTATGTTTATGTGAATAAAAAATGAGCTTGACTGGCAAGCTCATTAATTGGGGATGGTTAGATTAGTTAGTTACTGCCTTCCATACATCTGTGGTTCCAGGTTCTTCACCTTGAGTCCACCATTTTGCTTCAAAGACATTGCTGTTATGAATTACTCGGTCGCCACCGACATAAACTGTTGATCGATCCCAAGTAGGATATTGAGCGCCACCGTCTTTAATCGTGACATTAAATGTTGTGTCAACAGCGTTAACGCCGTCAGATACGGTAACAGTTACCGGGACGGTTGTGTCGGCTGTGACATTTGCAGCAGTAATAGTCGCTGAGCTACCATTTGCTACTACGCTTAGCTCGGCTGGTACACTCCAGCTATAGCTAAGTGCTGCGCCTTCAGGGTCAGTTGCTGACACATTGACAGTAGCCGAGGCCCCTTCGTTAACCGAAATATCTGAAACCGGTGTAACGACAGGCGCTGCATTTGCACCTTCTGGGTTTACAACAACAACGATTGTTTTGGTTGTTGATAACGCCCCATCATTGACCGTTACAGTCAAGTCGTAACTTGTCTGTTGAGCGACTGAAGGAGCAGTTACAGCCACAGCTGCGGTGTTGTTAGCAGATAAAGCCAAACCAGGCGCAGCAACCCATGAATAGGTTAATGGATCATTGTCTAAATCGCTTGCTTGCGCATCGACATTCACAACCTGACCTGAGGTCACATTGATTGGTCCAGAAACTCCGATAGAAGGGGCACGATTAGGGATCTCACCTGCTGTAAGGCCATCATACATTGCATTTAGAATGTCGCCATTATCAGCGTCAATTTCCCAACCAAATAAACCAGCCAGTTGATGAGTGTTTGCATACTGACCTTTTGCGATAACGCTGCGTGGGCTATCGTAAGTGATGAGTTTACCGTTACTTCTGTTCCAAACATATGCTGCTTGTGCTTGCTCATCGTAGCCTACTTCATAACCATTAACACCTGAACCACCTTGGCCTACAGCGTTTGCTGCAATAGCCTTGTAATCCATAATGCCAGGCTCCCAAACGCCTTCACTTGTAGAGCCAGTCAACGGGCCATTGCCCGGCGCCGTCATCGGATTACCTGGGATTGTGGCATTTGCATCTAGCACTCCTTCCCAGCCGCGGCCGTACATTGCAACGCCCATAACGAGCTTAGAGGGCTGCACACCTTGTTGAAGTAACAATTGAATTGCATGGTCGCCAGTATATGCCGGGCCTTTACGTGGCACTCCATTGTCGTCAACGCCTGTACCGTTACATTCGTCTGTGCTGAGATGAGAGCCACAGTAGATACCGGTTTGATGACCCGTTTCATTGTTCCAAGCGCCATAGAAGTCATAGGTCATCGCAAAGATATAATCCATATACTGCTGAGCAGCTTGGTAATCTACATCTTCAATCTTGTCATAACCTGCACCTATCGCAGAAGTGAGTTCATATTGGCGTCCGGTTTCAGCTTCTAACTCATCTAGCATTGCACGTAGCTCTTGCATTAGCGCCACATAGGCTGGACCGTCGTTAATTGGGTCGCCTAAATCTGGATTTGGACCATCACCACCTGGGAATTCCCAGTCGATATCTACACCGTCATAAAACTTCCACGTTTTAAGGAATTGTTTTACAGATGCGACGAAAGTGTCGCGGTTTGCTTTGTTTGTAAAGCCATGGAATGGATCTGATAGCGTCCAACCACCTACTGAAGGCAGAATTTTAAGGTCCGGATAACGTTGTTTTAGCGCCATTAATTGAGAATAAACACCACGAATAGGATCTTTTGCATCCACCCCTGGCATAGATTTTTGCACTGCAGCCCAAGGGTCGTGAATGACGACTTCATAATCTTGAGAGTCAGCACATGCAGTTTGAAGCGCTCTCCAACTATTACCATTTTCGATGGATTTTAGCGACTCGTTAGGTCCGCAAATCGGAATAAAGCCATATAAAATGTGCGATAGGTTATGAGCTGGGATCTTAGTTACGTCGTAATTACGGCCATATATGCCCCATTCGACGAAATATGCACCGGTTACACGGCCTGGTATTGTACCGTTATTACGGTTGTTCGGATCTACATTCATAGGAAGTGGCGCTAGATGTGCACCGTCAGTGTCGGCAATGACGATTTCTTTCCCTGCGCTTCTTGCACATACGGTACCTTCACACAGTTCTAAATAAAGCTGATGGCGACCCGATTTAGTGTAGGGGAATTGTACTACTCCGCTTTTAGTACCAGCTGCAAGCGTACCTTGGTTTACGAGTAGATCATCAAAATATACTTTATAGTTATCACCGCCAGAGCCACTCCAAGCATTCCATTTGATGCTAATATCGACAACATCTTTGGCTTTTACCAATTGCTTGTAAGAGCCAAGCCCATCGACGTTAACTTCAACGAACGAATACTGTTGTGGCTGCCAATCTAATGTTGGCGTAGAAGGGGCTGCAAGTGCCCCGCCACTCAGTAAGGCAAGTCCTATATAGCTGGTTATTTTATTAAGTTTCATATCTTCAACCTTATTGTAGTTACATGTTGTACCCAATTAATTTGGGTTTTCTTTAAATTGCTTTCCAAACATCGGATGCGCCGGGCTCTTCTCCCTGCGTCCACCACTTGGCTTCATACACTTTCTGTTGATGCGTTACTCTGTCGCCTGCAACATAGGTAGTTGTACTATTCCAAGCTGGGTATTGGTTATTGGTGCTATCTTGAACGGTAATTGAGAAACTTACAGTCGTGCTTGCTTTGCCATCAGTGACATTAAGTTCAGCCTGAAAGGTTTGATCAGCCGTCACTTCAGGTGTTGAGATGGAAATCGTGTCACCTTCGCCACTAAAGCTAAGCGGTGCAGGAATACTCCAAATGAATGTCAGTGGGTCATTTTGGTCGTCAAACGCATGAGCATGCACTGTCGCTTGGCTATTTTCTGCGATGCTTTGGTTAGAAATTGGATTTACCGTAGGAGCGGTGTTGTCACCCCCTTTTACAACGCTAAGATTGCTGGTGTAAGCGGCATGTGGCAAAAATACTTCGTTTGCTAATAAGGCGTTTGCATCAAACGCAATTGAACCGTCCGGTTGCTTAACACCAATGTTGACCTTATTTCCGTAATTGCTATTAAGGTAAAGAGCCAACTCAGCTTGCCATGTTGATGCATTAGTGGAGGTTACATTCAAGTTATGGCTAATCAGTTCATTCCCAGATTGATCAAACGTCCTAAACCACACGCTATCACCGGCTTTAGCATCTTGCCCTTGCTTTAAGAAATAGCCGCTGCTCACCCATTCTGGTGGCGTGCCTGTTGAGGTTATTGTGATATCAGAGCAATTGTAAAATCCCTCTCCAGCGACATCAAACCGCTGCCAACGGGTATATAAAACTGCATTGCCCTCACGGCCTTGCGGTATATCTATTTCCATTTTATAGAAGCGTTTACCTTCAGGATCCACAACGAAATCAATATTGCCAAATTCATTAATAAGCTCTAAATCATTCCAAGTCAGAGGAGATGTATCGCCATCGTAGTTTGGCTTTGACAAGAAGAACTGCCAAAAACTGGGATTATGAGGTGTTGTCGCCCTAAAGCTAATGGCAAGTTTATTTTGAGCGTTTGGCTCTACAACTGTACGCTGCCAGTGTGGTGAGACAACACTCATGCCACTTTTGTTTGGGTCACCAGCTGAGCAAAGCGTACCATTGGGGATATTCGCTTTTACTGCCTCTAGATTATTGTAGTCAGCGGTATTGGTCGAAAATTCATGCTCTTGCACAAACTGAAAATGGCCTGAGTCCAAAAAAGCCGCTCGACATGCTAGGTTTGGGATATTTGATCCATCATCCGGCCACCAATAACCCCCTTGCGCTTGACAGATCGCCTGCCTTGCTTTGGGAAAGTCCATAAAACCATGAGCTGAAACTGCGCTTGAAATCAAAGCTGAGGTTGCGCCAAAAAGACCAAGCGCATATTTACGGTGTAAACTATTCATGCTTATTCGCCTTTTATAAAGGGGAGCAAAGCTCCCCATTTATTATTTACAAGTTGCAAACCTTGGTATAATCGCCGCTAACTGATGGTTGCTTATTGCTCCACCATTTCGCTTCATACACCGCGTTTCCTTCAACAATTAAATCACCTTGAGCAGCATGCGTGCCCTGTGGTAGGTTCGGGTAAACCACAATTTGACTGATAGGTGTACCTTTACAGCTAGTTACCGGATCTGTAGGCCCTGTACCAGGTGTTGCGATTGGTAGGTCGCTATATTCACTGGAAAATGCATAGCGGTTACCGTCTTTCTCAACCACAAAGTTAACGGGGCCAGAAATAGGCATGTAGTACATGACTTGAGCATTGATAGTTTCGCCGGGAGCAAAAGACTTAGGCGTACCACCCCACTCGTTCACAAGCGTGATCGAGAATCGGTGGAATTCGTTTTCGAAGCCGCCAATATTATTACCCGCAGCATTCGATCCATTTACGTCCACTGCCATGCCAAGCTTTTCTTGTGCATTCCAGTTAGATTTGAAAATTGCCGATGTTGCAACAGGAACATCAAACGAAATTTTTGCGCCACTCAAATCTATCGCTGAGTTATTGGTAAAGGCAAAAGTCGGTGCAATTGGATAGTTAGCATCTCCAGCTGGGAAATCTTTAGCAACGAATGTGACATCAACTGCAGAAGCTGGTTTTACAAAGGTCTTATTTCCTTGTTTAACGGAGTATGGCGTGCCACTTTGATTAAACTTGTTGTAGGCTAAGCTTGTTAGCGATGAACCCATGAAATATTCATTCTTGCTTACATCATAATCGAAGTCACCAGCAAGCTCCCAGAACATGATTCCGCCTAGTTCTTGGTTGATGACATAGTCGACTTTCGCAGCCATTGACTCTTCATCTTCAATGGATAAGAAAACATTCTTGCTGGCGTTCCAGAGCCAAGGAGCAACCGCGACGGAATCATAATGGCGCGCATAAGTACCGCTAATTTGATGTTCTGGGTTGTTAACTGGATCTAGTCCATAATCACTTAGGTAACTTCCTAACACGCCATTTTGAAGGTTTTTAACATGCCAAAGTGGGTTAGAACCTGCCGGTACTTCTAAGCCAACATCGTTCTTATCGTGCCACAAGTTATCGATACCCACAGCACCATTACCACACTTGTTCTTTTCACCGCTGCCAGTCCCCGGAGGACAATCAGCTTGGTTAGGTAATGCTGCCTGCCCCCATAAACCATTTGTACCGCCTGTTACATCTCTAAAACCGCGAGTATAATAAGGGATACCGATGTTGATGCGCCCTGCAGAGACGGAGCCTCTGAAATATTTGACCGCCCAATCAGTGTTTAGGTAACCAATTCCTTCAAACTCTTTGGTGCCGTAAACATTCCACTGTTTTAGCTCGGAATCTTCGCCGGTATCGAATAGCGATGCGTTATGACCAACGTGCTGGTTCCACGCTCCATGTAAGTCATAAGACATAATATTGACGTAGTCTAGATACTTAGTGACCTGGAATGTCTCCATACCACGTAGAAGGTAACCAGAAGACGGTGATGCGATCGTCAATAGATAGTGAGTATTGTCTTGTTGGCCAGCTTGATCTAAAGCTTCTCTCAGTTTTTTCATTAATACTTGATAAGAAGCATTCAATGCTGCTCGACGCGGGTTTGATATCGCAAAATCATCCGGGTGACCAGAGTCATTCATAGAAGATGGATATTCATAGTCGATATCGACACCATCAAAGTTGTATTTACGGATAAATTCAACTGAACTTGCTACAAACGCATCAATACCAGCGTGATTCACGCTGCCATCTGCATTGGTCGTCATCGTATAGAAACCGCCGCTGGCAATTCGCTTACCTGTTTCGTCGAAGTAGCCACCAGTTTCCGCCCAACCGCCGACTGAGATCAAGGTTTTAACATCAGGATGCTGTTTCTTAAATTTGTTCAGCAAGTTAAAATGACCGGTATAAGGAAGAGATGGATCCATCTCTGCACCAGCAACCCCCGGCCAAGTCATATTCGTCGCTGCATTGTTAGGAGCAGTTGGATTGCCTATTGAAACCTTGTTGTTGGCATCAACGTGCGCGAAAGCATAATTGATGTGTGTGATCTTATCCCATGGAATATCATCAACTAAGTAGCTCGGTTGACCATTCTTACCCGTTCTCCAACTGGTAAAGTAACCGATGACGCGTCTAGGGTGATCAGTCCCCATTTTTTCACGGCCATTTTCATCATAGATATCACAGTAGTTAGGCGATGTGTTGGGGGTCTGATAAAGACCATGTGGAACACAGCTGTTTACCACTGGCGGTGTTTCAACCACATTTGCATTGAGTATACTCTCTGCTGTCGCACCAGTATTATCTTCAACAACAAGCTTTAATGTTACGGTGCCCAGTTGCGTTGGTGTCCAAGTGTGCTGTGCCGGTGCTGTTGTGCTCTCAAATGCGACTTGGTCGTTGATAAGCAGTGTTAGTTTTGCGATTGAGCCGTCTGGATCTGAACCATCAAGAACGATGTCTACAGGTTGATTAATAACCAGGTCATTACCTCCGCCTAACGAAAGATTTGCTGTAGGTAACTGATTTCCTGTCGTATTAACGATAATATTAGTTATTAATGTGTTGGACACAGCTTGCTTGTCATCTGTTGCAACTACTGAAATTGCGTGTGTTCCAGCGGTTGCTGACCAGTTAAATGAAAAATTATCACCTGTCGCTGTGGTATCAATACCAACAGACGTGCCACCTACAAAAAACTCTACCTGCGTTACTTGGCCATCGCTATCTGTTGCATTTACAGAAATGGCAACGCTGTCATTTTCATTAAAAGCGCTGCCGTCAGCTGGGAGTAAGCTTTGTACTGTAGGCGGTGTGTTGGTGACAACGCTGTCACAGTCGCCCAATTTTTTCCAATCATCCCATTGTCCGGAATGGGTAACTGGATCAGCCTGAGTCCACCACTTTGCTTCAAAAGCTTGTTGCGATTTTTGTACTTGAGCACCACCATTATATGCCGAATTTTGTGACCATTCAGGTAAACCATCACAATTATAAGCATATGAGTTAGCGCAGAAAATGGCTCCGAGGAACGAAGCCATTTGCGATAATTTAAGGGTCTTTACATGTTGTTTCATAGTTTGGTTCTCCAACCATTTATTGTATTTGGTTAACAATAACAACATAAACCTAACACATAAAATCAATATGGCAACAACATTTTTCTCTAGCTGGTAACGTTGACGTAAGCGTAAATTGAGCCACATTTTTCATCAAAATGTAACACTAAATTATTGATTCATATGCTTAGTTTTGATTCACTGATACATGGAAATTAAACTGTAATTATTTAATATTAAGCGATAGTTACTAGCCTAGTTCTCTAAAGTTTATACAGTTACTAGTTTGTTTCTTAAGCATATATTAAAAAGTTATTAATCAGGTTGAAGGGTAATATTAGACTTAAGGCGTATTTTATCGGTTTCTTGTCGTAGCTTGCTTTTTGAACTAAGTTTAAATTAATTCATTTAGGAGATTGAACTTTGGAATTTGGCGAGCAATCAACGACTTCAAATGAAGCGATACGAGTGCTTTGTCTCGATGATGAGACTAATGTGATACGGTCGTTAAATCGCTTATTCCGTCAAAATGGAATACACGCTGAACTCTGCAGTGATCCACAGCAAGCCTTGACACTGATCCGCGACTCCTCTTTTGAAGTTGTTATAAGTGATATGCGGATGCCTGAAATGGATGGCGCGACATTTTTGCATGAAGTAAAGCGTATTTGCCCAGATACGCAACGGATATTACTGACAGGATACTCTGATCTTGCTTCAACAATTAAAGCCATTAATGAAAGTGGGATCCATGCATACATTCAAAAACCTTGGGATAACGATATACTCGTGCATACCGTGAGAGAATGTTCAGAAAAATACAGGTTAAAAAGCACAAATAAAAGACTAAATGAAGAGATAGTACAAAAAAATACGCAACTAACAGAATTAAATGAAAACCTTGAAGGACTTGTACAAAAACGTACTGCACAGATCCGCAAAGTATTAAGTCAATTAGAGCAAGCTAATCAAAAAGAACGTAAAGAACATCGGGCTACCGTCGAGTTACTTTATAATTTTCTGAATGCAAATCCATTTATCGATGGTAAAAAAGCGAAGAGCATAGCCAAATTATGTAAAATTATAGCTAAGAAGCTAGAACTTTCTAGTGAAGTAGCTGAAACGGCTATGATGTCAGGGTATTTAGCGGAAGTAGGTTTACTTGCTATGGACCCAGAAATTTATAAATCGCCACCCAGAAAACTAAGTGAAGCACAAAAGAAAATTTATTATACGCATCCTTCCATTGCACAGCTTATGTTGATGCCAGCGCAGCACTTATCTGACGTATCCGAGGCGATTTATCATCAGTTTGAAAAATTTAATGGTCAAGGGATCCCTAAAGGTCTTAAAGGTAAAGAAATTCCTTTGGGCTCACAGATACTTGCAGTCGCTCGAGATTATTATGACAATTTATACAGCGCTAACGGTTCTGATAAAGAGAAAGCCGATTTAGCCCTAGACCTTATCCGAACCTATAGAGGAAATTTCTACTCCCCAGAAGTCGTTGATATTTTAGAACAAGCTGTAAGTAACAACGAGCTAGGCCAAGAGCAAGTCGGTTCGGTTGATATATTGACAACTGAAAAGCTCAAGCCAGGCATGATATTGGGTTTAGCGCTTCACAGTAATCAAGGAATTTTATTGCTGCCAAAAGGCCATACCTTTACCGATAAGTCGATAGATAAACTTAAGCAGCTGGAAACACAACGCCCAATCCCCTTTAGAATTATGGTCAAGCAATAATAATAGCTTATTGACTTATCAGCGACTGCACTATCGAATACTCGTTTGCTGGTGTTGTATAGATGATGGTAAATATAGCTTTTGAGTCTTTAATTGGATCAATGTTATTGAGCCGTCAAATTATAGTAGCTCGAGAATAACGGACTTGTGTTCGCGCAGTATGTCCAAAGAACACATCATACTATAAAGTGAATTTACTCAGTTTGTCTTCGGCTAAAACTATTAATAAAAAAAGCCCAGTAAACTGGGCTCGTTTAACTACTATACTTGTCTAGTAGTTTAGTAGTTTAGTAGTTTAGTAGTTTAGTAGTTTAGTAGTTTAGTAGTTTAGTAGTTTATTAAGTGCTTGAAGCGGGTGTTTTGGCTTTTCTCCACTAAAGCGTTTAACCTGACATCGACAAGAGAAGCCGGTCACTAATACTTCACCTTGAGCCGCATTATCAATATGATGCTGCCACGAGGATTCGTAAAGTGCTCTTGAATTTTCTTGATTTTGCGCTTCGTGGCCATAAGTTCCCGCCATGCCACAACAGCCCGTATTAACCGTTTCTAAATTAGAGTTCAACCTATTAAAAATACCTTGCCAAACACTTTTAGATTCAGGCATTGCTGTTGTTTCAGTACAGTGACTTATCAACGTAAATTTTGATGGACTGATTGTCGCAGCCGTTGGGATATCGATAGTGGCAAGCCATTCATGCGCTAGTTGTACCTTAAAATCTCCCCTGCTCTCTTTGAGAATATCATTATATTCATCGCGATAGCACATCACCAAAGAGGCATCGAGCCCAACTAAAGGCCTATTATATTCACTCACAGTATTTAAAAACTGTGCGGCAGTCTTCGCAGTCGATTTAAATTCCTTTAAAAAGCCTTTAACGTGTTGTGGCTTACCGTTTGGCTTGAATGGTAATACGAGAGGATAAAACCCTAGTTTTGATATAACTTGCACAAAGTCCGATACTAATTCTGCTTCATAGAAACTAGTAAACGGATCTTGAACAACAAATACCACGCTTTGTTGTTCTTCATCGCTTAACTTTTCAAAACTGCGCTCTGAATAAAAGTGTTTGTTTGGCACTAACTTGCTAAGCTGCACCTTACTTAGCGCCGGAGAGTCAATATAGCCGATCAGCCGTTCAACAAAAAAGTTTGATATGCGATTACCTTGTAGAGCGTTAACTAAATTTGGAAACTTAGCCATGGTAGGCAGTGCACGCTCTATATTCGCAACTAAGTAGTCTTTAAGTGGACGATTGTAACGGCTGTAGTAAAAGTTTAAAAACTTAGCTCGAAACGTAGGAACATCCACTTTGATTGGGCAAGCCGTTGTGCACGCTTTACAGGCTAAACATTCATCCATTGATGCTTTAACTTCATGGGAAAAGTCATATTCGTTTTTCTTTCGGGTATTGAGAAAGCGCTCCCACCAAGTGGTATCATTTTCATGATTGATTAATTGCTTTTCTGCAGCAATCAAATCGACCCCTTTATTGTTTTGGAGTCTTAACCACTCTTTAAATAACCCAGCGCGTCCTTTTGGAGAGTTTCTACGATCTTTGGTTACCTTATACGATGGGCACATTGGTGAGTTGTCATCATAGTTAAAGCAAAGTCCGTTACCATTACAATTGATTGGTGCTTCGTAGTTTACTTTTACTTCAGTTGGGATTGTACGATCAAACCAAGCTCTTTTCTGTGCATCGACTGACACTAATTGATCGCTTGAATCCAGTGGTGTACAAATTTTTCCAGGGTTTAAGCGATTATTTTTATCAAATAAACTTTTAATTTTACGAAGTTCATTAAATAGTTGCTCACCGAAAAACTCGGGTCCATATTCACTTCGGTAACCTTTTCCATGCTCACCCCACATTAGTCCTCGGTATTTTGCAGTTAACGCTACTACTTTATCAGAGATAACACGTAGTAATTTTTCCTGTTCAGGATCGCACATATCAAGTGCTGGGCGGACATGTAAAACACCGGCGTCAACATGACCAAACATGCCATAATCTAATTGGTAACTATCAAGTAACTCTCTAAATTCAATGATAAAATCAGCAAGGTTTTCAGGTGGAACGGCTGTATCTTCAGCAAAAGCTAGTGGCTTTTTACTACCTTTTGCGTTACCCAATAAACCAACTGACTTTTTACGCATTGCATAGATCTTAAGGATATCCGCTTTATCATTGGTAAGTTGATAACCAATAACCCCCGCTTCTTTATTCGCAATAAGCTGATCTAATCGTTGACATAAACTATCGACTTTAGACGAAATTTCATCTTGGGACTCACCGTTAAATTCAACCATGTTAAGACCTTGCATCTCAACACCTGGTACATCTTGAATTAAGTTCGATACTGAATGCCAGATGATGTCCTCTTTGGCAAGACCTAGAACTTTACTGTCTACGGTTTCGACCGATGTAGCATTAGCGGAAACCAAGAATGGGCTGTTTCTAAGCGCTGATTCAAATGAGTCATATTTGATATTTATAAGGGTTTTATATGGCTGAATTGGCGTTAAATTAAGCTTTGCTTCGGTTACAACACCAAGCGAACCTTCAGAACCCGTAATAATTCGAGACAAATCAAAAGTAGTTAGTGAATCGTCGAATACATTTTCGAGGTCATAACCCGTTAAAAAACGGTTTAGTCTTGGAAATTTTTCAAGTATAAGTGCTCGATTGCTTCGACAGATCTCGATGACATTTGCATAAATCTGAGAAGTCTTTGAGTTTTGCTCAGCTAGTAGCTCCGCTTTATCGATCGCTAACTTCGAGGTATTTAGCTCTGTTCCATCCACTAAAAAGGTTTTAAGCCCAAGAACATGATCGCTTGTTTTGCCATAAACGAGTGAACCTTGGCCCGACGCATCAGTATTTACCATACCACCTATTGTTGCTCGGTTACTGGTGGAGAGATCTGGCGAAAAGAAATAGCCGTAAGGTTTTAGAAAGTCATTAAGCTGATCTTTGATCACACCCGCCTGAACTCGAACCCATCCTTCTTGTTCATTGATCTCAATAATTTCTCTCATGTGTCTCGATAGATCAATCACGATACCGGGCGTAAGTGATTGACCATTCGTACCAGTACCTCCGCCTCTAGGGCCAAAGGTGAGAGACAAAAATGGGTCTTGTTGGGCGATTTCAAGTGCAAGTTGTACGTCTCGATTTGTTCTTGGAAATAATACTGCTTGAGGGATTTCCTGATAGATACTATTGTCGGTTGACGTAACAAGACGAGTTGCATAACTCGTATCAATGTCCCCACTAAAACCTGCATCAGTTAGTTTATTTTGATAGAGGTTGATAAGTTCGTTTGCAGAATCCTGCTGACTAATATTTGCGATCATGACGGTATATTTTACTTGCTTTGAATTAATTGTATCACGAAGGATTAATGATCAACTTGAGAATTTTATGGTTTGTTACAATTGGAAATAGTTTATTTTACCACACACCTTATACTCATATTGTATAGGAGGAAATAACATGAAAATTATTTACGACCTTGCTGGTATTGTGTTTTGTATTCTAGCATTGATCTTCTTTATTGTGCCCGGTCCATCGGTTATCTTTTTACTTGCGGCCCTGGTGTGTTTCTCGATGAATCATGAAGGTGCAAAGAAGCACATTAAAAAATGTGCAGCGTTTGTTTAAGCTTGGCTGCGAAAAGTTAGATAGGACATTTCAGAAATGAAATAGCCCCAATGTGTTGCATTGGGGCCATTAAATTATTTAGTAAACTTTTCAGCTAGATAAAGCCAAGTTTCAAGTACTGTATCTGGGTTAAGTGAAACAGAGTCAATCCCCTCTTCAACTAACCAAGCAGCAAAATCTTCATGATCCGATGGACCTTGACCACAAATACCTACATATTTGTCTTTCGCTTTAGCAGTTTGAATTGCCATTGAAAGTAGTTTCTTGATAGCTGGATTTCGCTCATCAAACAGATGCGCAATGAGGCCAGAATCGCGGTCCAGACCAAGTGTTAACTGAGTAAGGTCATTAGAACCAATCGAGAAGCCGTCGAAATATTCTAAAAACTCTTCAGCAAGTAGGCAGTTTGATGGAAGTTCACACATCATAATGACTTTTAGACCATTCTCGCCACGTTTTAGACCATGCGCTTCAAGAATTTCAATAACTTGAGCAGCTTCTTCTAGGGTACGAACGAATGGGATCATGATTTCAACGTTGGTCAAATCCATCTCATTACGAACACGTTTAATGGCTTCACACTCTAATGCAAAACACTCTCTAAAGTCTTCAGAAATGTAACGAGATGCGCCGCGGAAACCAATCATTGGGTTTTCTTCTTCCGGCTCATACTGCTGACCGCCAACCAAGTTTGCATACTCGTTTGACTTAAAGTCAGACATACGAACAATTACCCGCTCTGGAGCAAATGCTGCACCTAGCGTAGAAATACCTTCAACTAGCTTGCTGATATAGAACTCTACAGGTGATTCATATCCCGCGATTAGCTCTTTAATTTCAGCCTGAAGCTCTGCATCTTGCTTATCAAAATGAAGTAGTGCTTTAGGGTGAATACCAATCATACGGTTGATGATAAACTCAAGACGCGCAAGACCGATACCTGCATGTGGTAATTTCGCAAAATCAAACGCGCGATCTGGGTTACCAACGTTCATCATTATCTTCATCGGAATAGCTGGCATTGAATCGATGCGAGAAGAAATAACATCAAATTCAAGTTCACCTTTGTAGATATAACCTGTATCGCCTTCTGCACATGATACTGTTACCGTGTCACCATTGGTGATCAAATCGGTTGCATTACCACATCCAACCACGGCTGGGATCCCTAGCTCACGCGCAATGATTGCCGCATGACAAGTACGGCCGCCACGATTCGTTACGATAGCAGAGGCACGCTTCATGATAGGTTCCCAATCAGGATCCGTCATATCGGTAACAAGAACATCGCCTTGCTTTACCGAGTCCATTTGATCAATTGAAGACAGGACTTTAACTACGCCTGAGCCAATTTTATGACCGATTGCACGACCTTCAACAATAACTTCAGACTTTGATTTTAGCTGGAAGCGTTCCATTACGTTCGCATCTTCATTTGAACGGACGGTTTCTGGACGAGCTTGAACGATATAAAGCTTGCCGTCGTTACCATCTTTTGCCCATTCGATATCCATTGGACGACCGTAGTGCTTTTCGATAATAACAGCTTGCTTTGCTAATTCTTCTACTTCTGCGTCTGTAATCGAGAATTGGTTAGATAGTGCTGAATCTACATCAACAATCTCAACTTGCTTGCCGTGAGACTCATCACTTGAGTAGATCATTTGGATTGCTTTTGAGCCAATATTTCTCTTAAGAACAGCAGGTTTTTCTTTTGCAAGCGTTTGCTTATGAACATAAAATTCATCTGGGTTTACTGCGCCCTGAACTACCATCTCGCCTAAACCATAGCTAGAAGTAACGAAGACAACGTCTTCGAAGCCTGATTCGGTATCGATTGAGAACATAACTCCAGACGACGCTTTGTCTGAACGCACCATACGCTGAATACCAGCAGAAAGCGCCACGCCTCTGTGATCATAGCCTTGGTGTACACGATAAGATATTGCACGGTCATTGAATAGCGAAGCAAAAACATGCTTGATAGCGACCATTACGGCATCAATGCCACGAACATTTAGGAAAGTTTCTTGTTGGCCAGCGAAGGAGGCGTCTGGCATATCTTCTGCTGTTGCTGATGAACGAACAGCAAAGGAGACATCTTGGCTTGCGTCACCGTGTAACTGGCTATACGCCTCACGGATTGCTTTATCTAATTCTGGTTGGAATGGTGTATCGATAACCCATTGTCTAATCTGGGCGCCGACTTTGGCTAATTCGTTGACATCGTCAACATCGAGAGTATCTAGGATTGAGTGGATTTTTTCATTGAGGCCTGATTGCTCAAGAAATTCATTAAACGCATCGGCTGTTGTTGCGAATCCACCAGGTACTTGTACACCAGCGTTAGCAAGGTTAGATATCATTTCACCTAGAGAAGCGTTTTTACCACCAACTCGAGGTACATCTTGCATACCCAACTCTTGATACCAGAGAACGTAGTCTTGCACGGAACTGTCTCCAAAACAAATTGTATTAAATGTGAGAGATTAATTGACCTTTCCACTTGGTCAAGGGCATTCTACAACGGTAAGGCAGTCTTCGTAAACCGCGATGGCTTATTTTCAACAATTTCTGAATGAATAATAGCAAAATGAGAACAGCATTTTATATTTCCGATGGTACCGCTATCACCTCTGAAGTGTTTGGTCACGCAACGCTTTCAATGTTCCCTGTAGAATTTAATCACCAAACGATACCATTTGTAGAAACAGTAAAAAAAGCAAATGAAATCAAAGAATTAATAGACTCGGTTGCTGAGACTTCAGGTGAAAAACCATTGGTGTTTTTTACATTCGTTAATCCAGAATTGTCCGATATTATTTTATCGTCGCAAGGGGTTTGTTACGACTTTTTATCTTATGCGAGCGAAATAGTAAAAAGAGAGCTAAAAGTTCAGCCGGTGCCCAAAATGCACCGCACGCATAGCATTCACGAATCGTCTTATGATTTTAGAATTGATGCAGTTAACTACGCACTTGCAAATGATGACGGCGCAAATATTAAAGATTATGACGAGGCAGACATCATATTGGTTGGTGTCAGCCGCAGCGGTAAAACGCCGACAAGCTTATATTTAGCATTGCAATATGGGATAAAAGCCGCGAATTATCCGATGACAGAGGATGATTTAGAAAGTGGAAAACTACCCAAATGTCTAGATAAATACAAAGGTAAGCTCTTTGGCTTAACCATAGATCCCGAAAGACTAGCCGCAATAAGGCAAGAGAGAATGGCAAACTCCAAGTACGCATCAATCAGACAATGCCGTATTGAAGTCAAAGAAGTCGAGATGCTATTTAAAAAGAATAGAACGCCTTACTTGAACAGTACACGTTATTCCGTTGAGGAAATCTCAGCAAAGATTATTTCTGAAACTGGGTTAAAGCGCCATAAATACTAAAAAGGCCGCAATGCGGCCCTTTGTTTGCCATTTATACTGTTTTACGAGCATCTTTTAGTAGATCAGCAACTAAAAATCCTAGCTCTAAAACTTGGTCTGCGTTTAGACGCGGATCACACTGGGTGCGGTAACGCTGAGATAAGTCTTCGTCTGATAGACCATAGGCACCACCAACACACTCAGTGACGTGTTGCCCTGTCATTTCTAAGTGCACCCCACCAGGATAGCTACCCTCAGCTTTATGCACTGCGAAGAACTGACTGATTTCTCTTAGGATATTGTTAAAGCTACGTGTCTTATATCCAGTGGTCGCTTTTTCAGTGTTTCCGTGCATGGGATCCGAAGTCCAAATAACTTTGCGGCCTTCTTCTTGAATTCTGCGAACTAATTTAGGCAGCTTTTCCGGCAGCACATCTGCACCCATGCGTGTGATAAGTGTTAGACGACCAGGAATATTATCAGGGTTAAGCGCATCGACAAGTTTAATTAACTCATCTTCTTGCATCCCTGGGCCAACCTTTACGCCAATAGGGTTTTTAATACCACGGAAAAATTCGATATGTGCGTGATCTAATTGACGCGTACGTTCACCAATCCACACAAAGTGAGCAGAACAATCGTACCAATCACCGGATAAGTGATCTCTTCTCGTTAACGCTTCTTCATAACCTAATAGTAGCGCTTCGTGTGAAGTATAAAGCGGAGTTTCCTTCAGACTTGGTGCAACTGTTGAATCAATGCCACAAACTTCCATAAACTCAAGTGCTTCTTGAATACGCTCAGCGAGTTGTTGAAACTTGTCTTTTAACGGATTTGCAGCTACGAAACTCATATTCCAGCGATTTACCTGATGCAGATCTGCAAGACCACCCTGCGCAAACGCGCGAAGTAGGTTAAGCGTTGCTGCAGACTGGTGATACGCTTTCATCAATCTATCAGGATCTGGGATACGTGCTTCTTCCGTAAACTCAAAGCTATTAACGATATCGCCACGATATGAAGGTAAGGATGTACCATCAATAGTCTCAAAATCAGAAGAACGGGGTTTTGCATACTGCCCAGCCATTCGAGCAATTTTAACTACCGGGCATTTACCGCCATAGGTTAATACGACAGCCATTTGCAAAAGTGTTTTGAACGTATCACGAATATTAGCGGCACTGAAATCAGAAAACGATTCGGCGCAATCACCACCTTGCAATATAAAAGCTTTACCTTCACAAACATCTGCTAGGCTTTTATACAAGCTTCGCGTCTCTTCTGCAAAAACGAGCGGTGGGGCTGAATTTAGTTCTTTTTCAACTGATTTTAACTTCTCTGAATTTGGGTATTCAGGTTGCTGCAAGATAGGTTTATCTCTCCAGCTATTTGGGCTCCAATTAGCCATTGTATTTTCCTCATTCCAATATGTGTTACCACCATTGAACAGTACCCCAAGCCCCCTTATTCATCAAGGAAAAACTTTAGTTTGTTTTAACAAAGAACACATCATACATTTAGCAATAAAAATAAATAGATACAATAGCTAAAACTGTTCCATAAATTCTTTCACGATATAATCCTTGTTTAAGAAAGTTAATTTTTAATACATCTCTTCAACCAGAACGAAAGCGAACTTCAATTTGACAAATATCGGACTTTTAAGATCTAGGCCGTTATAATGGGCTTTATTGTCGATTTAAGATCGCTAGAAGCGATATTAATATCAAACATAATCTTGTAGACCTACTTAATGGCGCTGTCGGATGGTAGCCAGTTCAAGACTTTGTTCGCAACAATGGAATTCTACCCTATCTCTTCAGTAAACCGTTTTACGGAGTATTTACATAGCAAGGCAACAGACAGATTTTGGTCACTTATTTGTATTATGTTAAGTTGATTGCTTTTTAAAGTTTCATCTATGAAAGGTGAAAGGTAGCAACTCGTAGTATTTTATGAGCAGGAAGGGAGTAAGAAAAATGAGTCGTATTGTGACAAATCACACATAGCTTTTGGAAATGTTAACTCACACAGATACTTCCAGCTGGCCTCTCCCCAAATGAGAGCTCATTACTTAAAAAACTGGAGAGATCGTTCTTCAGTTCATTGGGTTATTTAAATAAAATGAATTTTCTTGATTAAGCTATCTTATACGATGAAATCTCGCCGACCAATCTAGACTAACTAGATAAAACTCTACTGTTAAAAAGGTGGTATTGCTTACTATAGTACTACTGAGTTTGCTCTTGACCCTCATCCTTTTCTTGATTTCTAACACAACAACTTTTTTCGTTCATCTATTCTTACAGCATCAAGAGGACTCTGCCTAAGGTGACTATTAATATGATTACTCGTTAAATAACTTAAACGCTATTTTCATTTCCAAAATCCCCATCAACTTCGAGACTGTTAATTTCAGAGATATTTTCCTATAAACAACTAGCACATCCAGCACGACTCGTTCACAACCGAGCTATTCAGACGCTTGAAGAGAGATCTCTACTTTGCTCTTCGACATGAACACAGGTGTGAGAACGATATGATGTTGAAACTGCCTAAACATATGAGATGCGTTTTCATATTTACTCCAGCTCTTCTTTATTTAACTTCGGTACAAATCGGGTAAGGAAATATTCCGGCGAAATTTGCATAATACTGAAGTGCCTGGTTTAGTTATTATAAAGTTAGTGCTAGCGTTGCAACTTCGAACTGAACATGTATCAAAAGAAACTTGCACTATATTTTAGTCAGGTAAGACTGCAGAAAATGCGGATATTACTTGAAGATTCATTGCAAAGTAAAAGAAGTGGTACGGTTGTTCTCCAAGAAAGTGTAAAATTAAATTATTTAGAAGTAAGTACACGCTTACTTTTTACATCTCAACTTATCAATCACCTTCCCTTTACGGTCTAACTAGAATCTATTAAATCTTCACGTCTACATAAAAGCGCTCGGTCGAAATAAAGTTTGTGAATACTTACTATGGGTTTTCACTACCAAAACCTCTTGACAGTAACAAGACAATGTCGGGATCAACAAGTTGACTTTAATTTATAAAAAAGAGTATCATCGCGAGGATTTCACAAAGAACACATCATACAAACTGTTAATCAATATGAAATCACCATTAAATTTAAAAATTAATCAGGAAGCTGAAAATTAGCATTGCCATTCTGAGTGATTACTAGCCACCACTTTCTATTTGAGTATTGTCCGTTAA
This sequence comes from Pseudoalteromonas sp. DY56-GL79, assembly GCF_041414765.1. NCBI lineage: Bacteria > Pseudomonadati > Pseudomonadota > Gammaproteobacteria > Alteromonadales > Pseudoalteromonadaceae > Pseudoalteromonas > Pseudoalteromonas sp. DY56-GL79. The sequence goes on along the minus strand of NZ_JANHZS010000001.1, from coordinate 25,178 downwards.
GAACTCCCTGCAAAAATTTATCAAAATCCAATTTTATAAGAGAAATGCAAAAAAATTTGATATAATTTAGCTCATAAAAAGGAACACATCATACTAAATATAAATTAGATAATTTGACCTCTAAAAAGCTGATGAACATTTTCATCAAAATAACGTAGATTTAATTCTCTATTTATAAAATTAACTAGGGCCTGCTTATCTTTCAAGTTTGTTTTTGCAGCTGTTGGCAGAACCTGCGTAGCATAGTTATGCTATATGAGTCAGGCGATAAAGACACAAAGTACCTTTCCCCAGCACTTCTGGGCCAACAATGAACCAAAACAAAAATCAAACAATGAAAGGTCCCTAGCTGATCATTTGATTTCTCCAAAGTCTTGGCGCTCTGAATAGAGGCTAAATAAGTGAAGATAAATATGAGCTATCAGAATATTTTTGATATAATCTGGATAAACCTAGAAGAACACATCATACTTATTTATTAGGTAAACATGTATACTGTTACTGCATCACTCACAACTAATTGGTCAAATAGCTAACTACTTAACACTGATATTCTATATAAGATATCCAGCTTAATTTAGCAAATGGAGGTTTAGTGAAAATGATATGGTTAGTTTTTCCATTAAATACTCATAGTAAAATCGCTTAGCGAGGTTCCATTATTTTTGATATAATATTAAAGAGATAATAAGAACACATCATACAATGAATAAATTCAATATACGTTCAACTTTCGATATTCTTAACGAACATATTAATCAGCTATGCCATGAACTGACTGAAGCCGATATAAAAAAGGCAACTTTTTATGAACTGCCTGATATAAAAAAACAAGATGAAGAAACCGCTCCAACAAATATAGCGGTTACAAAAATAGAAGGTGAAAAAGCACTCGCTAAATGTTTAGATGCTTATCGCGATCTCTATTTAAACGACCGAGAAAGCGGAAAATTGTTGCAAAGGTTCCCAGGTCTTCTGTTAGTCAATGATCCTAAAGAAATTATCAAGTCTAGAGTGAATGCCGTAAATCTTGCCAAAGAAAATTTTAAAAATGCTATTCTGGAAATTTCTAACAATGATGCCAGATTCGAAGCTGTTCATAGTGCAGTTCCTAACTTAATGACTTTGGCTGCCTATCGAAAAATACATAGCGAATCCGAAGCTCCCTATTCCGTTCGATTTACCTGGATGAAAAAACATGCAACCAGAGTTTTGAGTAAAGAACTTGCTATGGAGATGTTGAATCGCTCGTCACTTTATTCAAATCCGAGGATGATAGATCAGGAAAAGTGGCAACAGCTAGTAGAACAAGAAAAATATAGAGTTTCTAGTCTATCAGAAAATGCAAAGCTCAGAATTAGAAGGCCAACCAGAGTAACACCTGAGGTGAATGTAAGATATACAGCTCAAAGTCGCTATCATGTAAGTGCCGCACTTCCATTTATACTCTTTAACCCGCATCCAGACACTAAACTTGGGGAGTTAAGTCATTTTACACAAAAGGATGATCATCCAAGAAAGCGAGAGTACAACTTTCTAGTCGATAGAATTTATTTAGAAAGATTTGAATAATAATAAGGTAAATTCCACACAGAATTTAATAATGTGACACAATTTAACATAATCTTGAAAGATAAGCATAGACCATGCAAGTACTAACTGTACTTGTCCTCATTATTGTATGATGTGTTCTATACTACTTTAAAACTTATAGGCTAAGATGAAATCGTTATCTTCACAGATTAAGTACTAAATTTCTTCAGGTTAAATTTTGATTTATCATTAAGTTTTAAGCTTTGAATAGCTGATCGACCACGGACTTGCTTCTAGCAATCACTAACAAATCAACGTCTGTTGGATAACAAACTTTTTCTAGTTGATTGTTCTAAATAGGAAGGTTTGAATTATTGATATGCTTGTTCTCTCTTCTAAGGATTAGAGAATTAATTTGATCCGCAGATGTAGTTTCAAGATTTATTGATGTCAGTATTTTTCACCGCAGAAAATTTTTAAGAAAGCTTTTAGCTCTTTAGTTTTCATCGTTTTGAAGAATTGGGTTGTGATAAATTTCGCTCAGAAAGTATCTTCTGTTGAAATAGAAATTAGCTTTGATATAGAAGTTTTTTGTTTTGGCTAGAAGTACCACTCTAGCCAAAATAAGAAATCCTATTTTTTAACGATTTCTTCTAATGTATCTTCATCAATTACTTCAACATTTTCGACGATACGTTTTCCACCTTGAATTTCGATACGTTTATGGTGTTTATTGAGAGCCAATATTTCGTCACAGAATTGAGCAGATGGGTGCATTTCGTACACATAATCAACGATTTTCCCGGACTTTTCATCCTTAACATTTGAAATGTTGTATTCGGATATTGCCCCTTTCTCGATCAAATCTTTCATTGTTGTGGTCATATCACGACGAAGTGCCTTTAATTTATTCTCTGTAATTTCATCATCAGAATAAATTGAGCCATATTTTTCCATAATTGAAATTAGGCGAAAATGATAAGTTTTACCTGGGGCTGCATAACGCCATAGATGATACAAACGTAGCATCATCCAACGAGATAAACCACGTTTTAACTCTTGAGCACTGTTGAAATAATAACCTTTATACTCCAAGTTATCGATCATGTTATGAACAAATGCATTTAAGCATGCAACACATTTGATGTTTCCGCCCTGTCCTTTTTTGCCACTAAAGTGTAGCGACGACAGAAAGTTCATATTTGATTCGTAAAATGAATCATCAATACTTGGGTTTTTAGTATCTGTAGCTGTATATTTGAACGAAAGTTTAGAACCTTGAAGGGCTTCCAAAGATTCCTTAATTTGCGGATAAGGCATTGATTGACCAACAGCTTTTAATTCTTGGGCAAGCTCGTTCATCGAAAAAATAACTGCGTATTGAATACCGGACTTAAAATTTATTTTAACAATCTTGCCTTTGGAAGCTAGACGGATCAGCGCGCGCTCGACCTTTTCTTCTCGGTCAGATGGCCAAACTAAAAACTCTTCGTCATCACCATCTTTTTTAGTACTAACAACAGCAGGCGTAATTTTTATCTCACCTTCGTATAGAATACCATCTACTTTTTCAGATATTTTCCTCGTTACGATCGTTTTTTTAGGCGCTTCTTCTAACGGTAATTTTTTATGTCCCGAACGAACAAAACGCCCCCATAAATCGTAATGATTAAAAGTGTTAGAATAAGCTCTTAACCCATGGGCGGCATTTTCTAAAGATACTCGAACATCTTTATTATCCGTAAACAACGCCAAACTTTCGTTATCGATTGCACTTTCGACACCATGGATCTGTCCACGAAGCGAATCGGGCAAATTGTCAACAGAGATGTTCACCTTCCGGCTCATTGTTTTACTTCCAAATTTTCATGACGTCTAATAACAACATATTCGACAGAAAAAGTTAATGATTAAAGTTAGTAAAAAAGTGATCTGAAGTAACTTTTTTTGTTGGGATCATTCTTTTACTAAGTAGAGCCGATTTTCAGATCAAGATTTTACTAACAAAGGTAAAATGAACGCCGAAAAACCTTTAATTTAAGGTCTATTTTGCGGATTTACAACGACAAACCAGACGTCCTTGTGGAAAACTCTATCATTAATTAGTAAAGATCTGATCTATGCTAGGTAGAGATCAGATCTATACATACCTTAACGTACTAGATCTTATATCATCTGTGCATAACTGTCTGATCTTACTTAGTAAAAAATTGATCTCAAGCATCATGCCTGTGAATAATTCTGTGCATAAACTGTTTATATATAACTTTTTGAAATAGTAGTTAGTAAAATTCCGATCTCGGAGTTATAAGAGATCTGATCTTAACCTAGTAAAAAACAGATCTATAAAAATCAAAAAAACTTATGTAAAACAGTTGGATAGGATATAATTTCTTTGCCTTAGCCTTTAATACCTATATATCTAACCATATCTAAACTTTCTTATTTATACTTAGATGTAAATCAAAATTACAAATGTCTTTGTTTTTTTGTGTTTACAGCAAAATATATGGACATTATAATAATCGTTATCAAATAAAGGATAATGTGTATGTCTATAAATAACAATGCGCTATCAACGTACCGGCTGTTGAAAGCTACAGCAGAAGTAGCAGAACAATCACTTGCTGGTCGTATTCAACATTATAGAGCTCATCTTAAAACTGAAGAAAAAGAGCTTAGAACTTACACGCAAAAAGCTGCCGCAGACCTACTTGGTGTAAATAATAGAACACTCAAAAGACGTCATGATCAAGGTGACTTTGATACCATCAATATAAAGAAAGGTGCAAACGGTCATTATGCATACACATTAGCAAATATCTTTGCGATGGCAGATGTTCTCGGTGTAAATGCTGATCAACGAAAGTCCAGCGATAAATTACAAGTCATTGTGATTAATAGTTTGAAAGGCGGTTGTGGTAAAACAACAAGTTTGGTGAATATTGCAGCAGCACTAGCTACAACAAATATTAAACGCTATCGCATCGGGATCATTGATCTTGATCCACAAGGATCATCATCAAGCTTTTTTCCATCTAATGATCATGAGCCGATCACGGTTGGCGATCTAATGAGAGATTGCATTGAGTTAGATGAAGGTGAAACATGGAAAGATCTTGTCTCTAATTCCTTCCAAGAAACCCACATTCCAAATATTCGCGTATTACCTTCTGGTATGGATGACTTTTACTTTGAACACGAAACAGCAACAGAGTTAAAAGAAAGTTCAAGCTACGAAAAGACACGTCATTACCATAAGCTTAAAGAGAAGGTTATAGAGCCCGTACAAGACGAATTTGATATTATCCTAGTAGATACCGCACCTTCACTTAATTTTATGTTCTACAACGCATTGATGGCGTCTACGGCTATGTTGATACCTGTACACCCAGAGGCCGTAGACTTCGACGCTAATAATAAATACCTGAAGCGTCTTGGTGAGATATACCATACCGTTGCAGCTCTTGGTCACGAAGGTTGGGACTTTATGCAATTCTTGGTCACTAACTATGTTAAAGGCAACCATTCTCAGCGCGATATCGTTAAAGATGTACGTAGTGCTTTTGGTCGTCAAGTAATGAGCTATCCAATCAATCACAGCTCAGCAATTACTGCGAGCTCTTCATCGTTTAACACTATTTTTGACCAAAAGACTTCAGATAGTTTAGCAAGTCGTGAAGCATTGCTAAAAGCGCAAGAAAATATCAAAGACGTGGTTGATGAATTAGAGATGCTGATCCGTTCAAATTGGCCTTCAACACAATCCTCGCTAGCAGAATAAAAAGGTATTAATAATGGCTAGAAAACGTAAAAATGATACACGAATTGATCCTTTTGCTACTGCGGTTGAAGGCAGTAGCCTCGACGATCTTTTAGATCAGGCTAAAGTAGGCGACGTGGTTACAATGCCTGCGCCAAGCGATCCGACAAAAACCATAGTACTGACTTGTGAAGTAGTGCCGTTTAGCGAAATTGAGAGTAAAACCACAGTTTATGGGCAGAATCGCCGCGAGCAATCTTTATTAAGCGAAAAAGCAGTCGCAGATATATTACCTGCCATTAAAAAAGATAAGCGAAATCTCCACCCTGCCCTATGCTGGCAACACAATGGCAAACTTCACGTTTTATCAGGCTCAAGACGCCGTAAAGCCTGTTTGCTAGCCGAAGCAGATTATGTGGTGTTGAGCTCGAAAGACTTTAGTGACGAAGATGCAAAGACATTAGCGGTATCTTCCGATCAATACATCGCTCCGAGCCTTTGGGAATTGGGTAAAGCCTATTTTGATACTAAACATAACTTGATCGAACAAGGCCAAAAAGGATCGTATCGAGAAATAGCTGCCGTGGAAGGTGTTTCTCACACAGCTATCGCAGACGCATTGAAAGCTTATGAAAGCATTCCGGTCGAAGTATTGCAGTTATATCCAACGGCGAATCATTTAGGCCGTGAAGCGGCTAAAAAGCTCATCACAGCGAAACAAGAACAACCAGAGCAGTTTTCAGAGCAAATTGCTGCACTTAAAGCGCAAGATTTTATGACTGAAGAGATGTCAGATGAGAAACGTGCTGTTCAGATCACTAAATTCTTGACTACTTTCGGAAGTAGCGATTCTCGCGTGGAGTCCATGCTAGAGAACGACTACATTCGAGTACAAAGAAATCTTAAAAGCGGTGATGTCACCGTGAAAATAGATAATCGAGTATTGACTGATAAGCGTTTGGAACAATTGCAAAAATTACTTAGCAGTTATAACTAAGGTTCGTTCAAAAATTGCCGCGTTGGTTGAATTATCAGGCAACTCGGCGCTTTTTCTAGTCAGTTGACCTCCAACCAGTCCTTTTTTAGCGAATTTCTCGCATTTCTCTCTTTAGCTCAAATCACTAATTTCATATACTGGCTTTTTATTTTAATTTTGACGTGCACTTAATGTCTTCGCAGTTATCTAAAGAGCAACTTTTCGCCTTATTTGAAGAAATCAAACAGGAACAGGCCAATCAATTTCCTTTGTCTGAACGTTTTCTTCGTCAGTACTTCAATTCAGCTTTACTTGCGAAAGCTAAGGAGTATTTGAAAGACGAACAAGTCTGTTACCTTCAACATAGCGAAAACTTTGCGCAAATCGACGCGCAGGTATTGGGAAATTACGGCAATACTTTCACTCAGCACATCAAAATAAACCAATCACAAGGTACCGTTTCGGTCGAAGCAAACTGCTCTTGTTCAAATAATCCGAAATGTCGGCACATTGCCGCGGTATTGCTCAAACTTAAAATCGAACATTCTGGCGGTTTTGGTGAGGCTTATTTGGTTAATGACTGGTTTAATGAACTTGGGCAGTTGCAGCAAGTCGATAAAGCAGACGCGGAAAACGTCTTACTCTTCGTGTTAGAGCCTCGAGCAAACGAAGTCCTTGTAAGTCCTAAGGTATCGCCAAATCGGCCCGATGGTGTTTACCCCTTAGGTCGAGTGTTAACCGAGCAGCAGCTCAATAGTCAGGTCGCTCCTGCTGGTTTATTAGAAAACGATTTTCGCTTATTTAGCTGGATCCGCTCGCAAAATACACCGGGTCATTTTGAGCTATTTGGCGCCTGGGGCTTTAATGCACTCACACAACTTGTACATACCCATCGCTGTTTTTATCGTAACCAGCGCCAACCTTTGGAGCTTGGGCACAAGCAAACGCTAGATTTTTACTGGCATCAAGAAGGCAATGAATACCAACTTAAAAGCCGTCTGGCGAATGTTGAACACTGGCGCTTGATTAAAACCGAACCTCCGGTGTATCTAGATACTGAAAACTTGGTCGTTGGCCGCATTGAGTCAGAGCTTACCGCGCAGGAAATCGCCCACCTTCATACTATGCCTACCATCACGGCTGAAAAGCTAGAGCAGGTGATGGCACGTTTCCAAGATATCTTTACGGATGATGTTATTGCGCCTCCTGCTGGGTTTTCGCAGTTAGCGAGTAAGCAATCTAATGTTGCTAAGCTTATAAAACTAGATAGGCCAAATAAAATTCGTTTTGCAATTGAGCCACTTGGAAAAGGCGCGACGAAAAAGCAGTTAGCAAGGCTGGAGCAGGTACTCACAGGTCTCGGCTTTGTCCATGAGGGCGACGAGTTTTTATTACCAACTGAGGATGGCGTTGAAGTCCATTGGTTTAACAGGGAGATCAGGCCGCTTTTACAGGGTAAACGTTGGATTGTTGACGAGCTGCCAAGCAATGGCCTCGTTGTTACACCTAAAGTGCTGTTAAGCCTTAAACGAGATAAGCAACATCATGTGCTCGGAAAGGTGATGTTAGATGACAAACCCGTTACGCTCAACTGGGATAAGCATCCGGTTCATGAGCTTAACAACCTCGCCCATGAATATCGCTACGTCGAAATCGGCGAGCAGTTCTATGCTATTAGCAAATCCATATTTGATGAATTGCTGGAGCTGAAATCTCGTTTTAGTTATTACCTTTCGAGCTCACAATTTAAATTTCCGTTGTCGTATGCCAAAAAGCTGTTTGAACTGACTCATATTCATGCCGACTCAGACGATCAAAAGCTACTTGAGTATCTCGCTGAGCTAGATAAACCGATAGAAAATCTTGACGTGATCCCAGCCAGCGAAGGACAATGCTTCATCCTACGAGATTATCAAGTACAAGGTGTTAACTGGCTTAAGTTCCTTAATCGTCATCAGTTAGGTGGCATTCTGGCAGATGATATGGGCCTTGGAAAAACGCTTCAGGTTATTGCTTACTTTATTTCTCAGCACAATACGCTAGTGACACAACCAAGTTTAATTGTCTGTCCGACGAGTTTAGTGGGAAACTGGCGTGACGAATTTAAACGTTTCGCACCGCATCTACCTCTCACTATTATTCATGGATCCAATAGAGAGGAAGCACTTACTAACTTGTCAGGTGCAAGATTTATTCTAACGACGTATCCGCTACTTAAGCGCGATGTGGCGTATTATAAAGGGCTTGATTTTGATTCAATTGTGTTGGATGAAGCACAATATATTAAAAACGAAAGCGCACAAATATCTAAATGCGTAAAGAGCCTATCCGCGCGTTTCAAACTTTGTTTAAGTGGCACTCCGGTAGAGAACAATTTACTCGAGCTTAAATCGCTGCTCGATTTTGTGATGCCTGATGTGCTGGGCACTAAGCAGCAGTTTAAGCAACACTTCCAGATCCCAATTGAAAAAGAACAAGATCGCCCAAGAGCCCGAGAGCTTAGATCGCTGATCGCGCCATTTATTCTTCGTCGTACAAAAGCTGAGGTAGTGAAAGAGCTACCCAATAAGACAGAACTCATCAAAGAGTTAGAGTTCTCTGATGAGCAACATAAATTATATCAAGGTGTTCAGCACCAAGTAGAAAGCAAATTGCTCAATCTATTTCAGGAGCAAGGCGTTGAAAGAAGTAAGCTGGCGTTCCTCGATGCCTTGTTAAAGTTACGTCAGATCTGCTGTCACCCACAATTGGTTGATAAATCACTGACCGACCAACATGGCGCTAAATTTGAGTGGCTTGCGCAACACCTGCCAGTACTACTCAGTGAGGGCCGTAAGATAATTATCTTCAGCCAGTTCACCAGCGTGTTAGATCTCATTGCTGAGCAGTGCCAACAGCAACAGTTGAAATACACTATGCTGACAGGGCAGACAAGGCAACGGGATAAAGCCATTGAGGCGTTTACTCAAGGCAAGTGCAATGTCTTTTTGATAAGCCTAAAAGCTGGGGGAACTGGTTTGAATTTGACTCAAGCAGATACGGTTATCCATTTCGATCCTTGGTGGAATCCTGCGGTAGAAAATCAAGCAACAGATCGCGCCTATCGTATCGGCCAAGATAAGCCGGTGTTCGTGTACAAATTGATTATGGCGAACTCTATCGAAGAGAAAGTGTTTAAGATGCAGCGCGATAAACAAGCCCTTGTTGACGCCCTATTTGCTGAGTCTGGTGTCAATCTTGGTCAGTTTGATGAGTCGCAAATGCTAGCGCTGATAAAAAATTAAAAATAATTTGGAACTAATCAACAAAGGTGAAGGTCTATGATAGTGCTTGTTGTGACATTGTTGAAACAGTAGGCATATGTTGATTTTCCCCCTTTGTTACTGATTGTAATAAGCCAGCTTAATTAAGTTGGCTTTTCTTTTTTCTGGCCCTAAAACATCTTTCACTCCATTTTTATTCCATAATCTCGCGCTTTAATAGCTACAACGGAGAAACGCCATAGACCAATTAGGACAACCTTATGCTTTGCTACGATGCAACAATTTCACACTTAAACTTTATTGAGACACAATCAGAATCAGACTATGATCTACTTAATGAAGTTGCGAGTTCCGAAGACTTGTCTAGTATACTGACCATGTTACTGTTCGATGACACGCTTTCAGACAAGTTAAAGCGTCAAGTTAGACAACAATTGAAAAAGTTAAAAGCAAAGAGTAAATAAATCCTATGTCTACCCCATCAAGAATTTTGCTCGTCGAAGACGACCAAGATATTGCAGAGCAGGTGCTGTTGTTTTTTAGAGCATCCGGTTTTGAAATGTTTCATATTGCAGACGGTGCCGAAGTTGTACCTTGGGTAAAGTTAAACCAACCAAATGCAATCTTGATGGATATCATGTTGCCGAACCAAGATGGCGTAGAGTGTATGCGTCAAATTCGAGAGTTTTCTGAAGTACCTATTGTGATGCTGACTGCCAAAGTGGCAGAAGCTGACCGTTTAAAGGGCTTAGAAGTCGGCGCAGATGATTATGTATGTAAACCTTTTAGTGCCGCTGAATTAGTGATGCGCATGAAGGCGATCTTACGTCGTTGTGTGAACACCAATGCGTATCAAAAGCCTATCGAAGTAAATCGCGAAGAATTAACGGTTAAGCTGAATGGCAGTACATTAGGCTTAACCAAAGTTGAGTTTGACGTCTTTGCGCTTTTATATGATGCACCAAACCGTGTCTTTTCAAGACAGCAAATTCTTGATTATATTCAACCGGATAACTTTGATATTTCGGATCGCGTAATCGACAGCCACATTAAAAATATCAGAAAGAAAATCAAAGGATTAGATTTATCTCCGAAAATTGTAGAGTCGGTATATGGCGCCGGGTATCGCTACAATGGTCAACAGATCACTGAATGACTAAGTGATTGAAATTTATATCTAAGGTATTATCAAAGTAGAAGAACCGATGAGATCTCAATATGCTTTGGTCAATGCTCTCCAATACGCCTGCATGGTTTAGTCTTGCGCTATTTGCAGGCGGTGCGGCTACCCTACTCCCCGTTGTTTGGGTCATACGCAGCACTTTCAAAAATCAACTCAATACTCAACTCGCCTCCGAGCAAGCACTTAGGTCGCAACTAAGCCAAGCCGAGCAACTCGCTGAGCAATTAAGAGCACAGCAACTGCAAAGTCATGGCCAACAGCAGCAATTGCAAGCAAGACTAGCTGAGCGTCAACGGCAAGCCGCTGAATATCAGCAGCTGTGGCAGCGAGAGCTCGATGCCAAGGAAGAAATTCAAGTGCATGCTCATGAGTTAGAAGTTGAAATGGCCAATCTGCAAACCTTGCTGGAGCAAAAGCAACTAAGTTTTGAGCAGCAGCTCGCGCAGCTTGAGCAAGCAAAAGTCCAGTTGAAAGAAGAGTTTCACAATCTCGCGAATCAAATATTTGATGAGAAAAGCGAGCGTTTTAGTCACCAAAGTAAAGAAAAAATTCAGCAGTTGCTGCAGCCAGTACAAGGTGAGTTAAAGGGCTTTAGAGATAAAATGGAAGCCATTCATAGTGAAGAGCTTAAGCAACGGGCGTCATTGAAAACTGAATTGCTGCACTTACAAGCCAACAATAAAGCCATGACTGAGCAAGCAGATCGTTTGACCACTGCGCTACAGGGGCAAAAGAAAGCACAAGGTAACTGGGGCGAACTCATGCTCGAAAATGTGCTTGATAGCGCTGGGCTACGTCCCGGTTACGACTATCAGCGAGAAGTAAACTTTAATACCGACGAAGGCAAGTTTCGCCCTGACGTCGTGGTTTACTTACCGCAATCTCGTCATCTGGTTATTGACGCTAAAACCTCATTGAATGCCTATACAAGGTATATTAATGCCACAACAGATAGTGAAGCGAATCAAGCCATTGTGGCACACACCGAAGCCATCACTGCACGGATCAAAGAGTTGGGTAGTAAGTCTTATGAGCGCTTACCTGGTCTTAACTCCCCAGAGGTAGTCATTATGTTTATCCCTGTGGAATCTGCATTTGTTGAGGCGGTTAAGCATAAGCCAACGCTTTATCAGGACGCTTTACAAAACAATGTATTGGTGGCAACGCCAACAACGCTTTTAACCAGCCTTAATATAGTCAAACAGCTATGGCGTTTTGAAGAACAAAGCAAGCACACCAGAGAGCTGGCGCTTCGAGCTGAGAAGTTTTATAACAAGCTCAATAGCTTCCTACATAGTATGGAAGGGGTGGGCAAACAGCTTGATAAAGCGAAAGAGAGTTACGAGCGCGCGTTTTCTCAGTTGTATATGGGTAAGGGCAACTTAATAAAGCAAGCCTCTGAATTTAAAGAGCTAGGTGTTGCTGTAGTCAAAGAGCTACCCGAAGAACTCGAAGAAAAAGCCAAACTTGAGCTTGAGCCGGTAAGCCCGCTTGGCAACCACGATAGCTCGAAATAAATATTGAATTAAAAAACAAAAAAGGCCCATCGGGCCTTCGAACGAAAGATAAAAGAATTTAACCTGAAATGATTAAGGTGCCTTGCACTTGGCATAATCGCTGTGGCGTGGCGTGTCCGAGTACAAATGCATATAAAGCGCAAACTGGCTGACATCACGCCAAACATTACTACTGGCCGGTGGGCATAGTGACTGCTCGATATAACCTTTAAGTGCCTGTCCCGTTAATGCGAGTTTAGTCGGGATACGGATAAACACATTGATGTCATCTTTACTGGTTTTTAAGTGTGAGAACTGCCAGCTTCCAACCATGTACTGTTTGGTAAAGTGGCGGTTGATACGCATTTGGGACTCTTTACTAAGCTGCTGAGTGGGTGCCTCTGGCGTTTCGGTAACAAATGCCCATGCACTTACCAGTGAAATAATAGTGGCTAGTACAAAAGTCCAAATCACAGCAGGTGATAGTTTATTTTTTGGCTTTATTTGAAGTTGCTGCTGGTTCGCTCTAGATTCAACAATTTTCAACCATTCAGCATGTTTTAGCGTCCGTTGTGTCATTGGTACTCTCCGTTTCTGCATACTGGTATTTAAGCGCTTCAATGTGGAGTAAAGATGGAGTGGGCAAACATCAGACCAGTGCCCTTATGAGGTATAAGGTAGATCAAAAAATTCTTTATTATCGGTGAAAGAATAATTCTAAAATCCGCGTCTTTTCTTATGATAGTGACTTAATTTTAGGCTGGTATTGAATTAGTAAGTACCAACATTTTGGTCATAAGTCGAATGGGTATCGTACCGCATTTTGTGTTATTTACTTGGGTACCTTATTCAGTCTTGATTTATCTTCATATTGACTAAATTAAGTAGTAATCGGTCTTTTACAGACTCTGCGTTCAACATATTCACGGGACAAACTATGCAATTTATTAATAACAAGCTGGAAAACGCTGTTCGCAAGCCAATCTCGTTGGCTGTCGGTGCCGCGCTTCTTTCAACTATTTCAATTCATGCGCAAGCAGAAAGTAACAACACTGAAGCCAAAGAAAGTGTTGAAGTCATCGAAATCACCGGTACGCGAAGAAGTCTTCGTAGTGTTGCCGAGAGCACGGTGCCAGTAGATGTTATTTCTTTAGAAGATATGCAAAGTACCGGTCAGCTGGAGCTGAGCCAAGTACTAACTACGCTCGTGCCTAGTTTTAACTTCCCAAATTCAACGCTGGCGGATGGCACGGATCACGCCCGTCCGGCAGTGCTTAGAGGTTTAGCACCGGATCACACTTTAGTGCTGGTAAATGGTAAACGTCGTCATGCCGGCGCATTATTGAATTTAAATGGTACCGTTGGTCGTGGTTCAACGGCGGTTGATTTAAATACCATTCCAGCTGCCGCGATTAAGCGTATAGAAGTACTGCGTGATGGCGCTGCTGCTCAATACGGCTCAGATGCCATTGCTGGCGTTATTAATATTGTGCTTAAAGATGCCGAAGAAGGCGGCAGTATTAGTGTGACCTATGGTGAGCACGATACGCAGATGGCCGGTGTGCCTGACTTATTACAAACCCGTGCAAACGCTGCGGGCGATTTAGACTTTGTATTAGGAGATGACCGCAAGCGTAATGATGGTGGTACTACAACAATTGGTGCCAACATTGGTTTTGCTTTAGGTAATGATGGTTTTATTAATCTGTCTGCCGAATATAGAGATAAAAAACCGACTAATCGTTCAGGCTTCGATCCAAGAGAGCAATATGCTCGTGATGAAAATGGTCAACTTGACTCAAGAGAGTTTTCATTCGATCGCTATAACCACCGTTTTGGTAAAGCCGAAGTGGAAGACTTTGCACTATTTTACAATGCGGGTTACAACCTAGATGCGGAAACCGAACTTTATTCATTTGGTAGCTACTCGACACGTGAAGGTAACTCCGGTGGTTTCTATCGTCGCGCAAATGACAGCCGCAACTTAACTGCGGTATACCCTGATGGCTTCTTGCCTCAAATCGTCAGCGATGTAGATGATTACTCTTTTGCGGTTGGTGTAAAAGGCACTCAAGGTGAGTGGGATTACGATATCAGTACAAACTATGGTGTGAATGACTTCGCTTTGGGTGTCGTAAATAGTTTGAATACTTCGATGGGGGTAACAAGCCCGACTGAGTTTAATAACGGCGCTTTAGTTTATTCACAGTGGCTTGTGAATGCCGATGCTAAAACGGCATTAGATTTGGGCTTACCGGATGACGTATTTTTCACGATTGGTGCAGAATATCGCCGCGAAGCCTATGAAATTGAAGTCGGTGAAGAAGCGTCTTACCTCACTGTACTCGATGCAGAAGGCAATCCCGTTGCAGCAGGTGGTGCGCAGGTGCTTGCTGGTTTCTCACCAGCAAGTGCTGTTGATGAATCTCGTCACAATATCGCTTTATTCGCAGAGTTTGATACCTACTTAACACAGGACTGGAATGTCGTCTTGGCGGGTCGTTTTGAAGATTATAGTGATTTTGGCAGCACTTTCACCAGTAAACTGGCATCGCGCTATGTGGTGTCGGATAACTTTTCACTACGTGGTGCAGTAAGCACAGGTTTTAGAGCGCCTTCATTGGCTCAAACGTCCTATAAATCCATTGCTACGGTATTTGAAAATGGCGTACCGAGTGAAGTTGGCCACTTCCCTGTTGATACGCCAGCTGCAAAAGCGCTTGGTGCTCGAGAGCTTGAACCGGAAGAGTCGGTCAATATGACGGCGGGCTTTGTCTACACACTAGACGCGTTCTCATTTACTGTGGATGCCTATCAAATTGACATCGACGATCGCATCGTCCTTTCTGAGAACTTGGGCGGTCCTGAGGTCATTAATATTTTGCAGCAAGCGGGTGAACTTAATACGCAAAGTGTAAGGTACTTCACTAATGCTATCGACTCGCGCACTCAAGGTGTGGATATCGTAGCAACGTACAGTTTTGATCTTGCCGACTACGGTAATCTGCGTTTAAGTGCCGCGGTAAACATCAATGACACTGAAGTGACGCATGTAAAAGCAAACCCTGCAGAGCTTGAAGCCCTTGGTGACAGCTATGAGTACTTTGCTCGTCGTGAAATTGCACGATTTGAAGATGGGACACCAAAAGACAAATGGAACCTAGCTGCAATTTGGCAATTTGGCGATTGGCAGACGACATTACGTGCCACACGCTATGGTGAAACGGTGGACTCTTCGAGTGCAGTAGAAGGCGATGAAGTATTAGACGCTAAATGGATCACTGATTTAGAAGTGGCTTATAACCTAGGTGACAACTGGAAGTTTGCTGTAGGCGCTAACAATCTATTTGATCAATATCCACAAGATACTGTTAGTAATATTGGTTATACAACGTTTAACCAGATCTTTCCTTACTCTGCGTTCTCGGCATATAACACCGATGGTCGTTTTGTGTATGGCAATATCAGCTACCGTTTCTAAGCAAGCTTAGAAAGAGGAAAGGCCAAGCATCTGCTCGGCCTTTTGTACTTTACTTAATATCAACTCGCATTTTATGCGGGTACTTTATGCTGGTACATCTACCGCGTGAGGTAAGTTTATCTGAATACACAAACCACCATACTTCCCTGACTTCACTGTGATTTTTCCATTCATCGCTTCAATTAAACTCTTACAAATAGATAAACCAAGACCTGAGCCTCCTGTCGCACGACTTCTCGATGCCTCGACACGGTACAAGCGTTCAAACAGTTTGTTCTGCTCGGTCTCAGATACGCCTGGTGAGCTATCATCGACTTGTAGAAATAGTCCTTGTTTATTGACCACAGCTTTAAACCTTACCTTGCCGGGTTTATCTGTATATAAACATGCATTCTTAGCTAGATTATCGATAACCCTATCCAGCTTAGGTTTATCAATATAAATACTCATATCATCGACGTGAATGTCGGCGATAAATTGCAGCTGATTGCTTGTTACTAATCTTTCAATATCGTACACATAGCTTTGGATAACCGTTTTCGCGCCATGCTGCTGAGGATGGATCACAAGTGCGTCATGATCTGCTTGAGACAATTGATATACGTTCGAGATCAATTCATTTAGCTGATTTATCTTGTTGTTGATCTTGGCATATGCAATTGTGCTGTCATCAATAAGATTGTGTTCCATCGCTTCTATATGGAGTTTTAAGACACTGAGTGGTGTGCGTAACTCGTGGGAAATATCGGCCAGCATTTTATCTTTATGCTCAATATTCAATTGATACATTTTTGCTTTTAGTGCCGCATTTCTATGTTTGACGACAAAAAATCCGACTAGAAATAATCCAGCTAAAAAGGTCGAGATTGCTGCGGTTACCCACATTTGTGTGGATAGCTTAGCATTTTGTAAGTTAACCTCGGTTATGGCTTGTGCTGAGCGGGCCTGCTCCAGTTGTTGAGATTGAATAAGCGCATCAATACTGGCTTTATAGGTACTTACTTGTTTTTCTAGTAATGCTTCATGAAGTCGAGTCTGCAGCTCTGAAGTCGATTTCATAAATTGATAGGCTTGGGCGTATTCATGATGTGCAGCAAGCGTTATCGCTTTAAGGCGATGATATTTTTCGAGCAGTAGCTCTGCCGTTTCAATTTCGGTTAGGGCGTCCAGTTTAGTGAGTAGTGTTTTTGCTTTGTTTAATTCTTTGCGTTTTAGCCTTACTTCTAACTCCGTCAGGTAGGCGTAAAATTGTTGCAGTGTTGAACTGGTTTGAGTGGCATATTCAATGCCTGCTTGTGCATCCGACAGGGCACTGTCTAAGTCAGCCTTAGCTATATGGATCAGTGCGGAAGTACGATATGCTCTGGCTAGAGAAACCCTTGCATTAAGCTCTTTTAGAAATTCAATGGCCTCTTTTGTTTGCGCTAACGCTTCGTCCGTCTTGCCGTTCTTAAACTTCAGCTCGCCCAAGCGAAGGGCTGTGCCTGCGACGTTGCGTAATTCTTTTGAAGCTTTATCTGCAACGAGAGCTTGTTGAAAGAAATACTCAGCATTTTCCTCATCCCCCATACGCACAGAAATATCACCGAGATTATAAAAATTAGCCCCTTGCTTTTCGTACTGATCAGTTCCTTTTAGTAATTCATAGGCTTTTAAGTGGTATTGCATAGATTGCGCAAGCAGATTTCTATGGTCGGCAACAACGCCTAGATTATTATAGGTTTGCGCAACTAAATTTGATTTATTCATTGCTTCGGCTGATGTGAGCGCTTTTAAATAAAAAGACTCGGCCTGCTCAAGCTGGCTTAGGTTACGATAGTTAATACCTATCTCTCTGTATACTTCATACTTGCGCGCTTCGGTAAGGAAAAACTGCTTTTCGATATAGCTAAGGGTAGATATTGATTTCTCATATAAATCTTGCTTTCGATAAATCATGGCCTGCAAATAAATCGCTTGATATCGCGTTTCTTCTTCTTCACTGACGCTGGCCGTTTCAATTTTAACTAAGGCTTCGGTGTATTTGCCTGCCTTTTCTAAATCTTCTATTTCCTTGATAACTGTATTCCCTGCCTGGCAATGCATCGCTGTAAGCAGTGCTACTGCTTTTATTAAGTTCTTAATGGGGGTCATGTATCAACTTTAATGTACTGTAATCAGTTTTATAGTTTTACATGGAAAAGTGGGGTAAATATGGAAAGTGTAAAGGGGGTTTACAGCAGAATGAAGTGCTTATAAATCTGAGGTTAGTTATATTTTTATTTTTAGTCAAAATAAACTCAGAACAAAATTTTACTAAGTAAGTTAGTAAAAATGTGACCTGTCGCTGGTTTAGTTAGTAAAATTTTGGTTTGTGAAAGTGAAAAAAGTCACAAATGCGCTCTTTTCTATCTGGATCTTAGATCTTTAGTGTAATGATCGGGATCGTTAGGTGTTGAGTTAATAAAATTCTGATCTCAAATAGGTCTAGGTTAGTAAAAATATGATCTGAATAACTGACGTTGGTAAATACGTGATCTAAGTTATCAGTGGCTAGTAAAAATCTGATCCACAATAGATAAAAGGGCCTGATGGCCCTTGCTGATTAAGGAACTATATAAGTCGTTATCTAAATCAAGTGTTTAGAACTGGTTCATGGTGTTGGCTTCACCACCTGCTTTGAGTGCGTTCTCACCAGAGAAATACTCTTTGTGCGTGTCACCGATATTAGAGCCCGCCAAGTCTTGGTGTTTAACTGATGCTTGTTCGCGACGGATTTCTTGTCGTTGCACATCGCGTACATAGGCAAGCATACCCGCGTCACCGAAATAGCCTTCAGCCAGAATATCAGTGCTGAGCGCTGCTGTATGGTAAGTTGGCAGTGTAATAAGGTGGTGGAAAATCCCCGCTTCTCTTGCCGAGTCTCGCTGGAAGTTTTGCACCAGTAGATCGGCTTCTGTTGCCAATTCGGTTGCGTCTAACTCTGGCGCCATCAACACTTTTGCATCCGCGCTTGGATTTGGGTATGCCGATAAGTCTTTACCTTGCTCCTGCCATTGTTGGTATACCTGTTCACGGAATTTTAATGTCCAGTTGAACGATGGCGAGTTGTTGTATACAAGCTTAGCGTTAGGCACTTGTTCGCGAACTCGGTTAACTAGCTCGGCAATTTGCTCGATATTTGGCTTTTCGGTTTCAATCCACAATAGATCTGCGCCTGATTGAAGACTGGTTACACAGTCTAGTACCACACGATCTTTTTCTGTGCCTGCTCTGAACTGGTATAAACCGTTGTCTAAGCGAACTGGCTTCTGCAGTTCGCCACCCAATTTAATTGCCATCTCACCTTCTTGTAAGTCAGCGGCCGAGGTCACTGGCGTGGTGTCTAAATAGCTAGTGTATTGACTCGCAAGATCGCCCGGCGCTTTTGATACTGGCACTTTTTGCGTCAAACTTGCACCCAATGAGTCGGTGCGTGCGACGATAACACCATCTTCAACACCAAGCTCAAGGAAAGCATATCGTACAGCGTTAATCTTAGCTAAAAAGTCCTCATGGGGAACCGTTACTTTACCTGCTTGGTGGCCACACTGTTTTGCGTCCGATACTTGGTTTTCGATTTGAATTGCACAAGCACCCGCTTCAATCATTTGTTTAGCTAATAGGTAGGTTGCTTCTTCGTTACCAAAACCGGCATCAATATCAGCAATGATAGGCACTACATGGGTTTCGAAGTTATCGATTTTGTTAAGGATCTCTGTTGTATCTTGGCCTTTTGCTCTTGCTGCATCAAGATCTTTGTAGAGATGATCTAGCTCTCGTGCATCGGCTTGTTTGAGGAAGGTGTAGATCTCTTCAATCAAAGCAGGAACCGCTGTTTTTTCATGCATACTTTGGTCAGGTAGTGGGCCAAACTCTGAGCGTAGCGCCGCAACCATCCAGCCACTTAGGTAAACGTATGAGCGTTTTGTGGTTTTATTGTGACGTTTTACGGCCATCATCATTTGCTGCGCGGTAAAACCGTGCCAACAACCAAGCGATTGCGTGTATTGGCTGCTATCTGCGTCATACGCTGCCATGTCTTCACGCATCACCTTAGCCGTGTATTTTGCAATGTCCAAGCCGGTTTTAAAACGGTTTTGTAGGTGCATACGGCTGGCATACTCAGGACTGATAGACTGCCAAGTTTTTCCTTGGCTTTGGCATAGACTAGAGAAATGATCTAACTGAGTTTGATACTGAGACATAATTAGCTTCCTTTGAACGGGTACTATAAATCAAATTAAATTCTGGTTGTTTGTTACACGAAACCAACCGGTGTGAGAGTGGTTGGCTGCGGGCTTAATTAAACACTAGGCCGATAAATTAGATTTTTTAAATTTATAGTTATTATTACGAGTATATTTTTTGTGAATGGGAAAAGGGGTTCGTTTTTCCAAAAATTGTTTTATGTTTGACCTATCCCGTTCAAAAAATGTTAATCAAGGACTCTCCATGAGCAAGTATGTCACTCATTCAGGCTTCCAAATTGCGACTCCACTGGCGCAGTTTGTTGAGCAATCTTTACTTCCCGGTACGGGGATCGCGGTCAATCAATTTTGGCAAGGCGTAGTGGATATTTTTTCGGAACTTGGGAAGCAAAACCAAGCGTTACTCAACAAACGCGATACCCTGCAACAGCAAATTGACGATTACCACCTCTCTCATCCTGATTGGCAATCTGTAGAATATCGGACATTTCTTGAATCTATTGGTTATTTGCAGCCTGAGCCCGAAGATTTTGCCATCGAAACCGAGCATGTGGAGCCTGAAATTGCGAGCGCAGCCGGTCCTCAGTTAGTGGTGCCTGTCAGTAACGCAAGGTTTGCGCTCAATGCGGCTAATGCGCGTTGGGGCTCCTTGTATGATGCGCTCTATGGAACGGATGTTCTTGGCGAAGAAGATGGTGCTGAGCGTACTCAAGCCTATAATCCGAATCGTGGGTTTAAAGTCATGGCTTATGCTAGGCAGTTTCTCGATAAAGCGCTGCCGTTGGCAGAAGGTTCTCACATAGAAAGTACGAACTACGCGATTCTAGACGGCAATTTGGTAATTACACTCAACGACAGCACCCAAGTTGCACTGCAAAAGCCTGATCAGCTGGTGGGTTATCAGGGGGAGGCACAAAATCCAAGTGCGGTATTGCTGCGCCACCATGATCTGCATATTGAGATCCAAATTGATCCACACCATCCGATAGGACAGGCAGACAAAGCCGGAATCAAAGATGTCGTCCTTGAGGCTGCACTGACGACAATTATGGATTGTGAAGACTCAGTTGCGGCGGTGGATGCACAAGACAAAGTATTGGTGTACCAAAATTGGTTAGGCTTGATGAAAGGGAGCTTGAGTGAGACCTTCGAAAAGTCAGGGCAATCGCTGACTCGGACGCTAAATGCCGACCGAAGTTACGTAGATACACAAGGCCAGCGTATGACACTTAAAGGTCGCTCTATGATGTTTGTGCGTAATGTTGGCCACCTAATGACAACGCCAGCGGTACTGGATGCAGAAGGAAACGAGCAGTTCGAAGGGATCTTAGATGCCATCATGACAAGCACGGCTGCGCTGCATGATTTACAAGGCAATAGTCCGTTTAAAAACTCGACGGCAGCAAGTATCAATATCGTGAAGCCGAAGATGCACGGCCCTGAAGAAGTCGCTTTCACTGATACCCTATTTAGTCGAGTTGAAACGCTGCTCTCGTTACCCAAAAATACCATTAAAATGGGGATTATGGATGAAGAACGCCGTACTTCGGTAAACTTAAAAGCGTGTATTGCTGCCGCTAAGCAGCGTGTAGTATTTATCAATACTGGCTTTTTGGATAGAACAGGCGATGAAATTCATACCTCAATGCTGGCGGGCCCTGTATTGCCCAAAGTGGCAATTAAAGGACAGTCTTGGATAGCGGCCTATGAAGATCAAAACGTGGATATTGGCCTTAAAACCGGTTTTAGGAAAAAGGCACAAATAGGCAAAGGAATGTGGCCAATGCCAGATAAAATGGCGCTGATGATGGAGCAAAAGCAAGGCCATCCGGAGTCTGGTGCTAATACTGCGTGGGTGCCCTCTCCTACCGCAGCAACGCTCCATGCAATGCACTATCACTATGTGGATGTGTTTGCACGCCAACTTGAGATAAAAACACGTCAACAAGCATCGCTCGATAACTTACTCACGCCCCCGTTGATGTTAGAAAACGATTTGTCTGCGGAGGATATTCAAGCCGAATTAGACAATAATGCGCAGGGCATTTTGGGCTACGTGGTGCGCTGGATAGACCAAGGCGTAGGTTGCTCAAAAGTGCCTGATATCAATCACGTTGGATTAATGGAAGACAGAGCAACCCTTAGGATCTCAAGCCAGCATATCGCTAATTGGTTATATCATGGCATTTGTAGTGAAGAACAAGTAGAAAAAACCTTTAGACGCATGGCCGCTGTTGTAGATGGTCAAAACGAAGGTGACAGCCTCTACCAACCAATGCTCAATGACCATAAACCGCTTAGTGAAAACCTCGCCTATAAAGCGGCGTTATCTTTGGTATTTGAAGGCCGAGTTCAACCCAATGGTTATACCGAGCCGCTACTTCACGCTTATCGACAAGCCTATAAGCAGCAGGCTAATTAGTCCCTTTTCATTTCGATGTCACTCAAATCAAGGCTGGTCAATCCAGCCTTTTTGGTTTTTATGCTTGTGTCGAAGTAAACCTCGACCTACGTTGGATTTGTAGGTCGTGATTTATCACGACGAGCTTTTTCATCATGGGTCGTTAAGATGCTTGTCGAAATATTTGTTGAGGTATGTGTCGAGGTAAACCTCGACCTACGTTGGGTTTGTAGGTCGTGATTCATCACGACGAGCTTTTTCATCATGGGTCGTTAAGATGCTTGTCGAAATATTTGTTGAGGTATGTGTCGAGGTAAACCTCGACCTACATGTTGGGTTCGTAGGTCGTGATTTATCACGACGAGCATAGGCTACATTTGCGATGAGGTGACTAACGGAATTCGTGTTGAAACACCGTTGAGTGCAATTTTGTGGATCATTTCATCTATGGTAGTGCAGCAATCACTGAGAATGTAGACATTGTATTGCTCCGCCGATTTCGATAGCGCGGTATGGGTTACACAGTTTTGTGTCATCATGCCGCAGATATATAAAGTGTCGATACTTTTAGATTGGAGCAAATCGTTTAAAGAGGTTTGCTCAAAGCTGTCGGCGTAGGACTTTACGATATGGTGGCCGTTTTCTTGCGCTTGGCGTAGGCCATTAGGAAGCTTAACACCGCTAGTGTTGGCATTGAAAAATGGTGCTTTTCCTTGCTCTGGATTAGCTATGTGCTGGACATAAATGACTTCCATATTTTGCTCTGCTGCTTTTTTGATAGCTGTATTGATGTTTGCTAGTGTATTTTCGGTATTCCATAATGGGAAAAGCCCTCCAGGAAAGTAGTCATTTTGAATGTCGATCACCAATAGTGCGCTGTTGTTCATTTTTTACCTCGTTAGTTAATTTGCAGAGGTATTGTGCTGGAGTTGTAACTTTGACTGGAGTGTCTAAAATGACATTTTTGAGTTCAAATTCGACAATGTAGATGAAACCAATCAAAGTGGCGATTTGTCACTATCCTCACGCGATGAAGTCGGCTGTGTATGGTCTAGAAGAGCTGTTTTTTCTAGCAGATAGAATTTGTATCGAAGAGTCACAGGATACCCGCTTTACAACACATGTTGTTACCTTCAGTTGTGCTGTAAAGGGGGATTACAATATTGTGTTATTGCCGCCGAGTGTTAATTCTGATTACTACCTTAAACCTGAGCCTCAATTACTTGCTTGGTTAACTCAGCAACACCGACAAGGTGCAGTTATCGCCTCTGCCTGTGCGGGGGCTTTTATACTTGCGGCCTCGGGGCTAAGTCATCAGCGCTTACTTACCACGCATTGGGGGTTAACTGAGGCATTTAAACGGCATTTTCCTAACCAGCCTATCGATACGCGGAAAATTTTAATCGATCACAATGATATTATGTCGGCTGGTGGCGTAATGTCATGGCTTGATCTTGGATTAGAGCTAGTCAAAAAATATAGCGGTCACTTAGTCATGCGCAAGTTAGGCAAAACGCTAGTCGTAGATACGGCTCAGCGGGAGCAGAGCTACTATCATCAATTTCAGCCAAACTTTCAACATGGCGATGATGCTGTGCTGCGCGCTCAGCAATACATTAACACCCATTATGGTCGCAATATTTCAATTACAGAACTAGCTGATATCGCTCTGCTTACGCAAAGAACCTTACAGCGACGGTTTGCTAAGGTGCTCGGACTCAATCCAAATCAATATCTGCAACGGTTTCGGGTGCAGAAAATGTGTGATTTATTAGAAAGCACGAGCAAGCCATTTGATTGGATTGCGCACCAGGTAGGATACGAGGATACGACAGCCTGCCGTAAAGTGTTTAATAAGTGTATGGGCTTAACACCAAGCGAGTTTCGAAAACGTTTCTAGTTAACCTGAACCCGGGATAACAACTTGTTCTCTAGCAGCTGTTATCCCTTACTACTGCGTTAAATTTGCTTGCAATAGGCCAGCTATTGACGCACAAATTTGCCTTGTATTAAGAAATAACTTCTGGCTAGAGTGATATTACGCTTTTGAACTTAGGTATTTTAGTACCTTAACTAACCTGATGTAATGGTCTCCTCCCACACTCGGCATCGGTGTGCCATGATTGAATTGCAAACAATCAAAATGGGAGAAGACCAAATGCAGATTACAACAATCAGTATCGACATCGCAAAAAATATTTTTCATTTTATTGGATGTAACCTATCCAATAAGATTGTAGTAAAGAAAGCTATTAAACGTCGTCAACTACTGACTTATTTGGCACAAATGCCAAATTGTAAATTAGTCATGGAAGCGTGTGGAACCTCTAATTATTGGGGTCGTGAAATTAGCCAATTAGGTTTTCAAGTTGAGCTCATACCACCACAACACGTGAAGCCATTTTTGACGGGGAATAAAAATGATTACAACGATGCGTATGCAATTTTAATTGCATCACAGCAGGCACATATTCGCTCAGTTCCAGTGAAAACATTAGAGCAGCAAGATAGTCAAACAATCCATAAAGTGAGAGAGCTTGCAATTGGTCAACGAACAGCACTGAGTAATCAAATTCGAGGTTTGCTACTTGAGTACGGCATTGCCATTACTAAAGGTATCGAAAATGTTCGCAAAGAAGTGGCTGCTTTGTTAGGTGAGGAGCGAGTATTGACCGCGAGCTTTAAACAAGTGCTTAGCCAACTCTATAAACTCCTACAAGTGCTTGATGAAAGTATTGAAACGTACAATCAACAGATAAAAGAGCAAGTTAAAAACAATGAGATATGCGTCAATTTACAGAGTATTCCGGGCATAGGGCCAATAGTTGCAAGTAGTTACTTTAACGAAGTGGG